>JAJDXD010000014.1 GCA_022823405.1 Gammaproteobacteria bacterium
TCGAAATACGGATTGCGTATTTCAACATCAGTTTTGATACGAGAATCTTCATAAACAAGAATAAATCCAATGAGGCGGAGGAATTCTAATGGATCAACTGAACTCGATTATTAACTCAATTAATGCTTTTGCATGGGGACCGCCTATGCTTAGCATGCTGGGTGTAACCGGCCTGCTGTTAACGCTGGGCTTGGTATTTATGCCTTGGCGGAAAGTGGTATATGGCTTCAAAATCCTGTTTGCCAAATCCGATGAAGGCGAAGGTGAAGGTGAAGTAAAGCCATTCAACGCATTGATGACCGCGCTTTCAGCGACGGTCGGTACCGGTAACATTGCCGGTGTCGCAACTGCAATTGCACTAGGTGGTCCAGGCGCAATATTCTACATGTGGTTGATTGCTCTTTTTGGTATGGCAACCAAATATGCAGAGGCAGTCTGTGCTGTTAAGTACAGAGAGGTTGACAAAGAGGGCAAGTACGTTGGCGGTCCAATGTACTATCTCAAAAACGGTGTAGGCCAATTTGCCCCTGAACTTGGTAAATATCTGGGCTTGGCGTTTGCTATTTTTGGCGCGGTGGCAGCTTTCGGAATTGGTAATGCAGTCCAGGTAAACTCTATGGCGGCGGCACTTGACTCGAGCTTTGGCGTTGCGACTTGGATAACCGGTATCATCGTAGCAGCACTGGTTGGCTTCGTCATTCTTGGCGGTATTCGCCGAATCGGTGATGTTGCAGGTAAATTGGTTCCTGCCATGATCGTGCTCTACATTGGTGCATCGCTCGTTATCATTCTGATCAATATTGCCAAAGTGCCAGAAGCAATTGCCATGATTTTCAACTATGCATTTAATCCTGCGGCAGCGACTGGTGGATTTGCAGGTGCAGCAGTTGCAGCAGCCATCCGTTTTGGCGTGGCACGAGGTGTGTTCTCAAATGAATCAGGACTTGGATCAGCTGCGATTGCTCATGCCGCAGCACGAACCAATAATCCGGTTAGACAAGGCATCATTGCCATGCTCGGAACATTCATTGATACGCTCGTGGTCTGCACTATGACAGCACTGGTGATTTTGACATCAGGCGCGTGGACGCTGATCGCTCCTGAAGGTGGCGGTTACACCGGTGTGGTACTAACTTCTCAAGCCTTCGATATCACCATTGCAGGCGGCCAGTACATCGTCACTATTGCACTGGTAGTGTTCGCATTTACCACCATTTTGGGTTGGTCTTATTATGGCGAACGATGTTGGCAGTATCTGTTCTCAGAAAAAAGCGTGATGATTTATCGTGCGTTCTGGGTACTGGCGGCACTTTCATTTGCCAATTTTAAAGTTGATTTTGTGTGGAATCTATCTGACACTTTGAATGGACTGATGGCCGTGCCAAACCTGATTGGCTTGTTATTGTTAGCACCTATGGTATTCAAGGTAACCAGAGATTACTTTGAAGAGCAGGGTACTCCGTTATCACGGCTCAAACCACCGAAAGCATAACAGCTTTTACCTCTAAATCGAACCTGGCGGTCTGCTCTACGGCAGACCGCCAGGTTTTTTTGTTTCACCTGCAGAAAGAACAGGCTTAATCTGCAGACATCTTGAACAATATGCTACACACAAGAAATTACGTTCGGGATGGGATAGTTCGATATTGAGGGACTGAAATCAGAAGTTTTCGCAACGGACTCCCGGTCCATGCTCCGGTGTGAATACCCTGCCAGTCTCGCCTATACTATTTTGGCAATCAGAACAGGCTGATTACATCAGCCCCCTAGAAACAGTTCGCCAACTTTGGGGTTTGAGAGCAAGTCATCCCCTCTACCAGCAATAGCCAATTGACCCGATACCAGTACATAGCCAATATCGGCAAATTCGAGGCCTTTTTTGGCATTCTGCTCGACCATGATGATGGTTTTGCCATCCTTGTTTTGCAATTCATCAAGAATTTCGAAAACCATATCGATGAAACGCGGCTCCAGCCCGATGGAAGGTTCGTCAACAAGCAGCAAGTCTGGCTCCATTACCAGCGCTCTTGAAATTTCAAGAAGGCGTCGTTCGCCACCAGAAAGCACCTTTGCCTGATGTCTGCGCCGCGCAGCGAGCCGAGGATAACGATCGAATATCTTCTCTGCAACCTGTTTAGCCTCAGTCGGTTTGTCTTTCAGAAAGCCGCCCATCCACAGGTTTTCTTCTACGGTCATACTTGGAAAAATTGACTTGTCCTGCAAAATGTATGCAATACCAGCAGCTGACAGTTTTTCACTCGAAGTCAGCTTAGTGACATCCATGGGAGAAGGTTGTGCTCCGACAAAGATCTGCCCGCTATAGATTTGCGTAAAGCCAAAAATTGAATGCAAAATGGTTGATTTACCTGCACCGTTCGGGCCAATCAGGCAAAGCGACTGCTTGTGCCCAACGCGTAAATTAAAGTCGTGCAGAATCTCCATTTTTCCGTATCCTGCATTGAGATGATCAATTTTGACGAATGGTTCGCCGTCAACCAGTTGATCTAGGTCCTCAATTGAGATATCTTCGGCAATCTGAGCCGCTTGGCGCGTAACTTCGTCCACCGAAATGACGGCCTCGACACCACCACCGCCATAACCCTTTACCTTGTCAGTGTCCTGTGTGTTCATTGCTGATCACTGCTCTTTGCTTAGTGAACCCCAAGGTATGCATCAATAACTCGCTGATCTTTCTGAATCTCATCAGGTCTGCCTTCTGCCAGAAGTTCACCATGAGCAAGGCAGTAAATTTTGCTGGCAAGATTCATGATGACCCGCATATTGTGTTCAATGACGAAGAGAGTGATGCCAAATTCATGATTTGCACGCTTCAGACGATCGATTAGTCCATTGATCAGTGTTGGATTGATGCCTGCGGTTGGCTCGTCTAGCAGCAGTGCAGTGGGTTCGTTCATCAGCGCCATGGCAAACTCCAGCAGTTTCTGTTGTCCAAACGACAAAGAGCCTCCAGTAAGAAAGCGTTTTTCATAAAGACCGACAAACTCCAGCAGGCGATCTGCCTTTTCGTAGTCTTCGCTGCTATTGCGGCTGAATGAATCAAGGAAACTCATCTTCCTGTGAGGCAAGGAAATGAGCATGTTCTGCACACAGTTCATTTTGCCGTAAATTCGTGTTTGCTGAAAGGTGCGGATCAGTCCCATCCGTGCAATATCCTGAACTGAATTTCGGGATATTTCACGTCCGTCAAAGCGGATGGAGCCTGAATCAATTGGGTGATAACCAACAATTGAGTTAAAAAGCGTGGTTTTACCGGATCCATTTGGACCAATCAGCCCCGTAATTCCACCAGCCTCAACACCCATCGTGATGTTACTGTTGGCAATCACGCCACCATAGGCTTTTGAAACACCTTCGACTTCAATGATGTGTGTCACGAAGGCGCCTCCCCCTGCTTGGACTCAATCCGGATTCCGAACCACTCAGGTCTGGTATGCATTAGCCAACCCATAATGCCGTCTCTGAAATACACGACAGTCACAACAATTAATGTGCCAAGCGCGACCCACTGCCAGCCAAGGAAGTAATTCCAGGTCACTTCTTTGAACAGGTGAAAGACGATCGCACCGACAACCGGTCCCCAAAGCGTTCCTTTTCCGCCCAGTAGCACACAAACAACCATGAATATGCCAAGATTAATTGTCTGGTAGGCGGTTTCCAACGGTTCGAAATGAATTAACTGAAACGCAGATATTCCTCCAGCGATTCCGACGAAAAACGCGGACAAAGACCAGGCAGTTAATTTGTATCTCATGGTGTGGATGCCCATGGCTTCCGCCTTTTCCTCGTCGTCGCGAATGGCATTGATCGCTGCACCGAAGCGTGTGCTGTAGAGCCATTTGGCAAAAGCAAAGGCGGCCACTCCGGTACCGGCAAATAGAAAATAGAAAAATTGTTTTCCCAGTTCCAGGTCATAGGGAAAGACCGGAAGCGAAATGCCTTGGCCTCCGCCAACCCACTCCCAATTCGAAACCAGCTCTCCTGCGGCAATTGCAACGCCCAATGTGCCGATGGCAAAGTAAGGACCGCGCAGCCCGAAGGTGATATAGCCAATGACCAGCGCAGATAGCGCGCAAAATACCCCCGCGGCCAGGGTTCCTACCAATGTACCTACGAAATACTGGGTGTCAGTAAACTCATAAATCCTGTCACTGAACGCATTGGTGTAGTCTCCGACATCGAAGGGAATTGCGATAGTTACAACCGCAGCGACATACATGCCTGTTCCATAGAAGAAGATGTTACCCAGTGAGTTGTACCCCATCTGTCCACCTGTCATATCCCAGGTGATTGCAACAATAATCATCAGCCAGAGCGTTGCCAATTGAGTTTTAAAGTCCGGCAGCAAATAAGGTGCCAGCACTGTGAACGCCAGCAGCGCTGCATAGAAGACGAGTCGCTTTGTTTTCATCGTGCTGAACCTCTACCGGAATTACTGTAGGCTCTTACGCACTCTTTTCTGCTGCATCAGGCGAATCAGCAGAACCAAAAGCAAAAGAAGCACTGCGACTGCTTGCTGATAACCGATTCCAAAAATGTGCGCACCATACTGTTCGAGTGCGCCAATTCCCAATCCGGCTGCAATGACACCAGGTAAATTGCCAAGGCCAGCCGCAGTGACGATGACAAAAGATCGGATTGAGTGAGTAATTCCATAAAACGGCTGGATGACCCAGACCATGACTACGATCGCACCTGCTGCACCGCAAATGGCAGCATTGAGCGAAAAGGTAAATGCGTAGACTTTTTCGGTGTTGATTCCCAGCACTCGGGCGGCTCTGGCATCCTGGGCGGTGGCACGTATGGCCTGACCCATACGGCTGAATTTCATAAAAAGCACCACACCAGCCGCCAATGCAGATGCCATTAACACACCAAGCAGTTTAGCGATTGGTATGTCGATGAATCCATCCATAAAATAAAGCGTTTTGTATTTGAGTGCGATGCTTTGAGTGTCTGATCCGAACAACAGGTTGAGCACCTGGGCAATAATGATGGCAATCCCGAAGGTGGCAAGAAGCGAAGTAAACAAGTCGCGCTCAATCACGCGGGTGATGATCAGCTTGTAGATAATCCAGCCTACAATCCACAGTACAACGAATGCGGCAGGGACTCCAAGCAGTGGGTGTATACCCTGCTTTGACAGCGCCCAGGCAACATAACCGCCTGCAATGACAAAGTCACCTTGAGCGAGGTTCTTGACATTCATGACGCCCCAAACCAGCGCGAGTCCATAGGCTGACAAAGCAAACAATGCGCCAATCATCACACCGTCAATGATGATTTTCAGGTTAACTACGGGAAATTCAAGCAACAGCGAGAAGTTGGCTAGAAACTGATCCATTTTTTAAAGACGAAGTGTTGTCAGGTCCGGTTGCTTGGTTTTTGCTCTTGAACTTAAGTCAGTGCCAGTTGAGTACGAGCGAAGCAATTTCAGATGGCGCAACATGCTAGTATTAGCCATCTTCAACTTGGCGCAGCACCATCGGTTTTGTTATGTTTTCCCAGCTTCTCAAATCTTGCTATTCAATTTATCCCAAAGGGCTGATCAATGATCGAAACTACCCACTACCGTGAGTGAGGGCAGATCCGACAAAATTTGCCTTATAGTTGGATTTTCCAGGCCCACCATAAAGTATGCATAAAAGTGGCTGTTGATTGATCGAACCAAGCGACCGACTGTGTTGCACAGCCGGTCGCTTAGTTTCTTGAACTTAGCTCCTTGGCCAGTTGAGTGGGTGTGAAGCAAACCCTGATGGTGCGACCACGTTGTATTGACCATCTTGAATTTGTCGCAGCACCATCGGCTTTGCTATGTTGTTTCCAGCTTCAGAAAATTTGATCTGACCGTAGAAGGTTGCGAGATCTGTTTCAGTCAGTGCATCGCGCACAGCTTCTTTATCAAGTGTTCCGGCGCGTTCAAAAGCATCTTTGAATACATAAACGGCTGCTGAAGCCTGGGCGGTTTGGTATGGGACTGTCTTTTCGGCGTATTCCGGGTAGGCTGCTTTGAATTCTTGTTCGTAATTTGCGGCGGTTCCAAAGATTTCATCGCTGTAGGTCAGCGTTTCTGCCCACTGTGTCGAACAGAGAATGTCGTTGGCGGCTTCACCGAAATTTCCAACTACATCAGCTGCTTCGCAGTGCGTAATGGCGATCATCGGGACTTTCACGTTTTGTTCTTCAATTTGCCGGACAGCAGTGGCAGCCCCTTTTGAATGTCCACTGACTACCAATACGTCTGGTTTTAGCAATTTTACCTTGGTCAGAATTGCGCTCATGTCAGAGAGATCACGCGGCAACTGCTCATCAACAACGATCTGCATACCATATTTGCTTGCATCCTCGAGCACACCAGCCCGGATATCCAGCGAAAATGGATCATTTTCTACAGCAACAGCAACTTTGACATCACTGGTAGCCATACCGGTTTCTTCTGCTTTTTCAGCAGCGAGCGCAATCGCTGAGGCCAGATACTGTTCAGATGTCGAAAGAACTGCGAACAGGTACTTGTATCCTTGGTTAAACAACGAGCGACTGGCACCTTCAGCTTCGACCATGGGGATCTGATATTTTTCAGTGACTGGTGCGATTGCCTTCGTCAAACCTGAAGAATATGGTCCAAGCATATACTGAACTTTGTCCTGGTTGATCAATCGCTCGGCGAGTGTTGCACCACGGTCACCTTTCGATTCATCATCGTAGTAGATGACACTGAAGTTGTAGCATTCGTCGCCGATCTTGACGCCACCAGCTTCCTTGATCTTTTGAATCGCAAACTCATAACCGTTCTTGGCATGCACACCATTGGTCGCATACTTGCCGGTTAGCGAGATTGCTGAACCAAGTATCAACTCCTTGCATTCAGCCTGTGCTGCTGAATTTGCAAAAAGTAATGCGATGCTGGCTACAAACAGCCCCAGCACTTTTTTCAATTTCATACCCTACACCTCCTCGGGTTGTAAGCATTAGGCCATTGGCCTGCTGCGGATGAACAAAATTTAGTGTTCAGTATAACAAAGGGCCGTCTGAAGCACGGGAGGTATGTCGACACAGTAATTAGTAAAAAATCCATATTTGTAACATTAATTCAGAGATCAAAACTAGAGAATAGACGTATAGCAACTGCTGCCAATGATCGTCAAATGTAAAAGCCAATCATAGGCCAACGAAAGTAAACAGTTTCCCAATCAATCAATGGTTTAGAGATTCACATCGGCGTGAACATAGATTTGATTAAGCAGTCAGTTTACGCGACAAGTCCGGTTTGAATCGGAGGCAGGTTGTAAGTCTGCGACCTTATGTAGCCAGATAAATCGAGGACCTTGAAGTCCCGTTCTTTAACCGCTGATCCGCACTTCTCAGTCAGTTAAATCGATTGACAGTTACTTGATGCAGGGTGATACGATTGAATTACTGCTTTCCAGTCAGTGAGATGCGTCGGCCAATCCAGTCGGGATGATTTGTTTCCACTGCATCCTGTAGCATGTTCTGAGTGGCATCCGGCATCGGAGCGGTGCACGATTCCCGTGTATTGTAGTGAAGCATAATCATTTCACCTGTTGCGCAGATGTTGCCGCTCACAACCATCATATGGGCACACCAGATTTTCTTGGGATCAATTCCGAGAATGATGGTCTCGACATCTAGATGAGCCGGTTTTCTGACTTCGTTGACGTAGCGAACGTGTGTTTCCAGAGTGTACAACGCACAGCCTGTCTCATCAAAGTAAGGAACGCCAATCTCAAAATGTTCCTGCATGGCCCAATTTGCATTCGTGAACGGAACCAGATAATATGCTTCGTTCAAGTGTCCATAAGCATCAAGCCAACCGTCTTGCAGCGGTTCGGAATGAAAGTTGAATGTTTTCACGCGGATGTCTCCCGGATTTGAATCAGTTTCACCAGAATATAACCCGAATACGCTTACAGCTGGAGTAGGATAATGGCAAGAAGGTAGATATGCAGAGTAATGGAGCTTTCGATTTTCAACTTGGTGTCGAAACTGATGAGATTTAGCCGATCTTTAACATACGGCCGTTTGTCAACCCAACGATAAGTTAGTTTTGGGCTAAGTATGAC
>JAJDXD010000102.1 GCA_022823405.1 Gammaproteobacteria bacterium
CAAACGGAGGCGAATGCCGGTGATTCATGCACTGGGTACAGATATACAGGTTTACAACGTCTGGTGACGGTTGCTTCCTGAACAGAAACAAAAGGCTGGAAAGGATTTGGGCGAAATATACTGAATGAAGTTCAGTTTAAGGAACTTGGCCATGAAGTGGAACTGATTACTGCAGGAGCGGTGCCGCAGTTTGCTGCTTTCGCAGAAGGCTCTCTTCACTACCAGCCTGAAGTGTGGACAAACAATGTTGGTGAAATTTATCCAAAAGCAGTTGCCAGCGGTGACATCATTGTTTTGGGTAGTTTGGGATTGAATCCACAGGAAGGATGGATTTATCCGCCCTATATGGCAGAAAAGTGTCCGGGACTGCCTTCCTACCAAGCGCTTTACGATTGCGCGCAAGCATTCGCAGCCGCAGACACCTTTCCAAATGGACGCCTAATCACTTATCCAGCCGATTGGGGTACGCGATCGTCAGATCTGGTCAAACTCATTGAAATGCCGTTCAAACCAATTCCAGGCGGCTCTGAAGGCGCTATGGTTGCAGAACTGAAGAGTGCTGTTGCTGCAGAACAGCCGATTCTGATGATGTTTTGGCAACCACATTGGTTGTTTGCTGAGATGGAAATGGATTGGGTCGCGTGGGATGCCCCGCAAGGTAATTGCGATGAAAGCAATCAAAGTCGCGGGCAGGCATGTGGCTTTCAGCAGGCTACCGTCGACAAAATCGCTTCAAAGCCGTTTGTCGAGAGTTTTCCCAAGGCATTGAAAGTTGCCGAGCAGATGCAGTTGACTAACGAGGTTCAGAATGCCCTGATTCATGAAGTTGATCAGATGGGTCGTGAAATCGAAGAAGTTGTTGCTGAGTGGATGGCTGCAAACGAAGATATTTGGAAACCGTGGATTGAAGCTACGATGTAGAACGTTTCACCGAAGAAAGCGGAAACGCTGAGAATCAGCGTTTCCGCTTCAAAATCAAGAGGCACTCCAATCATGTCAACATCTAACTCTCCAACTGAAGCAAAGCTGTCTTGCAGGAATTTATGGAAGCTCTATGGTCCAAATGCGGCGAGTCACCTTAGCGACGAAAGCCGACTGCCTCAAAATGGTGGAAATGCTGCGGAACTTGCTCAGAGCATCCGTGATCAGGGAGGTATTGTTGCTTCTGCTGATGTGAATTTCGACCTGATGCCGGGTGAAATATTTGTCATTATGGGTTTGTCCGGCTCTGGCAAATCCACTGTCGTACGGTGTCTTTCCCGCTTGGTCGAACCGACTTGCGGAGAGATACTGCTTGATGGACAGGATTTGCTGAAAGCGAGCCCGAAAGAACTGATTGACTTTCGGCGCTACAAAATGGGAATGGTATTTCAAAGCTTTGGATTGCTGCCCCACCTGAATGTGTTTGAAAATGTCGCCTTTCCGCTCAAACTGCAAGGCATGGAACCGAAAGAGCGCACCAAACGCGCTGAACGGGTCATTGACCTTGTTGGTCTTGAAGGCCGCGAATCCAGTTATCCCAGCCAACTCTCCGGCGGACAGCAACAGCGTGTCGGTATCGCCCGCTCGTTGGCGGTTGAACCGGAGGTGTGGTTTCTTGATGAGCCATTCAGTGCGCTTGACCCGCTGATAAGGCGCCAGATGCAGGATGAATTTTTACGCCTACAGCAGGAACTACATAAATCAATTGTTTTTATTACCCATGACTTCCTCGAATCTTTGCGTGTCGCAGATCGTATGGCTATCATGAAAGATGGCGCAGTCGTTCAGATCGGCCGCCCCGTTGACCTGATTCTGAATCCCGCCGATGACTACGTGCGGGAATTTACCAACGATGTTCCGTGGGAACTGATTTTAACCGCAGGCGATATCGCCTCGGATAACACACCCCCTGCAGGCATCAAGGAAGTGCCTGCGAGCACCAAAGTAGCCGATTTACTTCCCTATCTCGCCGAGCACGATGCCGGTGTAGCTGTACGCGCAGACGATGGTTCAATATTTCATATGACCGGGCAGCACCTCATCGCGGCATTGGCGAGTGGTGTGACCGATGCCGCAGCTTGACAGCACCGATACGTTGGAAAGCGATACGAAAAAAGATACTATTGTCTGGCTGTGCGTCGTCGCGTTGACTGCGATCTGCGTAGTGCTTGGCGACAGTCTCGGAGTGCTGTACAAATATCCGGATAGCCTGGTCATACCTTTAACCGGACCCTTGAATCAGGCCATGAGTTGGTTTGTCGAGGTATTTGGCTGGTTTTTCAAGGCGATTGGCTGGCTTTTTGACTGGCCGATTCTGTTTGCAAAAACAATATTACACGCAATACCGTGGTTTGCCACCCTGATTCTGGCAACATTTGTTTCGTATCGGGCAGGTGGTGTCTCGCTGGCACTATTTTGCGCGCTGAGCATTCTGTACATGGTCACTTTCGGATTTTGGCCGCAGTCGATGAACTCATTTGCCCTCGTGGTAATTTCGATACCATTGGCGGTTATTGTCGGCTTTGCTCTCGGAACCTGGGGATTCTTGTCAGCGCGCGCCTATCGAGTGATTATGCCGACGCTGGACCTGATGCAAACGGTTCCGGCATTTGCATATCTTATTCCAATACTGCTGCTGTTCGGGTTTGGCTCAACAGTAGGCTTGGTAGCATCGGTGTTATTTGCATTTCCACCAATGGTTCGAAACACAATTGTTGGCCTGCGCGGTGTACCAGGTACGGTGATTGATTCAGGTCTGATGAGTGGTGCTACGCCAGTGCAGTTGTTCTGGAACGTCCGCGTACCGACAGCTCGACGTCAGTTGCTATTGGGCGTCAATCAGGCCACGATGGCATCTTTGTCAATGGTTATTATCGCTTCGATAATTGGTGGTACCAACGACATTGGCTGGGAAGTGCTGTCGACGATACGAAAGGCACTGTTCGGAGAAAGTATTCTGGCAGGAGTTGTGATTGCGTTAATGGCCATGATTCTTGACCGGGTAACCAACGGCTTTGCAATGCGCAGCACGACAATAATTGATGATGAGATGAAAAAATCGAGTCGACTCGCATGGATTATTTGTGGCGGCGTTTTCTTGGCTGCTATTGCATTTGCGCAGCTGATTCCGCTTCTGTCAGTTTGGCCAAAGGCCTGGGTGATTAATCCGGCACCGGCTATGAATGCAACTTTAGAGTGGGTATTTCTGGAATTTCGTGAAGGTCTTGAAGCGATCAAGCAAGTTGCCTTTTTCTTTGTAATGCTGCCAATCAAACTGGGTTTGAAGCAAGCCGTCAGTCCATTTACATGGGGATTTTCGATGACCCCGATGGTAACTGCCATTTACGCAGCCCTAGTACTGATTCCCGCTGCGTTCCTAGCTTATAAACATCGCATTTTACAAGCCATAAGACTGGTATTGTTGGGGTTGGTTCTTTATGGTGGATTGACTGGAACTGCTTGGATCGCACTTTGTGCAATCATTGTCGTTCTGGGATGGCAAGCTGGTGGTCGGGGGTTGGCTATTTGGATTGTAGCGGGTCTGGCATTCCTGCTTGTGACTGGCATATGGAATCCATCCACCATTTCGATTTATCTGTGTGGTGTTGCAGTGCTGCTTTCATTTACTGTTGGCAGTGCAGTAGGGGTTTGGGCATCAGAAAACGACAAGGTCGCGGCCGTGGTTCGCCCGATAATCGACACTTTACAAACCATGCCCCTGTTCGTGATTCTCATTCCATTTGTAATGGTGTTCAAGATTGGAGAGTTTACAGCTCTCCTTTCTATCTGCACATTCGCGATTGTTCCTGCGATTCGGTATACTCAACATGGTCTTCGCAACTTGCCTCAAGACGTAGTCGAGGCAGCGTCTGCCATCGGCTGTACGCGGGCACAGCTGCTGTTTCAGGTGAAGTTGCCACTAGCTGTGCCGTCCATCATGCTTGGATTGAATCAGACGATCATGTTTGCGATATCGATGTTGGTCATCACTGCGCTGGTGGGGACCGATGATCTGGGTCAACAAATTTATATCGGTCTAGGTGATGGCGATTTTGGAGTTGGCATGATCGCTGGAGTCGGTATGGCGATAATTGCAATGATCGCAGATCGTATCACACAAAGCATCAGTCGAAAAATGCAAGCAAAACTCGGGTTGCGCCAGGAAATGCTGGCATAAGAGGAGATAAGAAAAGCGCTAGGCACACTTTGCAAACTTTCCTGATGCATCATCAAGTCAACCAGATGTTGAGATGAACCCATCCAGCACGTTAACCGTGTTGATGCCTATTTCTGCGATTGCATAGCCACCTTCCATCACGAACAAGGTGGGTAGATTCAGCTTTCCAACTAGCTCACCGCAGCGAATGTAATCTTCGCTGTTTATGACAAAAAAACTCATCGGATCATCTTTGTAGGTATCCACACCATGAGACACGACTAAAGCATCCGGCGAATATTCCCGAATGCGATTACATGCATGCTGCAGTGCACTGTACCATGTTTCGAAATCGGTGCCGGGCGGCATCGGATAGTTGCAGTTGAAACCTTCACCGAGACCTGAGCCTGTCTCATCCGCATAGCCAAGAAAATATGGGAATGTATGATGTGGGTGCCCGTGCAAGGAAAGATACAGAACATCATCCCGTTGATAGAAGATATCCTGGCTGCCATTGCCATGATGAAAGTCGATGTCCAAGAGCGCCACGCGACTCGCATTTTCGTTACGGAACGCCTGAACGGCGATAGCTGCATTGTTCAAAAAACAGTAGGCGCCGTACATGTCGGAAGCAGCATGATGTCCTGGAGGTCGGCACAACGAAAACGCCACACCATCATCTGCAACAATATTCTGGGCGGTTACTGCGCAGGCTGCTGCTGATTTTGCAGCAATCCAAGACCCTGAGGTGATTGCGGTTTCTATAGAAAGGCAGTAGTATGCAAGCTTGCCTTCTATGTGCTTAGGTATTTGACGGTCTCGCATTCGCCGGGCTGGGAAACTAGTTGGTATTGCTTCACCATTCATACCGAGTTCCTGCCACTCGTCCCATGCGTTCGCCAGAAATTCCACCAAATCAGGAGCGTGTACCTGCTTGACCAGTTCAATGTCCAGTTCATCAGGATTGACGAATTCCGTGTACCCCTGGGCGGTCAAACGGTCTATGATGTTGTCCCAGCGCTCCGGGCAATCAAATGGGCACACCAACTGCCCACCATGGATCTCACCAGTTGGGTAATGCAGGCGATGCTTACTACTGCGTACAGTTTTCATGTCAATAGGTGCTTAACATCTACTCAATGCTGATCAGTCCGTACAATTCAATTGAAAACCAACATTAACTGGCTAATGGGGATAAACGTTTCGCAATGCTGATGCGATGCATGGAATTCGAAAGCAAGGCTAAACTTTCGGTGAGAATTTTACAGGAATTCCCAACTGTTTAAATCCGATTACAGACAGGGGGTAGAAATTCGCAGAATTAGTTCAAGGTTAAAATTGACTCTTCCGCAATTGTAAGTGGGTAAGGCCAGCAATAAATCCCTTCGGGGTATATCTATTTGACCTCGTGTTGCACTTGACTTCAGTGTGTGCGCGCTGATGAAATTCGCGCACTGGCGCCCAATTAAGTCCACGACTCAGTAGTGTCTCGTTAACTGGACATGAAATCTTCATATCTTATTGATACTCATACAATAAACCGCTGTTTCAGGGTGTTGGAGACTTCAGCCAACAATGCCGAAGCCCAGCGACACCCTTTCGCAGTGAATTGATCAACACGGAGTATGAAGATCATGTACGAAGGACGTTTTGTTTTCAGCCAGATCATGGACCCGTTACCGTGGCATATCTTCGAGCATTGCGTGCGACGCTACAACGGCAACTACAGAGTGCGCACATTCAGTTGCGCGCAGCAATTCCGTGTGATGGCAATCGCTCAGTTGACGCAGCGTACAAGCTTGCGCGACATCATCATCTGCCTGAAGACGCAACGCGAAAAACTTTACCACCTCGGCATTGCCGGCGGCGTGTCGCTCAGTGCCCTGGCCAAGGCCAACGAGTTTCGCAGCTGGCATATGCTGAATCATCCGATCCAGCAAAGTCGGTATGCCGAGCGTGCGAACCCCGCCAGCTGCAACTTAGCCTTGACCGTTGGCCAGTGCTGTCGCAGGTGCGCTTTGAACTCAGCTGTGCCAATGCAATCGACACCCGCACTGCCTTTGTTCGCACACACCCGCTCGTAGGCCTTCTTCATGTTCGCAAACGGCAATTCGGCACCGAAATCCGTGACCGCCCGCTGCAACCGCATCGACATGCCGCGACACGACAGCTTCGCCTGCTCTGAGAATCCGCGCACCAGCCGGCTGCCCTTGCGAAACAGCCTTTCTTCGACTGCTATGACCCCGACCGTGCTGCGCCACCAGAGTTTTTTTTACCGGCGCGGCGCAACTCCGGATCCGCCGCCATCGCCGACTCCGTATGACGACTCCGCTTCTCAGCCCAACTGCCAAGCATCATCCTGCTCAGCTCGCGCCCCCGCTCGACAATCCGATCTTCCGCATCGTCAGCAGTCTCAATCGCATCGTCTTCATCTGCTGCAATCTGCACCATCTCTTCTACACAATCACGCAACTCGGGATTCATATTGAGAATCTTCAGCAACTTCTCATCTCTCTCAGAATGCGATGAATTCATCGAATCTCCTCTCGGCATCAATCAAAAATGGCTTCCTATATTTTATTTGACGCATCACTTTCAATCACACTCTGTGGTTTTCTGTTCAGCATTTGCAAGCGCACTTCCATTTTGGGCGGCATTTGTACTTTGCCAGCCCTCAGGCTTTTCCCCTTGATAATGGGGTCCTGCAAATTGTTGAGGGGTAACCGTTCCATCCGAAAATAATGCCACAGGAGCTGTCCAATCATTCGGTTGGGCACCGGTAGTATTGGTTTTCTTTTCGGTTTGGGTGCCGACATAAACAGTCAGATCACTCACAGAAATTTCAGCTGCAATTGAGTTTGACTTTGTTTCCCAAGTCGAAGTGTCAAAGTAATCATACGTACCATCTGTGGCTGTCTCTATCAAATGCGGTGCCATCTTACTGTACTTGTCGTCGGTATGCGCTAGCGCAACTTTCCCCATATCACCAATGTTGACGCTCAGGCCGAATTCAACTTTCTGCAAGCTCTCGTCTGAGTCGGTGTCATTTCCTTCTGGACCGCCATAGGCACCGTCGAGTTGCATACTCATCAGATCATTGGAAAACGCGTAAGAGTTCACGTTTCCATGGCGACTGCTTGTACCTGAGGCACCATACCACCACGAGTTGTCCACAACGCCGCCGAACGCATTGGTGGATGCACTTCACATCTGACCCAGAGTTATGCTTCCAAATCCACCGGAAATTCCGGCATTAGCAAGACGCCCGCCAGGCTGATCGCCATTTGTCGCATCGATCTTGCTTTCAAAGTAATAGACTGCAGTGAGTCCTTCGCCGGCTTCGTTCGAGCCCTTTATGCCCCAGCGGGATCCACCCATCAAAGACGTTTACATCACTGGCCGATGATTTAACACCAGCACGCAGTGAACCGTACCAGCTGGCTTTCGCAAAGACGGCGGAGGGTACACTCAGCACACCCGCGAAAACCAGAATGGCCATAAATTCGACAGATCCCCATCAACCAGAGGTTTTCTGCAGGTTTATCGTGATTTTAGGTTTTGATCTTCTTGAAATAACAAATTGAAGCCGTGAAATTCCTTTCTTTGTCTATGGATACCCCGTTTTTGTCAAGTCTTGATTTTGAATCAGTTCATTGCTCAACCATCTCGAAGGTTTTGGACTATCCGGACCGACGTAGCACCGATCAGTGCGATGCCTTAGAACAACGGCTCCAGTCTCCAGAACAGACTCCTGCGAATCGAACAGCAATGCTCACCGGCATTCGCCTACCTCATTCAATCCGCTTCAGTATCTGAAGAGACAGTGCCTAGTATTGTGTGCAGACCGACGCTCGCACGCATTCGAAAAATAAAGCACCAATCAGCCACCATTGATTCTGATGTAGGCACTCGAAACGTTCTGCCTAACCACTGTGCGTTTATTCAAATTCTGCCGGGGTCACATCCCCCAGACCGTCACGCAGTGCTTTCCAACCGTCTCACAGCGGCTGAAAATCTTCTCCTGCCAAGTACGTTTCTTCGACTGGTCGAATATGACCAGATGGCCTTCATCAGAACCGCAACCATCCATGTACCTCGAAATCTGTTCCAGTCCCTCGCTCACCGTGCGTTCCAAGCCGCCGCGCCGAAGCTTGCACTCGATCACCACATTTTGTCTCTCCTTCCCCACTCCCCACACCACCAAAAGGTCGGTGCGCCTGCGGCCTATGCCATACTCCCGCTCAATTCGTCCGCCGGCATTGACCACCCGCTGCAGAAACGCCTGCAGCAGCAGCTGAGGTCCCGCCTCCTTAAAGTCGAACCGCTCTATCCAATGCTCGGAATTCTCCCGGAAAAACTTCTGAAACGTCTCCATCAGACAATTCATTGCAAGGATTCCATTCTCAACAAACCAAGCCGTTTCGAATGGCAAGAATTCGTCATGAGATTTCAGCAGTTCACGCGGAATGATCTCGCGGTAAATTGGGTTCGCAATCTCAACCGGCGGCTTTTGCCTGATCAGCCCCAGATCCCGAATATAACGCACATCATCCGTGTCCAGTTCTTTTGCAGTGGGTTCGCCGCTCAGCACAGGCCCAATCACCCGCCTGACACGATCCTCCCGCAGCTTGTCCGCCAGCTGGTCAAGGTGCGTGTCGCGCCGCCGAATCAGCACCTCCCGGGCAGACATAATGTCATCAACCCCGATCGTCTGGCCGCGGTTCGTTATTGTTTCTGTGACTTCAGCAGCCAGCGCATTGACCAGCCATGGCTGTCCGCGGGTCGAACGCCAGACCTCTGCCAGGGCCTCGCCGCTCCACTTCTGCCCGGTGTCTTCGGTGTGCTGCTCCAGCAGCGATCGAGTTTCTCTCCCGTCGAAATCACCAAGCCGCAGGGATTTGGCCTTGATGTTGAACGCACTGCCTCCGGCAATGATTTCCTGCTCAGCACTTGAGTGTATCCGGTAGTCGCGCACATCCCGAACCCCACACAGCATTACGCTCTGAGGAAAGTGCTCGGGACGGCCCGGATATCCCGATCGCAGCTGGCGTAATATAGAAACTAGCGAGTCGCCAACCAGTGCGTCAATCTCGTCAATCATCAGCACCAGCGGCACTGGGTTCGCCTCTGACCAGAGATGCAACACATCTTGAAATGCACCGTGCCCGCCAGATTTATTGAGAATCTGCGGCCAGATCTCATCGACGAAAGAATCATTGAGTCCTGACTTCGCTGCGCTGGCAAGTCGACTCAGAACCGTCTGCATCGCGATGTGCACGTCTTCGCGGGCAGTCTGGGCCGACTCAACATTCACATACACCGCTCGATACTGTCCGGTTGCGTTCAGCTCGTCGCGCAGCGCAAACAGCATCGAGGTCTTGCCGGTCTGGCGCGGCGCATGCAGCACAAAGTATCTTTCCCGCTCGATCAGACGGAAAATCTCATCCCGATCAACCCGCTCAAGCGGACTGATGTGGTAGTGGTCCTCCGGTTTGATCGGACCTTCAGTGTTGAAGAAGCGCATGAATCGAATTATACCCCTTGGATTTCAGCGCAATCCTGTTAGCTTGGCATGGCAGCCAGGCACTATTGCCTGCAGGTGCGTCGTGGCCACCAGTGCTTCAGGTAATTTCGCAAATGATCTATATAGCGCGTCAGTAGCACTAGCCGCCAAGGGTTTCACCCGCATGTCGGTCTGAACGTAGGTTCGCTCAGTCTGCATATGATAGAGGCGTGCATCTTCTACTTGACGTCTGAACAGAATCAGCTGGGTAATACCAGCCCGTTTGTTAACCGGTGATAAAAAATGTCATTCCTTACTTTGGATATCTGCAAAAAATATTTTGCAAACACAGTAGGTTTTAGCGTGAGGTCCGAAATTTTTAGATTTGCTGGAAATCAAAATTCAATTGTCGGACTTAGATTGGCAGATTAACGTTTCGTGAAAACAGACTGATGATTAAGCAATCGTTATTGAAAGTCAATTTCCAAATTGGTTAGAAACATTCCAGTTTGACCCAAGTCTACAAAAATTACAGGGTGCGCTAGCGTCGTTCCTATATGATGGCCATTCTGGTTTTCGCGGGTGTGCTGAGCATCCCCTCAGCCGTGTTTGCTGAAGCCAGCTGGTACGGTTCGCTACGCGCTGGTGTCGAATCATCGGGCGGCAAAATTTCTGTAAAGGACGGTGCGTCCCGCTGGGGCATCAGGGGCTCGGCCGAAGCCGGTGAAGGACTCACAGCCGTGTACCGGTTTGAGCATAAGATCAGTACGCAAGATGCAGGTCAGGCGGGCGGACGTCTTGCCTATGTGGGACTTTCCGGTGGATTTGGGTCCGTGACTGCGGGTCAGATCTGGAATGCGGCTTACAACTCGTTCGGTGCAGTTACCGACAATTCGTATTTTTATGGTGATGCACAAACCGGTTATCGGCACGGAAATGCGGTTTCGTACGCGTTTTCCAATGATCTGATGGCTTTGCAGTTTGACGTCATTTATGGTGGTACTGCAGAACCTGAAGATTTGCAGAAAACCGAATTCGGCCTGAGTGTCAATGTTGGTGAAATTGGAAAGGTTGCGATTGCGCATACGGACGACAAGTTCAGTGAAGATCTTACACAGGGTAGCAGCAACACTGCGCTAGACGACGGCGACACCTCATGGAGGACTAAAACAACTTCAGTGGCAGCAGAGGTTTCCGTGAGTAATCTGACGGCTTACGTCGGCACCCAATCTGCGTCGTATGATTGTACTGGGGTATATGCAGGTACTGGTACCGCTGCTGCTGGTTATACCGGAGCTTGTAACCCAACCGATACTGCCGCACATCGCAAAGCGAAGGCAAAAACCACATTCTTCGGAATTCGTGGTGGCCTGGGTGATACCGGCGCCAGTTATCTCTTTCAGTGGAGAGACAGAAAGTCTGCCAACAATAAACCGTGGGTATTGTCCTTGGCTAAAGGTCTAGGCGATAGCGCAAGTATGCAACTTGAACATGCGAACAATGACGGTGATGGCGACAACGCAACCCGAGTGAGTTTAACTGTCAACTTCTAGTTTGCCTGGAGCAATTTTCTTACGAATAAGACGGGGTGCGAAAGCACCCCGTCTTATTTGGTGGATCACCAGGGATAGAGCACATCGGATTGAAGGCAGAGCTACTCCAGCTTTCCGCCTGCACCATCTTACAAACAAATCCGCCCGTATACATAATCTTCATGTGTAATTTTCAATTGAAATACCCCAATTGGAAGCCGAATACAAGGTTCAAAGAAAACCAATCCACGGTAGCGTATGAAAATTGGAGTCTGGGTGGTGCCGTGCAATCGTTAAGTATGGAATTGCTGATGACGGCAGAAGCGGCAAGATTCGACTCCGTGTGAAGGTCGACTTCTGACAATTCGCCGAATCAACCGAAGCTTCAGTCATCGCTAACCTAAGTACTGAACTGAAAACCTCAGATGCGGTATATCCTTCATATAACGTAAATAAATTGGGTGCCTTTAGCACCTGATTCATTAGTTGATCGGGAGTGCTAATTTTTGGTTACATAAATAAAACGGGGTGCGAAAGCACCCCGTTTAAATTCTACGAATTCTT
>JAJDXD010000161.1 GCA_022823405.1 Gammaproteobacteria bacterium
CTTTCAAAAACGCGTTCCTCTCCGATCACCATTGAAGCTGAAGTGCATCCATATGCGACAACATCCAGTGGCACTCCGGGCAAAATGATTTCGGCACAATGCGGGAGGTGCTGCTCCATGGCCGCAAGTGATTCTGGGGTAACTGTTGGTGAATTGGGAATTCTGCTCTCGTAATAAGCGACGCCATCAATGTCGAGAAATGTACGAAACTCATGCTCAATGGTATGATCAGATGCAAGCACGATTACACCTATTGCTGCTCGATGTGCGATGCCCTTGTCCAGATTAAAGGGGATATGAGTGCGAATAGTGCGCTCTGAAACTTCATATGAATGGACTGCTTGTTGCATGAAATTGACCCGTTGTAAGTGAGAATTTTAGGAATAACGTAGCAGAGTTGCCGTTCTTTCTTGTAATTCTATCAAGAATCAGATTGAATTGATTCGTTATGGCAGCTGAAAACCCAGTGCATCTATCTCAGGTTCTACACCTTCAATTAAATCAGCGGCGATTTTGGCTGAACCGCAAGCCATTGTCCAGCCCATGTGTCCTTGACCCGAGTTGACAAACAGATTTTCAAGTTTTGAAAATCCAATATAGGGTGAGCCCTGCGGTGTCATCGGACGCAGACAGGTTTTATAGTTTGGACTTTCATAGTCCGCTGCATAAGGTACCAAACCTCTGACTGCGTTAACCATTGTCTCAAAGTCCTTCGGCTTATGGCTTAAGTCATAACCTGTAAACTCAGCAGTAGCGGTCATTCTGAATGAATCGCCAATTCTTGAGAAGGCGATCAGATTGTCTTCATCAATGGTTCCGATTGTCGGTGGCTGATCGTCAGGCCTGATCGGGAGAGTAAGCGAGTACCCCTTTACCGGATAAATTGGTACATTGATCCCGACCGTCTTTAAGATAAGCGGTGTATAGGCACCCAGTGAAATGACGTAGAGATCGGCTTCAAGATCGCCATCAGAGGTCTTCACACAGCGAATACGATCTTTTTCTGAAACGAGTGATAAGACTCTTGTGTCGAACTTAAACTCGACTTCTTTTTCAGCACAGCTTGCAGCCAGTGAATATGCAAACTTCTGTGAGTTTCCTGTTTCATCTGTTGGGCAGTAAAGGGCACCTGCAATTTTTGATCGTTCTCTTTCGTATGCCGGCTCAATCTCTACTACTTCATCAGCTGTCATGATTTCAGTCTGATGTCCTCGGTCTGACAGGATGCTTGAATGTGCTGCACCTTTTTTAAACAATGCGGCATCTCGATAAAGATAAAGCAGTCCGCGCTGAATGCGGTCGTACTCAATTGCGTTCTCCTCAACCAGGATTCCCAGGCGCTTTTGGGAATAGGTGCAAAGCCCGTGCTTGCGGATCGTATTTCGTTCAGCATCTGTGTCGTTACACTGCTTAAGAAACAGTGCGGTCCACTTCCAGAACTGCAAATCAAAGCGCAGCCGAATTCGAAAAGCCTGGTCGTTGCGATAGAACGACTTTAGCAAAATCCCGGGAACTTTGGGGGATGCCCATGCATAAGAGTGGCCTGGTGCGATCATCGATGCATTAACCGCACTAGCTTCTGTGGTGACGGCGGAAGCGGAATCTACAACGGTGACTTGGTGGTTACCACTTTTTGACAGTTCATAAGCTGTCGTTACCCCGATCAGACCGGCACCCAAGATGATAATCTTCATGGCAACGCGTTTTTGTAATGGCCCTTTCGAGCCACACAAGTACTGTGCTTAGTCAAGCGCTGCGATTATTCCAATTTCCACGTTGAACTGAGGGGCAGCAAGCTTTGACTCGACACAGGCCCGGGCCGGTTGACTACCGGGGCTGACCCAAGCATCCCATATCGCATTCATTTCATCGAACGTACCAATATCCGAAAGCCAGATGGTTGCTGACAGGAGTTTTGATTTGTCAGTTCCAGCTTGAGCCAACAATCTATCAATACGAGCCAACGTGTCTTTGGTTTGCTCGGCTACGCTTTCACCGGGTGCATCAAATGCAACCTGTCCGGCCAGATAAACAGTATTGCCATGAATAACAATTTGGCTCATTCTTTGGTTGGTTTCCATTCGCTGAATCATTGATTTTCTCTCCAAAAAGGACGGTGTTAGTCGGGTTATCGAGATTTAGTTTGCTTGCATGGGATGAATGGGATCAATCAAACGGTCTTTGAAAAATCTGGCAAACATCTGCAAGTAACCTTTATAGTAGAAACCGCCATTCGTCTGTAGAATTTCGGTGCGACGCTTGTTGAATTCTTTACTGACATCCTGCCAGGGTAACCCAGGATTTTCGTGGTGAACCCAGTGATAATTATTATTGAGGTAAAGCAAGCGACTAATCGGAGAGCCTTCAACGATGATCGATCTTTCACCCTCACGATCTGACCAGCGATGCTCGGTGTATGAGCGCAGCAGAGTCATCGAAATGCCAGGATAAGCGAAACATAGCAGATACTTCCAAACTGGCAGTTGGGCAACCATCACAATGAATAACGCGATCGCGACACATGCCAAGATGTGAATCAGCCAGGTGAGCGCGCATTTTAGATCGCCACTTAGAATTCGTCTAGCTTGATCTTTCCAGAGAAGATAGAGCGATATAAATGGTCCGACCAGCAGTCGACCAGCCAAAGTGAAATTAAACCGATAAACTGCCTTACTGATTGAACTTAGCTGATCCCAGTGCGATTTTTTTACGTACACTGACTCTGGATCAGTTTCAACGTCGGTTAATGTATCAACTCGATGGTGCTCAAGATGGGTGGTTCGGTAGACTACGTACGGGAAATAAAATGCCAGTGGTGGGTAAACAATCAGCGTATTCAGCCAACTCCATCGGGTTGGATATCCGTGAACCGCGATGTGTTGCAGACTCCCGTGCAGGCAGGTAACATACCCTCCAGCTAGAAACAGCAGAATCAACGGAATGTCATTGCCAAAGAAAACTAGGATAAACCAACTGAGATATATCCCACAAGCTATTGATAAATCTGCAAATAAACGTTTCATAGTGAAAGAACCAAGAATCAAAAAATCGGCATATGAAATGAAAATTTATTTTTCAGGAATAACAATATAACTTTACCGATTTTTGCCAAAAAGTCAACTACTAATTGAGTGTCCATTCTACTCTTGAATCAAGCTATGTCACTCTGTCGTTGCTAGTGTTTGTACGAGTAATCATTGCGCCTTGAGTCGTCTTGCGTAAATGTTTAGTCCATTTGATAAACCACGTACTCAACCTTTTTTAACTTCTGGTGCCAAAAAATTTTCGAACTTTTTGTCATGCAAGAATAACATCAACCAAGGCATTGAAAATTAAAGATATTTCGTCAACATTTCAGATTTGCATATTGTCGGTATACAATTTGAAGTAGCCCAACGAATAAATTCAATTAAAACAAAGGGCGAAGCAACCATAAAAACATGACTGCAAATTAGTTGTGTTTTGTCTATGCGTGGAGCATAGGATCACCTACGATTGAAAACTAGCTTCAGGCTTAATTTTCATCGAGGAGGGCTACTGTGAAACAATACATTATTGATGCCATTCATCGAATTCCAATGCTGCAAGAAGTTTCACCAGATGAAATCGACATTGAAAGAATGGGTGGATTGAACAACGAAACGTATCACCTGACAGTTCACGATCAGGATTACAGTTTGCGAATCCCGGGGGATGCTGAAGCGAACATGATCAATCGTACAGTGGAGAAACACAACAATGAGGTCGCCGTTTCCATTGGAATTTCTCCAGAGTTGCTATTCTTTTCGGATTGTGGACTGAGTTTAACTCGATATATTTCAGACGGTGAGACACTTAATCGTGAAATAATCAATTCAGACGAATGTGTTCCAAGCCACATTGGTGCTACCATTCGGCAACTTCATGATTGTGGGAAAAAATTTAAACATGAATTTCGCACGTTTAAACTTCTGAATGGCTTTCTAAGTCAACTCGACCGCAAAGGAATGGAGAAACTGCCAGACGGGTACTTCGAATGCATTGATCATGGAATTTCAATTCAAAAGATTTTGGATGAAAACCCAGTAGAGTTTGTACCATGTCATTGTGACACTATTCCAGAAAATTTTATAGTTGGACATGACCGTACCTGGATGATTGACTGGGAGTATTCCAGGATGAATGATCCATACTTCGATTTGGCCACCTTTGCACTGAGTTCATACCTATCTCATGAGCAGGAGATTGAAGTTCTGACTGGTTATTTTGGACGAAGCCCGTCTATGGCTGATTACGCCCGAATGGCGATTTACAAGGCGTTCGTTGATATTCTTTGGACTCCATGGGGAATCATTAATGACACATTGGGCAACGATAGAGTTGATTACAGTTATTACACAGTGGACCGTTTTGGGCGTTGTTTAGAGCTAATGTCGCGTGAGGAATTTTCCTGTTACGTGAAAACGGTTCAAATCCACTAGTAAACACTGAGAGTTAAAAATCCTACAGTCCAAAATAGTTTCGCACTGTGTATGGAGCTAAATTCGAATTACGATCAACAAAAACCTTTTGGCATGTACAGTCAGCAGTTTTCGGGTTAGTTGAGAAAATTTATTCGGTTTGGCGTTGGACCTACTTGATTGGATACAACCACTACATGAGAATCAATGCATGCAATTAGCATGCATTGATTCAATACAGCCTGCAGAAATAGTTAAGCAATTAGAGGCGCATGATCCGCTAAAAAACGGAGTACAGGAAATTGAAAGCAGACATCTAATTCAATTGTGTAAATTTCAATCCACGATAATTGACAGCGGTTGATTCAAAGCATGCTGGGAGGATTTAGTGTCTGAAATTTACAAGATTAATTCGCCAGATCAGATTTATTCACCTGGCTTGGTAATATTTGAAGATGTATTGCGAGAAAACCTCGCACAGATGAAGGAGATTGCTGGCGACCCACAGAGGCTTCGGCCTCACTGCAAAACCCATAAGATGATCGACATCATCCGGCTGGAGGTTGGCATGGGGATTTTGAAACATAAATGTGCTACTTTTGCCGAAGCTGAAATGCTTGCACTCGCCGGTGCACAGGAAGTAACCCTTGCCTACAATCCCGTTGGACCGAATATTCATCGTGCAGTGCAGTTTCGGCTTCGACATCCTAAGATTCAGTTTTCTGTAACTGCGGACCATCCTGACCCACTGAAGGATCTCGATGCAGCAATGGGAGATGCGAAGACGGATATTGACGTGCTTCTTGACATCAATCCTGGTCTGGGTAGAACAGGACTGAAACCTGGCGACAGGGCTGCGGAAATTTACGCTCTGATCAACCACCTGCCGAATTTGCGACCTGTAGGATTTCATGTTTATGATGGGCACAACCATCAAACACCGCTAGATGAGCGAAAGGCGGCAGTCGATGGTATT
>JAJDXD010000050.1 GCA_022823405.1 Gammaproteobacteria bacterium
TCCGCAAAAATATGTACCCAGTGCACGCACCGGTTGAAATCAACAGTATCGGCAGGATTTTTCAAAAAAATGAATGCTTTACCTGTGGTCCATAGCATAAATCGCCAGTGAAGTTCCGGGTAAAGTAGACGTTCCTTATGGTCAAGGTGCACCTGTCAGCGCGAGTATGTAATCGGTATGCGCTTTAGTTTCGCCGGCGCGAAGAATTATCCTGGTTGCGACGATCTTACTTCGATTTGAAATCTAACTCCGAATATTACAAGTATTTGTCATCGAATAGATCTTGATCGATTCGATGGATTACAACGCGTCTAGTCGATGTCAATCGTATTCGAGGCTACATTAGGTACTGACTACGTCTCAAGAAGTGGTTTAGAATTTGAGGTTCCGGCAAAGGCACTTTGAGACATTTGGAAATCAATCACAAACTGTAGTCACGAAATTGATGATCTTCAAATACACAACCAAGGTTAATCCTGAGTGGATTGACTATAACGGACATATGCAGGATGCTTTCTATGGATTGGTGTTCAGTTACGCGGTCGACGCTCTACAGGATGAGGTGGGATTCGATCAGGAATATCGGAGTCGGACGGGTTGTACCATCTACCTGGTGGAGGACCATAGGTTCTATCTGGAAGAACTTTATAGTGGAGATCAATTACATGTGGAAACCCATGTTCTTGATGTGGATGAGAAGCGGTTTCATCTGTATCTTGCCATGCAAAGACGGGGTGAGTTGGTAGCAGTATGTGAATTCATCGAACTACATGTATGCAAAAACCCCAAGCCGAAAGCATGTGCAATGCCTTCCAAAATTCGAAAGAAATTGGAAAGCGCCAAACAATCGCCTGATCAAGATTCATCGCGCCGTCTGCGATCGCGCGCACTGTCACTGAGATAGCCATTGGCCATTCTAAAAAATCAGACTAACTTACCCGTTCAAGGGCGATTGCAATCCCCTGCCCCACACCAACACACATTGTGCACAACGCATAGCGACTGTCAGCCGACTGCATCTGGTTGATCGCAGTCGTCACCAGCCTAGCTCCACTCGCACCTAAAGGATGTCCCAATGCAATTGCACCGCCATTGGGATTGATCCTTTCGTCATAATCAGCAATTCCAAGACCGCGTATCACAGCGACTACCTGAGCAGCAAATGCTTCATTAATTTCAATGATTCCAAATTGAGTAAGACTTACGCCAATTCTTTCAATTAATCTCTGTGTCGCTGGAACAGGACCCAATCCCATCACTCTTGGTGCCAATCCCGCAGTAGCCATACCCAGCACTCGTGCTTGAGGTGTTAAACCAAACCTGTCGACCGCGGCTTCACTCGCCATCAGTAGTGCACACGCACCATCGTTAATACCCGATGCATTCCCTGCAGTAACGGTCCCATCGGAACGATCAATCGGTTTCAATTTCGCCAGGTCCTGCAGTGGAGACAATCGAGGGTGTTCGTCCTCGCTGACCTCAGTCGGAGCACTCTTTTTTGTGGGAAGGCTAACGGAAACGATTTCCTTCTCAAAGAATCCGTTTTCTTTTGCGCGAGCAACTTTCAACTGGGAGTTGAATGCGAATTGATCCTGATCTTCTCGGCTGATTCCGCATTCGAGCGCAACATTTTCGGCTGTGGCAATCATAGAGTCGACACCATATTGCGCTTTGATTCTGTCATTGACAAATCTCCAACCCAGTGTGGTGTCATATATGGTGCTATTTCGACTGAACGCCCGATCTGCTTTTGACATCACAAAGGGCGCTCGACTCATACTTTCAACACCGCCAGCAATGATCAAGTCCGCTTCGCCGCACTTGATCGCTCTGGCAGCCGAACCAACCGCATCCATACCTGAACCACACAAGCGATTGATGGTGGTAGCTGGAACAGATTCGGGCAACCCAGCGAGTAAAACACTCATTCTGGCGACATTTCGATTGTCCTCACCTGCCTGATTGGCGCAGCCAAGTATGACTTCGTCAACTACCTCCCAGTCTACTGTCGGATTACGAACCATGATCGAACGCAAAGGAATGGCAGCGAGGTCATCGGTACGAATTGACGCCAACGCACCGGCATAACGTCCGAAAGGCGTACGGATTGCATCACAGATGTATGCTTCACTCATCATTCCATTCTCATCAATTCCTGGTGTTCAATGCACATTCAAAGTCTGCGATTTATAGAAATGTTGTTTTAATTGGATCTTCGTCGAAGCAAGAAAGGACTAACCCGGTAGCGCTCACCCTGATAGACCCTAGCAAGATTTTCTATGAAGTCTACAACGTAATCAACTCCGACCAAATTCAACCACTCTAATGGACCAGCCGGATAATTGAGACCTGCCCTGACTGCAATGTCCGCATCCGGTTCACTACAAACACCCTGCAAAACCGCATCTGACGCTTCGTTGATCAGCATGGCTACCGTTCTCGCAACTACAAGTCCTGCTGAGTCTTGAACCAAAAGCGGTCGAACTCCAAACAGACGCAGCCAATTTTCAACGTCTAGAACAAAGTTTTTAGACGAATGGTCTGAAACGGTGTAAGCAACGGTGGGACTTTGATTGGGCTCAAATATCAAATCAAACACAGCCACATCTTTTCCCATCTGAGAAGCCATTCGACCGTCTGTCAGTCGCAATTCTGCACCATTGGATTCCAGTTCACATCCGCCTGAACCATTCTCTCTCTGAAAAGAAACGCCGAAATTTCTGAGTATTGAATCGATGTGATCGGCAACAGAATTTGAACCGCGCAAGATCAGGTTTGGCCAATCCGGAATCTTGTCAGGTTCTGACGGAAAAGTTTCAGATTCAAACTTATCTTGAGATTTACTATAGTCGTAGAATCCCCGCCCACTCTTCCTACCAAGGAATCCGGCATCAATGAGAGATTTTTGTATCAAGGACGGCGTAAATCGACGATCAAAATAGTTTGCTTCAAAGATTGAAGTTGTGACCTGATAGTTTGTATCGTGTCCGATCAAGTCCATGAGTTCACAAGGCCCCATGCGAAAGCCCGCACCCCTCAAGCAGCGGTCCAAATCCACAGGTTCAATAGTTCGTTCCTGTAACAAAGCCAATGCTTCCGCATAGAATGGGCGCGCAATTCGATTGACGATGAAACCAGGCGTTGAATTCGCGCGAACAGGAATTTTTCCCCAGGTCTTGGCCAGTTCGACCACCTGATCAGCGATGGCAGATGAAGTCTGCATACCCGAAATCACCTCAACCAGCTTCATTACAGGTGCAGGATTGAAAAAATGCATACCAACCAGCCGATCTGGATGATTCAGTCCGCTCCCGAGTTCAGTTATCGACAGTGATGAGGTGTTGGAAGCAAGAATACACTTCGAGGATACGAACTCTTCCAAGGATTGAAATAACGCCTTCTTTTCCACCCGGTCTTCAACAATCGCCTCAATGACAATTCCGGCCTGACTCGCGTCAGCCAAGTCTGAAGCGAGTTCGATGCGGGAGAAAGCCCGAATTGCCTCCTCCGAGCTCAACTTTTCCCTACCCACCAAATGCTCGAATGTTTTCCCAAGCTTTTCTTTCGCTGATTTAGACCGAGCCTGGCAGACATCGTACAGCAATACCGAGTGTCCCGACTGCGCTGCGAGTTGGGCGATACCCATACCCATTAGACCGGCACCTGCAACAAACACCTTCGTGTTTTGAGGGTTAAGGTTCACTCGAATATTCATCGCAATGCAGAAGTCAACTTACCACTCAAATCCAACAGGAAGTCAGATGAGCCAAGGCTCTTGAAGTGGTGCAGAATACGATCAATCGAATCGAACGTATTGGAAATTCGCTGGCTGTCCATTAACACCGAAAGCTGGTGGTGCAATCCAGTTGGCGAATTGTCCTGGTTCTGCAACTCTACCCATCAAGTTTGCAACAAATGCGCGATCTGATACGGATGGCAGCCAATTGTCAATCTCAGCATTCCAAGTCGCTTCAGTGATTACCTTGCCTGTCGGAGAAATTCGGACACCAGCCAATGAACCGATTTTTCGATTGAAGGCCTTATGCGGCAATTCCAGTCGAAAAGGAATACCTGCTTTTTCCATTACCCGATTCCAACGCTTAACTCCTCGGATGCTGTCAGCGATGAAATTGTCCCGAAGAACTTCATTCAGCGCGTTCAGTTTCGGTACTTCACGCTCGACAAGCTTTCCCGCGCGAACTTCCAATACGCCATACCAGTCCTCTCTCAGCCGGTGATCGTCATCCTGCTTGCTTTCTTCGAATCTTCCCTTCAATCCGCTAGAATAAAAAATTGCAGCATTGCTGGATTCATCCGCGCCAAACAAGTCAATCGTCACACTGTAATGGAAGTTGAGATAGCGCTGCACAGTATCCAAATCAATTACGCCATTTTCACGCAATGTGTGTGGGTCATCAGTCTTCAATTGATTCATGACCTGGCAAGTTCTCTGAAGAATACGGGAGACTCCTGACTCACCAATAAACATATGATGTGCTTCCTCAGTCAACATGAATCGGGTTGTTCGCGACAATGGATCAAATCCCGATTCCGCCAGCGCACAAAGCTGAAACTTCCCGTCTCGGTCGGTGAAGTAGGTAAACATGAAAAACGCCAGCCAATCGGGTGTTTTCTCATTGAACGCCTGCAGAATTCTCGGATTGTCTTCCTCTCCGCTTCGGCGTTCCAATAAAGCCTCACCTTCTTCTCGACCGTCGCGTCCGAAGTACTTATGCAGCAGATATACCATCGCCCACAGATGTCGCCCTTCCTCGACATTGATCTGAAAAATGTTTCGAAGATCGTAAAGACTCGGTGCGGTATGTCCAAGGTGGCGCTGCTGTTCAACAGATGCCGGTTCAGTATCACCCTGGGTAACAATAATTCTGCGCAAATTGGCTCGGTGTTCACCGGGTACAGTCTGCCAGGCATCTTCACCTTTGTGATCACCAAAATGAATTTTTCTATCCTGTTCTGGCGGGCTTAAAAATATACCCCAGCGATAGCTCGGCATCTTCACGTAATCGTAGTTTGCCCAGCCTTTGGGGTCGACGCTGATCGCTGTTCGAAGATAGACGTCATAATTACCCGTTCCGTCCGGACCCATCTCCTTCCACCAATTCAGATAATTGGGCTGCCAGTGCTCCAATGCGCGTCGCAACGCCCGATCTTCGCTTAAATTAACGTTGTTGGGAATTTTTTCGTTGTAGTTGATAGAAGTTGTCATAATCGATAATCAATGAAGTAATTGAACCTAAACGCGGTCCCAGTCAAACTTTGCTTTCTCACCCGAACCATACACCTTGAGTGAACCGGATTCCCCGGTTGCATTCGGGCGTTGAAATATCCAGTTCTGCCATGCTGTGAGTCGACCGAATATTCGAGTCAACATTGTTTCCTGGCCATTGAACCGAAGATTGGATTCCATACCAGTCAGTGCGTCCGGCGACATGGAAACACGCTCCTCAATTGCAATTCTAATTTCGTCCTCCCAGTCAAGTTCATCCGGATTAATGGTTACCAAACCCAATTCATAAGCCGAATCAGCATCAATTGCTCTACCCACCTTTTCTTTGAGTAAGTCCAGTGTATTGGAGTGCCCATAAAATCTTCGCACCAGTCGGCTTTCTCCAGTAAGCATTGACAGCGCACCAAAATTAATTTCACTCAAAGCTATGTTTGGTGCACTGTCTTCACCTGGCAGAGACAAGTGATAGCTTCGGTCACAGGTGAGTGCCAACTCGAAGAAACTGCCAGCAAAGCAAGATCCTTCGTCAATGATCGCGAACAAACTTCTTGAACTGACGTCAAGTCGACCGAAGACGCGGCGTAGATAACCGATTGTCTCCCGAACGAACCAGTGATCCTGGTTTTCAAGCAGGATTCGATCCATCGATAGTACCGATTCAATATCTCCTCTCGTGTTTATCAGCCACACTCCCATTTCGAGTTCATTGGTGCGCATCCATAGAATGGCATCATCCAATTCCTGGGCAAGCCGTAGCGGGTACCAGTGAGCTCCAGCCTCCTCGAAATCTTCCAAATTTGCAGCAGTCGCTTCTGTCGGCATTGAAATGGTGAATGACGCTGTACGCGCTTTTCGATCAATCTCAACGCTGACATGCTGATAGCGAATTTCATTTCCAGTCTCTTCGCGCTCAACCGGTTTCAGTAGAACCGGGCGGGCGTTGGCTGGCCGATCACTCAACTCACTCAATTCCAGCGCGCGATCTCGGACTCGTGCATCAAACACTGCAGGTTTGGCAATGTCATCGACCAGTCGCCAGTCCTTGGCTTTTTGACCTCGAATACCTTCTGCTGTTGTACAGAATATGTCGGCCAAATCGTGTCGAACCCGCCTTTTATCGGTTAGGCGCGTCAATCCACCAGTCCCCGGCAAAACCCCGAGCAGAGGAACTTCGGGAAGGCTGACAGCACTGGAGCGGTCATCGATCAGTATGATTTCATCACACGCAAGCGCAAGCTCATAGCCACCCCCTGCGCAAACACCATTAATCGCTGCAATAAACTTAAGCCCGCTATTGGCAGATGAATCTTCTATGCCGTTTCTGGTTTCGTTGGTGAATTTACAGAAGTTGACTTTCCAGGCATGACTGCTTGAACCGAGCATGAAGATATTTGCACCTGAACAAAACACTCGGTCCTTGGCACTGGTAATAATGACTGTTCGAACTTCCGGATGTTCAAATCGAATTCGGTTCAAGGCATCGTTAAGTTCAATGTCGACACCTAAATCGTAACTATTCAGCTTAAGTTTGTAGCCTGGGCGCAATCCGGCATTTTCATTGACATCCGCCGACAGGTATGCGATCGGCGCCTCAATAGCGATTCTCCAATGTTGATACTTTGACGGGTCGGTTTGGTAGTCAACCTGGTAGGATTCTTGCACCGGTGCGGTTCCTTGAATTTCTGATTCGATCAATCTTTGTATTATTATTCATTCGGACATTCGATTTTCGTCACTGCACAAAGTACAGTCTAAATAAGCGACCATGCATCGTAGGCATTGAGGAAAATCTGTCGGTGGCGCTTAAATCTGATGTCGCACATCCGATATAAAATGAGTTGAATTGAAATCAACTCGACACCCTTTTCGGATTAATTCACCAGTTCTGATGGGTGGTGCGAACCTCTGTGAGCACATTCGGTTTCGGAGAAACAGTAATGGACACTGAAAACACTCTAGCACCTGACATTCCGTTTAACTTTGCGGCACACCTGATTTCAGTCAATATCGGGCGGCTCGATAAACTCGCATATCGAGATGGCCAAAAAGATCTGTCCTACGGTGACCTTGCTGATGCGACTAAGCGAATGGCTGCTGGTTTAGTGTCAAGTGGAATGCGTAGAGAGGAACGGGTTTTGATCCTGATGCACGATAACAGTGATTGGCCGGTTGCTTTTCTCGGCGCTCTGTATGCTGGTGTCGTTCCAGTTGCTGTCAATACTTTGCTTACCGCTAGCGACTATCAGTTCATACTGAAAGACTGCCGAGCGAAAGTGATCATTGTCTCGGAGCCATTACTATCTGTACTGACTACCGCTATTGATAATGAGAATCTCGATGTAACGACGATCGTTGTCAGTGGTAATGCGGATTTTTTGCCAGACAAAGCAGTGGAATTTGACGCCTTTCTGATGAATTCTGATCCAATGGAAAGTGCTGCTGAAACCCACCCGGATGAACCTGGATTCTGGCTCTACTCATCGGGTTCTACAGGTCAACCTAAGGGTACGGTACATAGTCACGCGAATCTCTATTGGACCGCTGAACTCTACGGCAAGGGTGTGCTCAGATTAACCGAATCAGATATCTGCTTTTCGGCAGCAAAGCTGTTTTTCGCCTACGGGCTTGGCAACGCATTAAGTTTTCCGCTCAGTGTCGGTGCCTCTGTCGTACTGATGCCAGAGCGACCCACGCCAGGTGCTGTATTCACCCGCTGGATGAAGGACCAGCCGACTGTATTTTTCGGTGCTCCAACGGGCTACGCAGGTATGCTCGCATCTGCTGATCTGCCATCAAAAAACGATGTTTCGTTGAGACTGGCTTCATCTGCAGGCGAACCGTTGCCGGCGGGAATCGGACAAAAATTCACCGAGACTTTTGGTGCCGAAGTCATTGACGGCATCGGCTCTACGGAAATGCTTCACATCTATCTTTCAAATCAGCCAGGCAATGTACACTACGGAACTACAGGAGTTCCGGTACCTGGCTACGAAATTGAACTTCGAAATGAGGATGGAAGTCAGACAGAAGATGGAGAGATCGGTGAACTCTATGTCAAAGGTCCCAGTGCAGCCTTGATGTACTGGAACAATCGGGAGAAGACCCGCTCAACATTTCAAGGCGACTGGATGAAAAGCGGTGACAAATATATCCGTAATAGCAACGGTACTTACACTTATTCCGGTCGTACGGATGACATGCTGAAGGTAAGCGGAGTTTATGTCTCACCATTTGAAGTTGAATCGACTCTGGTTCAACATCCAGCGGTACTCGAAACGGCTGTCATTGGCCATATAGACGCTGATGGACTTACAAAAACCAAGGCATTTGTTGTATTGAAAGAAGGCGCCAGCGCGGATGCCAAGGAACTCCAAGATTTTGTCAAAGACAAAATCGCACCCTACAAATATCCCAGGTTCATCGAATTCGTTGATGCCTTACCCAAAACAGCAACGGGAAAAATTCAACGCTTCAAATTGCGGGAACAAGATCGATCAATATGACGACGGCTAGTGTGCCTGCGTTTACTGAACTGCACTGGGACCAACGCAGCATAAGACTGGAATACACTTTCGTAGGAGTCGAAAATCCAGTAGCACCCTTAATTGTCTTTTTGCATGAAGGTCTTGGATCGCTGCGTCTTTGGAAGGACTTTCCGAACCGATTGTGTGCAGCCACAAGATGCCGTGGCCTTGTATACTCTCGGCCCGGCTACGGCCAGTCAACACCATATCCTGCAAACGAATTTTGGGGCACTGACTTCATGCATCGGCAGGCTTATGAAGTATTGCCAGCATTACTTACCAAACTGGGTATTGATGCTGGACGGGACCGGATTTACCTTTTCGGGCATAGTGATGGGGCCTCTATTGCCATGCTTTATGCAAGCAGGTATGCTGACTTTGTTAATGGACTGATTGTAGTTGCACCGCATGTTATGGTTGAAGCAGTTACCGTGAACAGCATCAACAGACTGAAAAAAACTTACGGAACCGGTGATATGAAAATCAAGTTTTCAGCCCACCACATTGACGCAAATGCTACTTTTAGCGGCTGGTCTCAGGTGTGGCTTGATCAGGCGTTTCGCAGTTGGTCCATTGAATCTGAATTGCATAAAATTCAATCTCCCTTGCTGATCGTTCAAGGCACAAAGGACGAATACGGTACCGTTGGTCAGGTCAACAGTATTATCCAAAAACTGCCAAATTCAGAATATATGGAAATTCCTGGCTGCGGTCACGCACCACATCGAACGCACCCAGATGTCCTTCTGAGCCGTAGCACTCAATTCATTCAAACAATTGCCACCAAGAGACCCATTCCCCCTGGCGATAGAATATGAATTCAACAACACGGTGCAGTCAACATAAATTTTTGATTGCTATAATCCAAACAAATTAACACTAATGACCCTGACAGAAATGAAATTTGCAAGTAGTGTGAAAGCACTCCGTGTCTTTTCGCAACACTGAATCAGTCAGAATTGATGAATTAAAAAAGGAGAATTTAATGACTCGAGTAGCAATTATTGGGGCAGGACCCTGCGGCATGTCACTGCTTCAGGCTTTCAGAACCGCTGAAAAGAATGGGGATGCCATTCCAGAAGTTGTCTGCTATGAAAAGCAAAGCGTTTGGGGTGGATTGTGGAACTATACCTGGCGCACTGGAACCGATCAGTACGGTGAACCGGTGCATGGCAGCATGTATCGATACCTTTGGTCAAACGGACCGAAAGAGTGCCTGGAATTTGCCGATTACACCTTTGAAGAACATTTTGGGAAACCCATCCCGTCGTTTCCACCAAGAGAAGTGTTGACAGACTACATCAAAGGGCGTGTTGAGGCCTCCGGCGCACGAAAATATTGCCAATTTAAGCGTGCAGCTCAATGGGTGCGTTACTGGGATGAAAGCGATAACTTTACCGTTGCAACGCGAGACCTGGAGAACAACACCATGTCCTCCGAAACGTTCGATTATGTCGTGGTATCAACCGGTCACTTTTCCGTACCCAACGTACCGCATTTCGAAGGATTCAACACCACCAGCGCTCGCGTACTTCACGCACACGATTTTCGCGATGCGCGCGAATTTGAGGGTATGGACCTGCTCATCATCGGCACCAGTTATTCAGCCGAAGATATCGGTTCTCAGTGCTACAAATACGGAGCCAAATCTGTCACCATCAGCCATCGTACTGCACCGACTGGTTTTCACTGGCCAGAAGCGTTTAAAGAAGTTCCTTTGCTCACGCGAATCGACGGGAAAACCGCACACTTTAAAGACGGCAGCAGCAAAGATGTTGATGCAATTATTCTCTGTACTGGTTATCTGCATCACTTTCCATTTATGGCAGAAGAGTTAAAGCTTCGAGCAACCAACCGCATGTGGACACCAAGTCTTTATCAGGGTGTTGTGTTTGAAAACAATCCAAAAGTCATGTATCTCGGTATGCAGGACCAGTACTACACATTTAATATGTTCGACGTACAAGCCTGGTATGTTAGGGATGTCATTATGGGACGCATTCAACTTCCATCAAAGGAAGAAATGGAAGCGGACAGCGCTAATTGGCTGGAGCGCGAAGCAGGTCTCGAAAACTATGAACACGAAATCTGGTTTCAGGGCGACTACGTTCAGACACTGCTAGATCAAAGTGATTATCCTAAATTCGATGTTCAGGGGATCAACAACGCATTTATGGATTGGGAACACCACAAGCACGATGACATCATGGGCTATCGCGATCATGGGCATCGGTCCCTGATGACCGGGAACGAACAGCCAGTTCATCACACCAAGTGGTTTGAAGCGATGGACGATTCTATGGAGAGTTACCTGTCAGACAAGGCAGCCTGACTCCAACAGTTCGTCGGTAACCGGCTTTAATTCAAATGCCCTGTATGTTCGAAACATACAGGGCAATTTTTTCTGGAATCCTGTTATCCTGGCAATCGAGTTGCCTGGACCAGTCGATTACTCGGAGGACGGCGGTCGAACTTTACCATACTCCGCATTGAGTTCTACCATTGGATGAGTCTCTGAAGACTGAAACTTGATCAACAGTTCGCGGGCAATCATATCCCGCTCCTGCTGACTCTCAGGTAACTCAAGATCATCGGGTACTTGCACCCAACCGTTTATGTTCCGATCAAATACAGCTGGCTTTCCTTCCTCGTATCCCAAGTGTACGTCTTCAAGCCAGTTGAGATCCTTCCAACCCATGAATTCAATGTACTTCTTCAAAAAAGGTGTCAACTTGTCATAGTCGGGAACCAGGTTTACATCATACCGGTAGCCGATATGTTGACCGATCTCCTGCTCCCGCTCTTCCGTTGAAGAACCTTTTGCCTGTGTGGTGATATCCGTTACGTTTCCCATTTCTTTCACCTCAATAACGGGTCATATCAGGTCGTCCGACAGTATGCTGAGTCCCTGCCAATGGAACCATCGCCATCGCAGAAGCTTCCATCGTTAAGGCAGCTAAATCTTCTGGCTCCAGAGAGTGAACATCGGTCTTTCCACAAGCGCGAGCCATCATCTGACATTCAATGGCGAGTGTGTGCAAAAAGTTGTAGACCCGTTCCGCTGCGTCATCTGGGTTGAGTCTCTTTCTGAGTTCAGGATCCTGCGTGGCAACACCGACCGGACAGCGTCCGGTATGGCAGTGATAACAGAACCCAGCTTCAACACCGATTTCAGTCTCATAATCTGCCTCAGGAATTGCTTTGTTGCAGTTAAGCGCCATCAATGATGCATGCCCAATGGCGACGGCGTCTGCACCTAAGGCCAGCGCTTTGGCAACATCACCGCCATTTCGGATTCCGCCGGCATAAATTAGTGAAATCTCACCAGTCTTGCCGACATCATCCAGCGCTTTACGGGCTTGTCTGATTGCCGCAATGCCAGGTACGCCTGTTTCTTCTGTCGCAAGATGTGGACCTGCGCCAGTTGAGCCTTCCATTCCATCAATGTAAATCATGTCAGGATCAGTTTTGGCAGCCATCCTCACATCGTCATAAACTCGGGCCGCACCCAATTTCAGCTGAATGGGAATCTGCCAGTCAGTAGCCTCGCGTATTTCCTCAATTTTCAACGCCAGATCGTCCGGTCCCAGCCAGTCAGGATGCCGTGCCGGTGAGCGCTGGTCAATGCCAGCGGGAAGTGAGCGCATCTCAGCAACCTGATCGGTAACTTTCTGCCCCATCAAATGGCCTCCAAGACCTACTTTACAGCCCTGACCGATAAAGAATTCGCATGCATCAGCCAACCTCAGATGGTGAGGATTGAATCCGTATCGAGACTGAATGCACTGATAGAACCATTTGCTAGAGTAGCGTCTTTCATCGGGAATCATTCCACCTTCGCCAGAACACGTCGCAGTACCTGCCATTGTCGCACCACGCGCAAGCGCGGTTTTTGCTTCATATGACAACGCACCAAAGCTCATGCCGGTGATATAGACCGGAATATCCAGTACAAGTGGTTTTTTTGCACGAGGACCGAGGACGGTCTTGGTTATACAGCGTTCCCGGTACCCTTCAATCACGAAGCGAGTGAGAGTTCCCGGTAAAAACGTAAGGTCATCAAATGTCGGAATCGGTTTAAACAGCGAGAAGCCACGCATACGGTAACGTCCGAGCTCCGACTTGATATGAATATCATCAATAACCTCGGGCGGAAATATAGAACTTTGGCCAAGAGTACTCGTGTTTCTTGAAACTCCTGGCGGCATTGGTGGAGTCGTTTTTGGTTTCGTGTCCATACTTATCTCTTACAAAACTAATTTCTTTTCAGTCGGTTCCAGACTGTCGTAGTTCCACAGCTGTTTACCCGATTCAATTTTGCGCAGATTTTCGACACCATTCGGTGCTTCAAGTCCGTACTGGTCAAGCTTGCGCTTAATCCAATTGCATTCGAGTTCGGTCATCTCAGCATCAACAGCATCGACACCCAATCCCGCAATTTTGCCGCCGACATAGATGATGCCGTCGTACATTGAGTCACCCAGGTTTGGACCGGCATCTCCCAATACGATCATACGACCACGCTGCATCATAAAACCGCTGAACGCACCGGTTCGACCACCGACAATTATCGTACCACCTTTCATATCAATTCCGGTTCTGGAACCGACATCACCCTTACATACAAGATCGCCTCCACGAATGGCCGCGCCAAAAGTTGAACCTGCATTTTTCTGGATGACAATCGTGCCAGACATCATGTTTTCGGCGCAAGACCAGCCAACTCGACCCGAAATTTGAATATTTGGTCCATCGCTGAGACCACAGCCAAAATATCCGAGACTGCCTTTGAAGATGAGTCTCAACCGATTGAGAATACCGACTCCTAGCGAGTGCTTGGCGCCTGGATTCAATACAGTAATGGTGCCATAGCCCTCACGCATTCTCGCGGCAATCTCCTGATTGACTTCGCGAGCACTGCGACCTTCTGCATCAATGTCAACTAGCTTGTCAAAATCAACATCGATCGCATGCGGAGAAGCGAGTCGATCGGATTCGACCGCTGAAAAGAAAATCTGTTGAGTTCTGCCGGTAAGCTTTTCGGCATGCATTGAACCCGTTGATGTCAACTCTGCCATACTCTCACCTCTCCTTCATATGGATCGATTGTCTCAATTTCATGCGGAAAAACACTACGAATCGCAACCTCTTCCGATGCGAGTGCGACAAAATCGTCAGACTCATAAAGTACCATCGGTTTGGCCGCCATATAGTCTTTGGCCATTCCAAGCTTGTCATCGGTGGCGACAACATAAGTGAAAACACCATCAAGTTCGCTAAGAGAGCGATTCATGGACTCCTCAAGATCATCGCCACGGTTCATGGCATCCGCCAGGTAGACAGCGATCAACTCTGAATCACAATTTGACATAAATCGATGTCCTCTCCGTTCAAGTGCCCGCCTGGAGTTCCAGTAATTGGTCAGCTGGCCGTTGTGCACCACAGCAACATCCAGAAATGGATAGGCCCAGTAGGGATGGGCAGAGCGAATGTCTACATCAGATTCAGTTGCCATTCGGGTATGACCGATGGCATGCGTGCCTTCGAAATGATTCAAGCGATATTGATCACCAACGGTGATTGCATCACCGAGATCTTTAATCAATTCCAACGCCTTGCCAATGGAGAGAATCTCAACACCTTCGATATCTTCCAGATAGTCAGCCAGTCTTTTGAGATCGCCACTGTATCTGAAACGACAGCGGCGCGCATAAGGTGTAGCGTCGTCAACAGAAACGACAACTGCGTCATATTCAGCCAATCGATTCCTGACCAGATTGAAACGGTCGGCTATTTCGTCATGGATTTTAAAGCCGGTCGCAAGGTCTGCACCTTCTGCGACTTTGTATCGCATGACGTATTCATTTTCACTGCCGTCGCTGACAGAACCATACATGGCGAGACCTGTCGAATCGGGACCGCGGTGCTTAAGCGACTGTAGCATTGATAGCAATTCGCTACCAATATTTGCCGTATTACCCCTGTGAATGAGACCAGCTATTCCACACATTACCGATTCTCCTTATGGCAGACAGTCAAGATATGTTTCCATATCCCAATTCGTAACGGTTGCCATGAACTTGGCCCATTCATCTTCCTTGTAATGGAGGAAGACTTTGCCCATTTCGTCCGGCAACGCACTCATGATCGCATCATCGTTCTTGAGTGCTTCAATCGCTTCACCAAGTGACATCGGCAGTTTGGTAACTTCCTTACCCTCTTCCATCGCCTCATAGATGTTGCGATTTTCTGGTTTACCCGGGTCCAATTCGTTGACAATGCCGTCGTCAAAGGCTTTCAGCAGTCCTGCGCACAGAAGATAAGGATTAACCATTGAGTCAACCGCCCGAAATTCAAATCGTCCAGGAGCCGAAATTCGAAGTGCGGTCGTTCGGTTCTGATAACCCCAATCCTTGTAAACCGGAGCCCAGAAGCCAGTGTCCCACAGACGTCGATAGGAATTAACCGTCGAGCAACCTAGTGCTGTCAAGGCATCGAGGTGTTTCATCACACCAGCAACTGAATAAAGACCAATCTGACCGGGCAGTTGTGGGTCATCGGTATCGGGCATGAACTTGTTTTCACCACCCTTGCGATACGTGTAGCAGCCTTCCATACCATTCAACGGATCATTACCCAAATGATTTTGCGTTTCTTCTCCGCCAGTCCAGAGGGACATGTTGGTGTGGCATCCACTAGCCGACACACCCATAAATGGTTTGGTCATAAAACAAGCAATCAGATTATTCTCTCTGGCAACCTGGGCACAAATCTGTCGGTAGGTTGACAGGCGATCACAGGTTCGCATCGCGTCATCAAATGTGAAGTTCAATTCCAACTGACCGGGTGCATCTTCGTGGTCACCCTGAATCATGTCAAGTCCCATGAATCTGGAGTATTCAATGACTTTCATGAAAACCGGTCGAAGGCTTTCAAACTGATCGATGTGGTAGCAATAAGGATTGGAAAATCCGCCATCAGGCATTCCGTCTTCGCCACGTTTCAGCCACATCATTTCAGGCTCCATTCCATGACGCAAATGCAAGCCATTGTGTTTTTCCGAAAATTCGTCGTGAATGATACGCAGGTTGCCTCGGCAATCCGATGTCAAATGAGCACCCGGATCAACGCGTTCTTCACGATTTCTAAAGCAAGTGCAATAGACTCTCGCAACCCGCTTGTCCCACGGCAGCTGACAGAAGGTTTCCGGGTCGGGAATTCCGACCAACTCCATTGCTTCCGGTCCGTAGCCGATATATTCGCCATAACGATCGATAAACAGGTTCGCGGTTGACCCGTAGACGAGTTGAAACCCGCGCTCAGCAATCGTTTCCCAGTGATCTGCAGGAACACCTTTTCCGACAATTCTTCCAGTAACAGAAATAAATTGATAGTAAATGTAATCGATTTTCAGTTCGTTTATTTTTTCCCGAACCTGCTTTACCAAATCCGCACGACCTGGCCGATTCACGTGACGTTCAAGATCAGTTGAATCCATTATTCTTCCCCTTAATTTTGAATACCTATGCAGTTCATTTCAACACAGTGAATCAACGGATTATATAGACTTGATGCGACATATTGAGCAAATCCGAAGCGGAGATAAACTCGAACTCAGTAAAAATGCACAAAGTGAAAGACGACTGAATCTTTGCAATCTTGCAAGCGGCACTTTTCAGTAGCAACATTTTCAATGTAAAACAGTCCGCTACATACACATAGTTATCGAAAATGCAAAAGAACTCAAAGCGACAGATGCTTCGAAATCAGACGGAATCGCTTCAGTGGCTAACTCTCGATATTTGTGTCGAACCAACTCGTTTCAGCGTAAAATCATGCCTTTCAATCAAATGCTTACAGCAATCTAAAGAATGATCTGCAATGTCCCTGTCAATTTGATGAATACCACCCAAACGGGTGAATTTTGTCCTACACCCAAGATAGAAAAACTACCTCGCACACGTTAGCCTACTTCGCTATTCATAAGAAAATTCATGGTATCCGCAGTTCCAGGTCACCAACACCACCCACTTACTGGAATATTGCTGACCCTCATAGCAATGAGTTTGTTTTCCTGCCAGGATGCGCTCATCAAGCACCTTCTGGCAAACTATTCTGTATTTCAGATACTCTTCATGCGAAGCTTTGTCATTGTGATCCCTCTTTCCTGCATTCTGTTTTACAGGTTCGGAACCCAAGGATTCCGTACCCATAGGGTGCTTGACCACTTCAAGCGCGTCACTTTCAACCTTCTCGCATTTTTGAGTTTCTATTTCTCACTGACGCGCATAGATTTAGGACAGGCAACTGCAATCGCTATGTCAGCGCCCCTTATTACGACAGTACTTTCAGGCCCTATACTCGGCGAACGCGCTACTGGGCGGCAAAAATCAATTGTTGCGGTGGGATTTATTGGTGTCCTATTGGTCATTCAGCCATTCACGGGTTCGTTTGATTCAATGGGAATCGTAGCAGTCATGATCGGCGCACTGATGTTCTCCTTGCTCGTCATTCAAACTCGCAAGATGACTCAAACCGAATCAACTGAACTGATGGTGATATTTGCGGCGTTGACGATTTTGTGTCTGAGCGGTGTGTTGATGCCGGTTTTGTGGGTTACGCCAGTTGGACAAGACTGGTTTCTGTTATTTGGTGTCGGTTTCATCAGCCTTTTCGCCCAGTTATCAATTGTCCATGCCTATCGATTTGCACCAGTCTACATTCTCGCACCGTTTGAATATGTGACGATTCCCTGGGCGCTATTTCTCGGCTGGGCCATTTTTGCTGAATCCCCAACTGTAATCATGTTATTTGGCGTCGCAATCATCATCGCGTGCGGTCTTGGAGTGATCCATACCGAACACCGAAAGGTATAGTGTTTTTGTACAGCAAAGAATTCGATCAATTTATCGTTTCGTCGCAGAACAATTTTGCCAATTGATTGTTTTTGCACGAAATTAAACCAATTTCCAACATTAGATATGATCTAAACCGCATTGGAGTAGTACATTCGGTTGGACTGGGAATTGGTGCCTGCGAGATCAGGCGGACTAAGGACAAATTCAGACAGTGAGCAAATTACTCAATCTGAAGATTTAGTAGGGGTGAACCTGGTTTCCGGTTAAAGCGTCAATTTCGGACCAGGTCAATGCCAGGTTAAATTTTGTTCGATAATCTTCAAGTGAAGCGCGAAGCAGTTCGGCCTGGGCGTCTCCTAAATCAGAAATTTCTTCAAGTTCGTAGAGCGTACGAGCGCGGTCCATGTACTGATCTCTGTAATTCAACCTGACCTCAGCAGCACTGACATCCAGATGATAGACTGTCAGTGCTTTCCACAACTCAAATGAACGCTTACGGACTGCATGCTCGGTTTCCGCTAACTTGGCGCGCGCTCGATCAACCGCAATTTGACTCAATCTACGATCACGGTTTTTTTGTGACCCCGCGGCTAACGGCACATGAAGACGAAGACCAATTGAAGCAGAATTTCGACTTCCGACTTCTTGTTCCCACTCTGTTGCTTCAAGCACGATATCCAGTTGTGGCATAAACTTGGCTTCGGACACCTCAACTGCCATTAACGCTTTTTCCAGATTGAGCTCTGCTTGCTTCAAATCGTAGTTTGTTGCCAGAATCAGTTCAAGCAGGGTTTCGAATTCCGGTACTTCCCGCTCGACATACTCTGAAAGATCGGGCATTTGAAGGTCTCGTGGTACGTAATCGGTAAATCCCATCGCCAAGGCAAGATTACGGCGCGTTTCGATTCGATTAAAGCTGTATTCCTGCCTCTTTGAAAATTCTTCGCGGTAAATCGTTTCCAGTTTCAGAACATCGACTTCGGCATGTGCTTCAAACATTTCCATTTCTTCCAGAAACCGATCGAAACGCAAAAATGACAGTGTCATTTTTTCATCTTGAACACTGTAGGTCAGGTCTGCAATGAGAACATCGAAAAATCGACGCATGATTTCGACTCTTCTCTGCGCGAGCACGTAATCGAGATGATGTTGAGAACGCTGAACCTCGACATTTGCCACAGACTGATCTGCACTTCTGCGACCAAAGTCGTATATGGGATGACTCAAACGTAGAGTTGCAGAACCATCACCAAGTGAGTTTGCACTGCCAGGCATCGCTCGATCGACGCGCTGCGGATACAAAACCGCCTCTAGATTAAACTGGTTGGCTGAGTTGTGAAAGTCTGAGATGATTTTGGCGGATTCAAGATCGGATTCAGCTCCACTGAGCAGTGGGTGAGGACTGTCTGCAAACATCATGACAGCTGATAAATTCAGTGGCTCATCTGGTATTTCAGCTGCAGACACTGCTACCGATGCAAAGCTCAGACCAATGAGCAATAGGAATTGACTCATTCTCTTCACTGTCAATCCTTACTCATCAATTTAATTTGGGTTGGAATTGTGCGATCGGCTATGGTCAAAAATGCAAGTCTTAAGTCAACTACACCAACTGCTTTCCAGCGGTGCTTGAGAGGCTATACCGACTATCTCCATTGTAATTGGAGAATGACTCGCAGCAGGAATTGAGTGTCGTATGTCGAGGTAACGACAAACGAATTATCTTCTCGCCCGTTTGAATTTTATGAAATTGCTGTCTTGATAGTGCCCGTCAGCAACGAACTCTCCCAGCAGCATAAATTCTTCCACATCCTTGGCTGCCCCGGTATAGCGCATGATGCGATTACCTTCCAGATCAAGAAACAGAAAAACCGGCGTCGCCCGTATTCGATTGTGCTTGAGCGCCCAATCTTTCTCGGCAATTTCCTCCCCATTGAAATCAACAACCAGATTGTCCCCTTCGACATTCATCATCAGACAGCGGAAGTTCTGTCGAAAATAATCCTGAACTTCTGACTGGTTTAATACCATTGCTTTCATTCGATCGCACCAGGGACAGTCATTGAGTTCAAACATGACCATGATTCCCGTTTGACCTTCTTCAAGGGCAAGTTCTACCTCTTCTTGAAGATCGCCAAACGTCTGATGGAAGAAGTGCTCCTCTGGGTCTCGGATTTCAGCTAAGGCTGTTCCAAATCCGCTCAGAATGATCAGCAGTGAGGCAAAAAATAAACTACTGAATCGCTTCATCATCCATACCCTCACTCAAAATGATAATGTTAGTGTTCTATTCTAACACTTGGATTTCTTCACCTGCAGTCAGGTATTCATTTTCCAATCGCCAACCCCAGGATTACCAGACTTAATCAGTACCTGTGGCTGATGTAGTGATGTAACTGATATTGTCTGTTCGGTCCTGAGATGGTCCGCGACGAGGTCCCATACTGGTGGGCCCGGTGAAACCTGCCCTACAGTTGCCCAACCTGTTACGGAATAACTTTTTCCTGCCTCGATGAGTTCTCCACTCGCCAACCTCATATCCGAAATTCTCGAACCCATTGTCTGGTCAACTTCAAGGGTATACGACATACCGGAAATTCGCACCATGTCACCACCCTGTTGATAAAACGGATCTGGATTAAAGGCATTATCTGCCACATCTTCTAGAATCAGTTTCAGGGTTTCACCAGTCATTTCCTGCACATAAGTTTCCGGATAAGTCATGGCGGTTTGCGTCATCACATCTTCAAACGTGATCGTCTGACCCGGTATGATTGATGTTCCCCATCGAAAGCCCGGAGAAAGTGCAATTTGGGCATTGTAGTGAGAGCGCAACGCGTTGCAAATGACTTCATCAAATGTTCCGTTAAAATTACCACGCCTGAATAACAGTGATTCGGAAACAGCGAGTTCTTCAGAAAGCTGGTCAGCGTACGGTGCTCGACTTTGACGGATAAAGGCTTCCATTTCGGGGTTAGCAGTCAGGTAGTTTCCAAAAATCGGCAGTAAACGATACTTGGTATCCACCACACCCTTGTTGCCGAACTGCAGGTCCAAAACCCCGACAAACTTTCCGTTTGAACCGGCATTGGTTACCAGTGTCGTTCCCCGCTCATTTGGAACTTTAACCGGCACAGGTATTGCGTCGTGAGTATGGCCACCCAAAATAGCATCAATGCCTGACACAATGCCGGCCAATTTCACATCAACATCCATGCCGTTGTGTGACAGTAAAACCACTGCATCCGGACTTTCACTGTCGTGGATGTTATCAACCAACTCCTGCAGTTCATCTGCACGAATTCCAAATGTCCAGTCTGGTATATTTCTGGATGGATTGGCAATGGGCGTGTATGGAAATGCCTGCCCAATTATGGCAACATCAAAACCGCCTAAGGAGCGCATGGCATAAGGCGGAAATGCGTGCCCGGTAAAGTCGTCATAAACCGGCTTTTCGTCGAACAGTGCCTCTTCAGTCAGAAAGATGTTCTGTGCGACGAATTCCCCATCAAACGATTCCAGGTTCTGCTGAAACACTTCAGGTGTATAGGTGAATTCCCAGTGGCCGGTTGCGATATCAACCCCCAAAAGGTTATTCGCCTGGACCATTTCCATACCATTCGTCCAAAGTGCTGTTGCGGTGCCCTGCCAACTGTCTCCCCCGTCCAACAAAAGCGTGCGTTCTGAACCGAAGTTCTGTCGCAACTGGTTGACCAGAGTTTTCAAGTAAGCATATCCTCCGACCTTGCCAAACTTCTCGGCGAGTCTCGGAAAATCGTTATAGGTGAATGCGTACGCTTCTGCAGAATTTGGCTCGATACCAAAGGTTTTTAGAAACTGAGAACCAACAATGTGGGGTGGGCGACCCCAACTATCACCAATTCCAATATTGATATGTGGTTCCCGAAAGTAAACCGGATTCAACTGAGCATGGGTGTCGGTAATATGAAGCAGCCGAACCTGGCCGAATGACGGGACATCATAAATGTTAGTGCCGGCGGATAGACCCGCCGGCAACATTCCTGAGACAGATGCGGCTGCAACCGCCTGCATGAATTCTCGGCGACTAAGGTGCACGGTACCTTAATTGAAAACTGAATGGATAAAAGGACTGCTCACCATAAGTTGGTCATACTGCTGCATACAGTCGCAAGTTTCCAGTTTACCGATTATTTCGAGATTTTCGTTTAAATGTCACTCGGTAGAACTACCGAATGACTCGACCCTCCCACAGAGCGCCTTCACGTTTGGCCTGGACAATTCCAGCCTCACCCTGAAGCTTGGCCTCCGCTACGAGTTCCATTGCTTTTTTCAGATCTCCGGCAGTAGCAGTTTCCTGCGCTTTTCTCAAAATTTTGGCAGTGTCGCGCCACTCATGACCTAATTCGCCAGCCATTTTCCGAGCGTCATTCGCTTCAGCAAACGCCTTGTTGAAATCCTCAGCGGTTGGTTCTGATGCGCCGACAACACAAGCAGTGAAAAATAATGCACAGGCAACTATAGTACGCAAAATTGATTTCATGTTGTTCTCCCTAGTTCAATTACTTGCGAACGCCAGGGCCGTTGTATTCCAGCCCATTGCTCATATAGGTAAGAAAATATTCAAGATTGCGGTACTCTTCGCCCTGCGCCTTGAACGCTTTGGCTCGAACCTGCTGGTTACAACCGCTGAATCGACGGTGCAGAGTGCCAATCGCACCCCATTTCAACCGATATACCGGAAAATGACTGGTATGCCCTAAAGCGGGACTCAGAAGTTCTGTTCGAATATAGCCGCCAGAACCGCCGACATGGCAATCAGCACAGGCAAAATTCAACTGACCACGCTTGGTGTAGTAGAATTGTTTACCCATTTCATAGGCTGCCAATGCACGCGGATCATCAGGAATCACCACATTGATTGTCTCGCCGCGCGAAGTGTATGCCATATAGGCTGTCAGCTCAGCTATTTTGCCTCTCTTGTACTTGAATGGCTTTTCTCCATTCGCTTCCCGACATTGGTTGATCGCCAATTCCAGCGTTATAACCTGTCCCTGTTCCAAATCGAAATAGGGATAGTTCTGCCGAATTCCAATCCCACCATTTTCAAAACAGTCAGCGTAAGTCTTGCCATTGGCAAACGGGGTGTTGAAAATTGTCTCTCCCTGTTCCAGCGCCAACTCATATGGCGGAAACTCTTCAAGCGTCTGCCACTGTTCACGGGAAGGCATGTCGATGGAATAAACGCCATTGATAAAATCATCCTTTGGAACATCCGCGAACTTAGTCAAGTAGTAATTCTGAAATGCAATCCGATCCTCTTCGGGTGTCGATAATGCAACTGTCGATACGCCGGCAAAAAAGCAACCAAGCGCAAAGCATGCAATCAGTTTTTTCATAGATATTATTCTCCGTAGTTCTGGAAACGTACGCTTGAGCGCCTATCCGATTGTGTATTCTCTCTCACCCGATTTTCCTGTATTGTCATGCCAGGTCAGTAGTAGAGTATCACCAGCCTGTGGACCGCTAATCGAAAATGAAAGATACGGATTTTTTGAAATTGCAGGACCCCAATGCGCCCGTAGCATTTCCTTTCCCTGCCACTGGCAGGTTACAACATCGACGAAGTGCGCTGGAATCAACTCACCAGTCTTGGAATCTTTACGCTGACCGGTTTCCATCGGATGTTTGATGAGCATCTTGACCTGAACGTTATTGTTACTGGTCATTTTTGCTTTTGCTTTAATAGACATAATTTTTTACCTCATCAAATGCGCATTAACCACCGCAACCGCCGATGGTTACTTTAACTTCACTAGCGCCTCTGAAAATCTGGCCATTGGACTTCACCAAGGCAACCACATCAGAGGTTTTTCCCATTTTGATTCGAACGGATACTTCTGGCACCACTCCAGGCTGCAGATCAAATGCGGCAACCATCGGTGCAGGATTCTTGGGAACAAGAATAGCAATGGACTCGACATCGTCCATATTGGCTGTGACCTTGATTGGTACAACTGCACCATTTTCGGCAATTTCTGGACCTTTCACAACGATCGCATCGCTGTCCTGAATGCCATTTTCGCCAAACAAGGCTTTAAGTGTGCCATCGACATCATCAGCATCAAAAGCCATCTGTGGTCGATTGGCTGCGTGGGCTAAGTTGCCGATCAGTCCCCAGGATGCCGCCAGTGCAACCAAACCTGTTGCTGCCGCACCTTTGAGAACTGCACGCCGTTGTAGCTCTTTAGTTTTCATATACATCACCTCTTACAGTGTATGGACATATTCAGTTATTTTATCGATTTCGTCGTCGGTGAGGATGCCATGGCGACCGAAAGGTGGCATCATTGTGTTGGGATTCGATGCCGTTGCGTCCCAAATTCGGCCATATAGTTTTGCCTTATCGGGAAATCGCTGCTTCATAAAGATGAGCGGCGGACCGTGCGTACCTGGCATTTCACCATCTCCCATAATGTGGCAGGAGAGGCAATTCCCCTTTCTGCGGTCGACAGCGAGTTTCTTTCCTTCTGCAATTACCTCCGCATCAGCAAAACTCACTTCTGTGGTCACAGCCGATACAGAAATCACTGCAATGAACGAAATAATTCCTAGTGCTGTTTTCATCATCGTATTTTAATCACTCCTCTGACAAATTAAAGTTGACTATCAAATGACCTAGCATTTTGAGATCAAAAACCTGAACTTAAACAATGTATGCAATGGTTGAATCAAGATCGAAATTTGCACTCATTCAGGGAAACTCCTTCAAACTTTGAATACCACACCAACAAATTGAAACGGTTCGCTGAAAAATTTGGATGAAGCGAAAAACCCCACCATGTTCAGTAATTATTTGACCAAATTGTTCAAAAATTGTTCGCCGCTAATCGAATCAAACTCATTCTATGGAGATGCGCTTGATCAGGAGCGGCAGACTATCAATATGGGGTGGCCGAATGCAGCCAATTTGTTATATGATTATTCTGGTAAACTTACTCTAAATCTTATGGTTTATGCGTCAAGGTTTGAGTTAGAGTCACTGTATTTTACAAAACAGAATAAAATTTGCAAATTAATTGTAGTTTTTTCAAATTAGTGTTTCGCGAGTTCAGATTCCTAATAATTTTTTGCACATATTCCGCTATTTTCCTTTACTTTATACCTAATGAATCTGACGCCTGACGAACTCAAGACGATTGCTGCGGAAGCCAGTGATTTTCTGAAGCAGCTAGCCAACAAGCAACGTCTGATGATCCTCTGTCACCTGCTAGATGGCGAAATGTCCGTCAGTCAACTGCAGGACAGAATTAGAATTGAGCAGTCATCCATATCCCAACACCTGGCAAAACTTCGTAAACAAGGCATTATCACATCGCGTCGGAATTCTCGCTTAAAGTACTACTCGATTAATGACGAAAAAGTGCAACAAGTTATTGAACTTCTGCACACTATGTACTGCGAACCGAATATTCAAAAGTTAACGACAGTTGAGAACGCTGATTCCGTGGCACAGGTTTCGGATTAGCTGTCGATTATCAAACTGATCCATCAATATGAGGAACAATTGCGCTGTTCCGACCGCAGTCGTCGGAATGGCCTGTCGATTTCCTGGCGCCGCCAACTGCCTGCAGACATTCTGGGATGTCATCAAAAACAAAGTCGACTGCATCACACCGATTCCAACTAACCGCTGGGAAAATCGCACACTTCAGGGTCTGAGTCAGACATCGAATACGCAGTTTGCTCAAGTTGGCGGCTTTATCGACAACATTGACAGATTTGATGCGTCTTTCTTTGGAATTTCGCCGCGTGAAGCGATTGATATCGACCCACAACAGCGGATGCTGCTTGAACTTTCATGGCAGTGCATGGAAGATGCTGCGATTGATCCCAAGGTACTTGAAAAACTGCAAACCGGCGTCTTTGTCGGGATCATCAATCACGACTACGAAAGGTTGATTCTAGCTGAGCAATCTGAAATCAGCGCATACTCTGGTCTGGGGCGATCAACTAGTATCGCTGCAAACCGAATTTCATACTGCTATAACCTTTCCGGCCCCAGCATTACCATTGATACCGCTTGCTCATCGTCTCTGACTGCAGTGGATGCAGCCTGCAGTGCACTTGCCAACGGTACCGCTGATGTCGCATTCGCTGGTGGTGCAAACGCAATACTTGCACCTGAGAGCTACATCGAATTCTCGCAAGCCGCAATGCTATCCAATTCTGGTCGTTGCAGTGCGTTTGATGAATCAGCAGATGGATTTGTCCGAGCCGAAGGCGGCGGCATGGTTCTGTTAAAACGACTCAGCGATGCGCTGATCGACAATGACCGAATTTATGCGACGATCATAGCCACCTCAGTCAATCAGGATGGTAAGACTGTCGGAATCATGGCACCAAATCCTCATGCGCAGCAGGACATGATGCGCACCGCAATTTCCAGTGCTGGAATTGATCGTAAGGATATTGGGTATGTCGAAGCTCACGGTACGGGTACCCAAACCGGCGATACTATTGAAGCTGACTCACTGGGAACAATTTATGGTCATCCTGATCTCTTTGTCGGATCGGTGAAAACGAATATTGGTCATACCGAAGCCGCTGCCGGTATTGCCGGCTTTATCAAGGCTGTGTTGTCCATTTGGCACGCCGAGATTCCCCCGAACCTGCACTTTTCGAAACCCAATTCAAAGATTGATCTTGATGCGTTGGGTATTCGAATACCAATCGACTCTGTAAGTTGGGACACACCTGGTGGAAAACCTAGAGTCGCCGCAGTCAATTCATTTGGATTTGGCGGAGCCAATGCACATGTAATTTTAAAGGAAGCGCCTGCCCAAGCTTCTCATCGTCGTGACTCATCTCTTCCCGTAATGATGGTTCCGGTGAGCGCTCGCTCTTCTGACTCTCTCAGGTTGAAGGTGCAAAAACTTCACGACACATTTCAGCAGCATCCAACTCTGGCTGCAGACATCAGTTACACCGCGGCTCGTGCACCTCAGCAGAAATTTCGCACTGTGATTAATGTGGCTACTGACGATATATCTGATAAGGGACCAATAATTGAACAGCAGTACGTCACTCGGTCAGTGGTTGCCAATGACTTTGATTGCAGCCAACGCATTGCATTTGTTTTCAACGGAATTGGAGCACGATGGAACGGAGAAGGCTCGACACTTTATAAAACGCAGGCAGAATTCAAAGCAACAGTTGATGTCTGCAACTCTCTCTTTGATCGTTCATTGAACATCCGTGGGGCATTTGTAAGTGGCGACCGAATTGATGCGGATGATCTGGTTAAAGCGCATGCGATCCACTTTACGCTGCAGCTTGCGTTGGCAGAGCTGTGGCAGTCCTGGGCAGTTTCCCCTCATGCAGTGATCGGACACAGTATGGGAGAAATTGCCGCAGCATGTGTGGCAGGCTATATCAAACTTCCAGATGCTGTTGCACTTGTCAGCGAACGATCATCGCGAATTCAACGCTACTGTAATGAAGGTTTGATGCTAGCAGCATCGCTGGACAGAACCGATGTAAAAAAGATTGTTGAGAATAGTAACGGCAAGATCTGCGTCGGTGCGATGAACAGCCCCGAATCAGTGACTTTTTCGGGACCAATGAAAGAAATTCAATTGCTAGCCGAATCTCTCGACAAAAGGGGATGTTTCAACCGAATTTTGGATGTTCCAGTACCGTTTCACAGCCCAATCATTGAGGGGGCAAGAACGGATCTTTCAATTTCTACAGATGCATCAAACTCAGAGCAGAATGAAACCGCCTGGTATTCTTCCGTTACCGGAGCAAAAATTAATGATGAACATAAAGATTTAAATTTCTGGTGGCAGAACTTTCTCACACCCGTCCAATTTGACAATGCGTTCAACGCGGCTGTCCGCTCAGACATTGATCACTTTATTGAAATTGGTCCACATGCAAGCCTGAACTTCAATATGCATGATGTACTCAGAACCGAGTGCATCGATTCCGAAAGAAAGGTGCTTTACTCCATTCATAGGGATCGCCCAGAGGAACTCACCCTGCGATCAGCCAGTACCGCTCTTTTCTGTCACGGCATGGATCTGAGATTTGATCGAATTAATCCCAAAGCGAATGTGTGCGATCTTCCAAAGGTGGAATTTGAGGCTCAGACGTACTGGAAACCGAGCTCAATTTCACAATCTCGATCACAACCGCGGATTAAAAATACTTTTCCCCTTCTTGAAGAGTCTTTTCAAGACCAGCAAAAATTCTGGCGCATTCCACTCAAAGTGGATGAATGGCCCTGGTTAGGCAGGCATCGCCTGCGCGGCGAGGTTATTTTTCCAGCTGCTGGCTACATCGAATCAGCATTGGAAGCGGCAAGCATCTGTTTGGAATCAACTGCAATTGAACTTCGTTCAGTAAAGTTTCGAAAGATGCTGCGAATTCCATCAGAAGAAAATGTTGCGGTCACGCTTCGAAGTGAACTGGACACGCATTTGGGAGCGTTCGAGTTTGCCAGTCGCAAAACAGATGCCGACGCAGAAGAGATGATTCACTGTCAAGGAGAATTTTCCGCGAACGAAGATTCGCAGCCTGTAGTCTCAGGATATGAATTGCCCAAGAACCATTCGACTGAAATGTCGTCAGACTCGGTATTTGAACGGTTTAGCGAATGGAACTTCGAAGGTGACGTCGATAGCTGGCAGATTGCTAGACTCTGTACCGCTGGTGAAGTCGAACTTTTCGCAACACTCAAAAGGAACCGCACTGCAGGCCATGTACGGACAAGATGGCAGTTAGACCCGTCATTGCTGGACCTTTGCTTTCGCTGTGCGGTAGGCATCATCCATTCAAAAGACGTTTTAGTACCTTACGAAATTGAGTCATTCAAGTACTGGCAGAAATGTCCAGACGAAGTCAACTGCCATGTTCAAGTGATTCGGTCATCGGTCGATTCAATTGATCTGGACTTGACGATTGCAGATTCGAAAAATCAAGTCATTGCAAGTATTTCAAAACTACGGTTGAGCCGGCTTTCGGGTCTAGAAAAGACAGATTTGACTTCAGCATGCAACTTGTTTGCATTTGAACGTCATTGGAAAATTCACCAATCGGAGTATGCAAATGAATCGCGTTTTGACTGTAATTTTTCTAAGCTTCGGAATGCTCTAGAGACTTATTCTGCCATTCTCACCAAGAATCGACAACGATTGCGTCACTATTCGATTGCGAACCCTGCACTGAAGAACATCACCATTGCATACACCGTCGATGCGCTCAAGCAAGTTGGATTTCTGAAGATTGCGGAAGAACAATCAGTCATTGAAGCAATTGCGGTGTGTAACATCACAGAAGATCAACTACCCCTGCTTTACTCTCTACTCAATCTGTTGTGCGATTGTGGGTACGCGAAGGTCGGGCAACAGGAAATCCGTACAAATACAGCAACATTCCGATTAATCGACACCTCACTGCCTTCTCCAACTGACTCGATAAAGCACTTTCTTCAGAAAGCGGAATCTTCTGAATATCTCGCGGAATTAATGCTGATTGATCGTTGTGGTTCTGAATTATCGAACGTACTAACTGGTCAGAAATCTGGTATTGATGTTTTGTTTCCGAACGCAGAAATAGTACTCCTACAACATCTTTATCAGAGTTCTCCAACCTGTCAGATTTACAACGAGATTCTGTGTCGCTCGGTTACAGAACTGCTTGATTCGTGGACATTGGAACGACCCTGTCGAATTCTTGAATTGGGCAGCGGTACCGGTGCATTACTGTTTCATCTGGCACCAATACTGGAAACTCAAACCGTTGAATATACCTTTACAGACGTATCCAGCATTTTCCTTCGACGTGCAAAATCACGCTTTTCTCACCTGAAATTCGTTGAGTTTGCCCATTTGGACCTTGATGCCGAGTTGAAGATGCAGGGTTTTGGTCCAGAGGGGTTCGATTTGGTTCTAGCCTATGATGCGCTTCACCTTTGCTACTCCCCAAACCAGACTCTGCAACGTTTGCACAATGTATTGAATCCCGGTGGAATTATTACATTCACTGAATTGACCAATGAACCAGTATGGGCGCGTCTGGTATTCGGTATGCTTCGCGATTGGTGGCCACGGAATACTGAAAATCGTTCGCCTGACACTCCCTGCCTTTCAAGTAGCAACTGGCAGCAAAATCTCGAGAATGCTGGCTTTGAGAACATTGCCACACTGACTGATCGCGAAGATGGTGGCGATGGCGTTCACACCGTGTTCATCGGAAAGAAACCTGGAACCAAGCCAGTCAGTACACAGCAACCATCCATTCTCAGTCAGAGTCGTTTAATTCTTACGAACGGCGACGAATTTTCTAATTCGTTTGTCCAACAATTTAATATCGATTCCACAGTTCATGTGAGTTCTGGAGACGCATATGTACAGGCTGGGAATCACAGAATCATCAACCCAGCTGAAGCGGCCCACTTTATCCAACTCATCAGTGAAATCAAAATGCGCGGCGAACTACCGGATGAGGTTATTTTCCTTTGGAATTTTTCGGACTCAGGTGCGAAAAAACAATCAATCGAACTGCTGATTCAAACATCTCCAGTTCTCGCTGCAACCTGGTTAATACAGGCATTTGATCATCACGGAATTAATCCGCCACCTTTGGTACTGGTCACTGCTAACGCTCACAAACTTGACAACGCAATGGACCTGGTAGATTGCCTCAGTGCAGGATTATGGGGCTTCGGCAGAACCTTGCGAAATGAATACCCAGAATCCAATGTAAGGCTCGTTGACATTGCCACATCCGATGATTCGAGTGGAAGCGGACTCTACAACTACCTGATTTCTGACAATAAATTAAAAGAAGCGTGTTTGAGAAATAACGACTGCTTCGTACCTCTTCATCAAAGTTTGGATGTCGATCGCCTCCAGGTTCCATCACCCTGCTACACAGTATTATCAGGTTCCGGCAGCGGTAATCTATCTTCATTGAAGTACGCCTTCAAAAACCTACCGACTCTGAAATCATCGGAAGTACTGATTGAAGTTTCTGCTGCTTCTCTCAATTTTCGAGATGTCATGATTGCACTGGATGCCCTTCCGGAATCCGCGGTTATCGGTGGCAAAATGCAACGCTCACTTGGCATCGAATGTACCGGAGTGATTACCCGTATCGGCAAGCAGGTAGCACACTTAAAGCCAGGAGACAAAGTAGTCGCACTGGCAACCAACTCACTTGCGAGTCACGTCATTGCCGAGCAGGAGTTTGTGATCCCACTGGCGGAAAATCAAAGGCTTGTATCGTATTCCGGCGTATCAACTGCGTATGTGACCGCACTTTATTGCTTTCAGGAAATTGTCACTCTCAAGCCGACTGATAAAGTGCTTATACACTGCGCATCTGGCGGTGTCGGTCTGGCCATGGTCAATGTTGCACAACATTACGGTGCAACCATCTTTGCGACTGCCGGCACACCGGAAAAGGTGCGCCACCTGCACCTCTCTGGCATCGAACACGTCGCGGATTCACGTAGCATTTCTTTTGTTGATGATGTAAAGAATTGGACTAACGGAGAGGGTGTCGACGTGATTGTCAATATGCTGGGCGGCGAACTCGCAGTTGCGAACCGCCATGTTCTGGCTGAAGAAGGCATCTTCATTGAACTCGGCAAATATGAAGGTCGAGAAAGCGTTTTAAATCAGATTCTGAAAAGTAGGCCCGCTGCGAAAGTCGAGATCGTTGATATCGACGCTACATGGCTTAAGCAACCAAATATCATCGAACGACTGTTCAGACAAACCATTCAGAAAGTTAGTAATAACGAACTTCCGCTGCTTCCGTTTCGAGAATTTCCTACCGCCCATGTCAATGAGGCTTTTCGCCTTATGGCCAATGCTGGTCATATTGGCAAAATAGTACTGACCTCAGATACTAATTCACCTCTTCAACAAACTTCGATTCGACCCGATGCAACCTATGTCATAACTGGTGGAACCCGAGGATTTGGACTTGCTAGCGCGTTATGGTTGGCTGAAAATAGAGCGAAAAATGTTGTTGTCATCGGACGCTCGCCAGAGAATTCGGTTGATCTCGAACAAATTATTCAAAAGGCTGCGAAGCTGGACTGTCTTATTACCGCCATCCGTGCTGATATTGTTGATTTTGAACAGTTTAGGGTGGCATTGGAAACTGCCTGTCACGAATTGCCTCCAATTCGCGGTGTGCTTCATTGTGCAATGAATATTGAGGATAGCGCGATTGTTAAGCTTACGCGTACACAATTTGACAAATCAATGATTGCGAAAGTACTGGGAGCATGGAATCTACACCAACTGACATGCCACCTCGAGCTGGACTTTTTTGTGCTCTATTCATCGGTTGCCTCTTTGCTGGGACCTGCCGGGCAGGCTGCATATTCTTCCGCCAACTCAACTCTTGATGCCTTGGCTGAATATCTGAGGCAGAAAGGTGTTCCGGCAGTAGCGATTAACTGGGGCGCTGTATCCGATTACGGACATGTTGCTGACCATCCCGACCTGTCAACAGCAGTTGGTAATCAGTTTGGAATTGATGCCTTGCCAGCTATCGAACTGCTGTCCACATTGAATGGAGTGCTAGGTGACTCTCAAGATTCCCACATTGTCGTCAGTGGAGGTCGATCAATCACGGGCGATCAGTTCAGTAGCGCACTTGATGATTCAACCTCAATCACCAGACAGTGCAATCCAGAGTCTGCAGGTGAATCAGACCCTATCAATTATCTGCAAGAGTTGGTTCTAGATTGTGTTTCTAAAGTCCTGGAATTTCCGAAAAACGAAATTGAACTCGATGAACCGATCGTCAATCTGGGAATAGACAGTTTGCTGGCAGTTGAGCTTTCACATTTATTGCGTTCGCATTGCCAGATTGAAATAAGTGCGGCCTCGCTGTTAGACCAAGTTTCAGTAAATGGAATTATGATGAAAAACGTTATTCAACACTGAAAGAACGGACATCAAAATTATCCATCGATGTTGGTGAAAAAGGCCAACTGCAACATAGAATTTCAAAGATGAGATTCCAATATTCAGGGCAATTAATTCGCCCACTCACCTCAAAGCAGAAAATTGGCATGATGTGCTAGGTCGCAAGCAATTTCGGTAAGTTTTTCTTTACTCTCTTCTTCCTTTGGAACCACCGGAAATACGATATGAGCATGATTCGGATTACCCACCAATGGAGACGCCTTTACATAACATCCAACTTCCTCTGCGTCCACTACTGTAAATGCATGCCATCCAAAAATTCCTTTTCTGATTGATTTAGCGTTGACTGTGTCTAACTCTGCCAATGAAGTCTGAGACTCGAAATCTATCCTGTTTACAGAGATTACGTCAGTGTTCTTGGGCGGGATAGAGTCGAATATCAGTTTCAACTAATTAGAATCATATATAATACAATATTACTAATTATGAATTATATTGACATATAAGTATTAATATTATGTTATTTATGACTGTTTCACATGCGCAAAAAGAATTGCGTAAACATATATTCGAACGGCGAATAGCTCAAGGCTTGACTCAGAAAGGGCTGGCGCTTCGTGCGGGCGTAAATATCCATTCCTTACGCCGATTTGAACAACAAGGCACTATTTCGTTAGAGTCCTTTCTCAAAATTCTGATGGTTTTAGACTCGTTAGAAGCGGTTGTCAATGCTGTCAAACCACCTGAAGAAACGTTTTCGACTATCGATGAGGTGCTTAAGTCATCCCCGCCGAAAGCGCGAAAACGAGGCTGGCGTACGTGACATTCCAATCAACAACTGAAATTAAAGTCAAATTATCTTTCGGCGACATAATTTTGTCCGTCGGTCGATTAGCGATACGACAAAACAAGATCTATTTCGAATATGACGATGAGTTTCTTGACCGCGGGTATGAAATTTCTCCATTTAGGTGTCCATTGTCCCCCGGTCTGAAGACTTTCGATTCGAATCTGTTTGACGGCCTGCCCGGTGTGTTTTACGACAGCCTGCCCGATGGGTGGGGTCGTTTGCTGCTTGATAGGAAAATACGCTCGATAGGAGTGTTGCCGCAACAGTTGTCCGCGCTTGACAGACTACGATATGTCGGAGAGTCAGGTATGGGCGCTTTGGTCTACACCCCCAGTGAAACGGAAGATACCGCGCAAGACGAATTGAAATTGGATTCACTTGCAATTGCTGTAGAGCAAATTCTTGAAGGTGAAGCTGGCGAAGTCATCGAGGAACTTATCTCACTGAACGGATCTTCCGCTGGCGCTCGTCCAAAGGCAATGATCGGTGTTAATTCAAGTAAACAGAAAATTGTCCATGGAGGATACAACCTAGGACGCGACTACGATCCATGGCTGGTTAAGTTCCCCAATTCCACCGACGGACGGGATGCAGGCGCAATCGAATATGTTTATGCTCAAATGGCAATGAATGCGGGCATTGAAATGCAAAATGTGCATCTATTCCCTTCACAAACCAGTCCAGGCTTCTTTGCTACAGAACGATTCGATCGGATTGACGGCAAACGAACGCACTGTCATAGTGTCTGTGGGTTGTTGCATGCGCATTTTCGGATACCGTCGCTTGACTACGAAGATCTGATTGAACTAACGATGGTATTAACAAAAGATATCCGTGAAACAGAAAAAATGTTCCGTCTAGCTGTGTTTAATGTGTTGGCACATAACCGCGACGATCACTCAAAAAACTTCTGTTTCTTGATGGATTCATCGGGCGAGTGGAAACTCTCACCAGCTTATGATTTGACTTTTGCCGCGGGGCCTAATGGTGAACAAAGTACGATGGTATTTGGTAAGGGCAGAAATATCGAAATAACAGATTTGATTAAACTTGGAATTGAATCAAAACTTTCTCATTCGTTTGTAGATTCCGTGATTGAACAAACCACTTCTGCTCTCAGTAGATGGCGAGAACTCGCAACAAACCACGGCATCCGTTCAAGTAATGTAAACCTTATTCAAACCAGAATAAACAAGCACTCGTGAAACAGATTGCCGCGTTGCCTCAGCAAACTGTTGCTGATTTCTTACGGGTTTCGAACCAGATCAATCTGTCCGATTTCGAGCAGATGCTGTCGCTTGAGAAAGCATCGGCTTTGCGTGCAATGTTGGATCCTAAAACCCGTAGAGGAGTCACGGTCTCGATTGGCAGTGGAAACTGGTTTTTCACTTTGCTGCCAGTTGGAATATCATTTGCAAGAGCAAATGAATTTCTGTCGAAATTCGAAGTGAAGGGCGTCCGACAATTTCAAAGCATACGCCCGGGATTAGTCACTCCCAAATGTTGACATCAATTCCCTGTTCAATCAGATGGTCAGCACGATCCGAAAGGTAGCGTTGAAAATTTGGCTGTTCCAGGAAAGCTTCACTACTGACATATTCAAACAACCCGGAAGTATGAAACTTTCTGAACCAGGCCTCAGATCGAATAACCTCCTCTCCGTTCTTGTCAAAGAGAACGATGGTCGGTGCATAACTAATATCGAGACTGCTAGCCCAGTCGCGAATGCTTCTTTTGTTACCTTCAATATCCGTCAGTTGATCGTTTGACCACATATCCAGTTGAACAACATGGAAATCGTCCAGAAATTTACTGACTTCCGGATCTACAAGCACTTTGTTATGTAGCGTTTCACAGTTCGGGCATTCCGGTTGTTCGAAAAACACCGCGAGTGGACGGGAATCTCCATCCCGTTTCAAATCATGCGGAGGACTCTGAAAGAAAGGCTGTGAAATCAGAGTTTTCTGACTGGCACCCGTTCCCTCATGTGCTGTCCGCACAAAATCCCGGTATGGTGTCTTCGTTTCGTGGTGTTCTGCTACATAGGTTAACGCAGTCAGGAAGTCGCGGGGTGGCAAATAACCGTTTAGTTTAAGAACCGCTTTTCCCTTCTCATTAAAGAAGAGCAATGTTGGTGTGAACTGTACCTTTAGTGCCTCGGAAAACTCCTTTTCTGTATATGCCTGTCCACCGACAGTAACGACCTCCCGATCACCCCAGATATTGATTGAAATCACATCAAACTTTTCCTGAACCAGTTCCAGGATATTTTTCTGGCTCAAGTTTCGTTCAACCAGTAAATTACAGTAAGGACAGCCATCCTGTTGAAAAATTAGCAGGAGCCGCTTACCTTCCTCCGCCGCTTCGGCGACATCGTCACTGAATTCAAGGAAACTTTCTTTGAACCAGTCCGGATATTCAGTGGGTTTGGCACCTAAAAAAGTGCCCAATTCGGTACTGCTGGCACTGCCTTGTGTACTGTTTTCTTGGGCAAAAGCTGAAAACGCGACCCATGTCAATACCAACAGCATAATCGGTTGGAGAAAACGGTCCGAAATTTTCCAGAATTTCATATTTCTATTTACAGTGAATTTATGTTGAAACATTTGACTGTCTCTTCTCTATGTTAACCTGTGAAGTGTTTAAGTATGCCAACTTTATAGCTTGGACATTTCCTGATGCCTTTTAGAAATTTCATGCCAATATGTAGGGTTCCAGTATCCTCGAGCCCGTGCAGATGTATTTGGCAACACCCAGATTTCCGTTAATTTTATCGTTAACCTACTCTGCAAACCATAATCAACTGGAGTTGATTTTGGAATGCGGTAAGCTTCGTTTGCAAACATTCGAAAATTATTCTTACCGTTGAATGCCAGGATTTTCGGCTGAATTTGCTCAATCTTGTCAAGCAGTGCCCGCGGATTATCTCCGCTGCCAGTGAGTTCGTGGTCGCTGCCAAATTCAGTCTTGTTGATGTCAGTCAGTCCTATGCCATAGCGAGGTAACAGTGCGTAATCCTCAGGATTCAACTGATGCTCTGTCAACCCTGACTCGGCTAGAATTTCCCAGAACTTGTTGCTGAAATGTGCGTAATAGGCTCGTCTACGGGCAGATTCCGGGCTTGGTGCTCTTCCACAAAATACTGTGGTCAGTCCTGATTTAAGTACATCAGGAACTATGTAACTGTCTGATTGGGCTGCCATCAATCTTTAAAATCACTTCAAAAATTGCAAACTGCATTTACCATTGCCGAATTTTCATCCCGACTTTGATTTGTTCAGCATCAAACATTCTTATTAACTGATTGGTGCTCATTGATTGATATGTCTCATCTAGATCATCAGCAATTCGCATTTCTTCTATCACATTGTCTCTAATTTTCAGTACTGCAAATTTCTGTTGAATAGGACTCAGCTTTTTTACTCCAACAAGTTCGATTGAAGTGGATGCGGAAATCTTCAGTCGGTTGAGAGCCCGGGGCGAAACATCACTTTGATATTCCGTCAAGTACTCCTCTGAAATCATTTTTTCAGCCGTCATCTCCGCCATCTCACGCTCTTCGGTACTCAGTTCACCGATAAAAACAGCATCGAAAAAGTCCCGGCGATATTCTTCGATCAGAAGATTCGGCAATTCTTGCCAATGTTCTTCTTGGCCTTCCCGTTTCAGTGTTGTAATCCGGTCAAGCATGGCGGTCAACACCATTTCCCGAAATGCTGCACAAGGCGAGTTGATAATATGCGCCATGACTTCAGCATTGAACTCATTGAGCACATTTCCTACAACCACGCTAGCCTCACCAATCAGACCGCCGCCAATCCCTGCAATTCGACGGCCTAGTACTTCAATTTCATTGATGTAACGAAGTTCTGCATTGACGCCAATACTGTTCAACATACTGATCGGTTGACGCAACCGGTCTCGGTAGACAACAGTAGGGATTTGAGAACTTCGTGTTTTGTGAAAAACCGATTGATAAAAGAGCTGCTGATTATCAAGATAAGTTACACCACCTCCCAACCTTCGACGTACGACTGGATACCCAAGTTCAGTGCGCATTCGACCATCCAAAACGTGTTCAACATTCTGGTGGTATCCAATACAGAAATAGGGACTTTTCGGCCGACAGATAATAATCGTGTCGGCCGATTCGAGGGTCATGCCGCTAGCAACTGCGTGATAGACCGCCTGCGAGTCCAGCCAGGACACAAGTCCCAGATTCAGAATTCTCAAGCGTGGTGACGATCGCATTACTGGCAAAAACTAATCCGCACGGCGAATTTTGCAGACGCTGACCGTCAAATTTCTTTATGCGAGAACTACGCCTCTTCTAAAGCTT
>JAJDXD010000012.1 GCA_022823405.1 Gammaproteobacteria bacterium
GTCGTCGTTAGTCCTGAGCAAGTAGAAAGTTTTGCGCGTGCAGAATCCGTTCGCAACGAGTACGTACTTCGAGTATCAGGCAAGGTCAGTCAACGACCGGAAGGCACTGAAAATTCTGCTCTACCGACCGGCGCAGTCGAAGTTGTCGCAGACGAATTAGTGATTCTGAACAAAACTGATCAACTGCCGTTTCAGATTGATGATGACGATGTAAATGAAACGGTGCGTCTGAAATATCGGTATCTTGATCTCAGACGTTCCAGAATGCAGCGCAATCTGCGACTGAGACATGCTTTGGTTCGTACGATTCGCATGTTCCTGGAGGAGCGGGATTTTACTGAGATTGAAACCCCAATGCTGACTCGCTCAACACCGGAAGGGGCGAGGGACTATCTGGTGCCGAGCCGCATACAGACTGGTTCTTTTTACGCGATGCCGCAATCGCCCCAGATGTTTAAACAGATTCTCGTGATTTCAGGCTTCGAGCGATATTATCAGATTGTAAAGTGTTTCAGGGATGAAGACCTTCGAGCAGACCGACAGCCGGAATTCACCCAATTGGATCTGGAAATGGCTTTTGTCGAAGAATCAGACATCATGCGATTGATGGAAGATCTCTATCGTCTGGTTTTCCGCAAAATATCCGGTGTTGAACTGCCTATGCAGTTTCCAGTGCTCACCTATGCTGATGCCATGCGTCGCTTTGGTTCCGATCGACCCGATTTACGTATTCCGCTCGAACTGACTGATCTGACCGAAGCCATGAAGAGTGAAGAGTTTAAAGTCTTCAATCGTGCGGCCAATCTCAAAGATGGGCGTGTAGCAGCACTCAGAGTACCAGAAGGCGTGTCGTTGACTCGTCAGAAAATCGACGCTTATACCGAATTTGTCGCACAATTCGGAGCAAAGGGACTTGCTTATATCAAGGTCAATGATCCGGTTCAGGGCCGGGAAGGGATGCAGTCTCCAATTCTCAAGTTTCTTTCCGATTCAGCAATCGAAACCATCATCAGTGATTGTCAACTTCAAGCCAATGACATCGTTTTCTTTGGTGCAGATCATCGATCGACAGTCAATGCCGCCTTGGGTGCGCTTAGAAATCGAATTGGTGCAGACTTTGAAATCATTGAAGAAGGTTGGAGACCGGTTTGGATTTTGGATTTTCCATTGGTTGAATACGATGCGGATGGGGGCCGATGGCAAGCTTTACATCATCCATTTACTGCACCTAAAGAGGACGCGATTGACCTGATTGAGGAAGATCCGGGCGCAGTTCTTTCGCGCGCCTATGATCTTGTATTGAACGGAGTTGAAATTGGCGGCGGTTCCATTCGAAATCATCGGTATGAAATTCAGCATCGAATTTTCCGCATGTTGGGACTGTCCGATGAGAGCATCAATGAAAAATTCGGTTTCTTGCTAACTGCACTGACTTCCGGTGCACCTCCTCATGGTGGGATCGCATTTGGAATTGATCGTATCGCAGCTTTGCTGGCGGGTGAAACTTCCATTCGGGATGTGATTGCGTTTCCAAAAACGCAAAGAGCCTATTGTCCACTCACCGATGCGCCAAACGCAATTGCTCAGGCCCAGTTGGATGAACTGGAGCTTCGCATCAAACAGACTGCTCAGAGCATCGCTGGCGCCAAAGGACAAGCCTAATTTATTCTCCGGAGTGAGTTTTGCCATCCGACTCGCAACTCCAGTTCAAGCGTCCGGAATCGATACTGCTTGTCATCCATACATTAACTCATCAGGTTCTGCTACTGAAACGTATTCGAGCTCCTGCTTTCTGGCAATCTGTAACAGGCAGTATTCGTTGGTCCGGTGAAACGGCGGTTGAAGCTGCTGTTCGAGAATTGAGGGAAGAGACGGGAATTTCGACCAACACCAGCGAAGTTAAGGACTTGAAGCGTCGTTTTAGATTTGTCATTCCCCCGTCAATGCGGCAGCGATTTGGACCTGGAGTTAGCAGAAATCTCGAACATGTTTTCTCGCTCTGTCTACCAGAGCCCGCTCCGGTTGTACTCAAACCCGACGAACATAGCGCTTGTTGCTGGGTTGATTTCAAAATGGCCGACAGTATGGTGTGGTCGTGGACAAATCGTGAGGCAATTCGAATGGTTCGAGAAATGAGCGTCTGAGCCTGTCAATTGGGGTTGTGGAAGATGATCAATCAGTTAAACGAAAAGTCTTAATGAAATGGATACCCCTTCGTTAAATGAAACAAGGCATCATAGGTGCCGAGTTGGAAGATTCAGCGAAATTAAACAAAAGGAGTATCCAAATCATGAACAAGGTCAATATAAGCGATATTCACCGTATTGGTGTGGATTTAGTGAGAAGAACGTCATCCAGGATTATGCGGTTGACAGGGACGGCGGAAAGCTATTGAACCGGCGTTTCTCACGAGTCAGTGCTCTCAGTTTCTTCGAATGTCCCAAAACCAAACAGATTCGGCCCCTGCACTATTAGGGATGGGAGCACAAGCGCGGTACGCTCAAGTGGGCCTGTCCGGCGGCCTGTTATGAATTTGCCTGTGAAGGCTAGGCGGCCTGTTACCTGATGGGCCAGGTGAAACCGGGGTCGAAAACCAGAGTGGTGCGGGTAAAGATGGATCCGGATCATCTCCGCAATTACGGTCCCTTGCCGCCGGGTTCATACAAGTGGCGGCGGTATTACGATCAGAGGTCGGCGATGGAGCGGATTTATTCAAGAGTCGATCATGCGCATCTGGCGCACGATCATTTCCTGCGCGGGGAAAAGGCGCCTGGCGCTGAAGTTTACGATTGGCTATGCGGTGATGCTTGCGCGGGCCTGTGTGGCGGTCAAGGCCGGACAGCCGGAAAAGATGCGAAACTGGGCGTTATCGCTGGCGGCCTGACTGGAGCCACGGTTTCAGGGGCTCGGAAAACCCAGTTCAAACACGGCGCGGCTGGAATTCGCCCGCGTCGCTGGCACCAGCGGATTTCGCAGTGCCGGGCACCTCGATGACTCGGAAATCAGCGTCGGTGGGGATTTTATTTCGCGAAAACTACCGGAATATCCCACGTGACAGAATTTTCAGCCCCTTAAAATGCCTCTAATGGAAAACCCTCAGTTATTGATATAAAGTATTGATAAAAAACAATAATATACTATCACAAACTACTTCATCAGTTACTGAAATTCATTTAAGCATAATTGTCGAAGAACACAAATTCACAATTGCATCCGGTCAATTCCGTCGCATCAAGGGGGCTTTCTCGCCGGTGGAGTCATCCAACGAGGCTGAAGTCCGCCCGTATAGGCGACTATCGGGCTTTGTGGCTGAGAAAGGTTACCGAGATCAAGGGTTTATCTAGGGAAATTTAAATTGTGCGGACCAGCCGGTGACCGTTGTCGTAATAACTAATTTCCCGACTCCTCGTGATTTCCACTCAGCTCTTCTGGAAATTCCACATTCGATCTTTGATTGAGTTTCTTGTCAAACAGGCAGACAGAGAGAATCCAGGCATCCTTATCGCCGATCGCTACAAATCCATGCGGCATCAAGCTGTCAAAATGTACAGAATCACCCTGTTCCAGCGTTGTGGGACTGTAGGGGTCCATGGAGAACAGTATGTTGCCTTCTAGCACGTAAATAAACTCCTCGCCACCATGGCTACTCATAGCTGCCGGCATATCCTTACCCTTTGGTACATGGACAACCATCGGCTGAAGGGCTTTCATTGCAATTTCGCTACTGAGCGCTTCGTAAGTTCCAAACGGGGTCTCATAGCGAATACCATTGTTTGCCCGGTTGATCGTCCGGGCACCGGCCGCAAACGTGTAAAAGCTGTCGCCAAGGAGCGTGATCAAGTCCAGTCCCAGGCCCTCCGCTAGACGGGCCAGCATGTCGAAATTCGGAGACGATTGGTTGTTCTCGATCTTGGAAAGTGTCGAGATTGCCAAGCCAGTCTTCTCACTTACAGCAGAAAGAGTCAGCGCGTTACTCTTTCTGATCTTCTGTATAGCTTTCCCTAAGTTGATACTTGAACGTGTAATTTCGGTCATTTCAACAAAGTAACTGATAAAGTCTCGATGGTTGCAGATGATTGTTCAATTATATGTACCCGCTCCTGTTCTAGACTACTGCTGGTCGCCATTCAATATTATCACTGCGGTTTACGGCATCATACGATTCGCTCGGCAAACATGTGTACCTGCTTCTTGCGTATTGAACGGCGTACAGTACTGACCTTAAACCGCAAGGTTGCAAATTTGGTAAGTCGTATGGCAGACGAGATCAATCAGTAATTCATTACGGGTGAATCATGCAAAGATTTGGTACGATTGATACCACCGTCTTCTCTTCCCAGTTTGACCTTTCAATTTGCGTGAAAACGCAATTCTGTGCGATGACACTCTAGGGAGCAGTCGTGATTTCGAAACTAATGTAATCGCTGGAGCTGGTCAAATTCGGGAACTACCATCTATTTTGTCGAATAGAGACAAAGAACTAACTGATATATGAGAAGCTAAAGATACTATCACTTTCTACGCACAAATACCAATTTGTTTCAATTTTGGTGTGTTAAAATCAATTCAAAATATGGTGATTTTTTAGCTCGTGAGAATAGTCATGGCCGCTACGAGGACATTCAAAACCGTTCGGCCAGCGTTGATGCTTGAGTGCTTCAAGATAGTTCAACTGGTCGGAATAGGTATTGCACCAGGATATTAAAGAAGTGGGCTTCCGTTGCATTAGAAAATACCTTATGTGTTTGTTATTTAATATTTATTTCTATGTTTATTTATAATATAGGCTGAAATATTTACAAAGGCATACTCTTCTAATCTCTTCAGAATCTATGGCCGGCCACAGTAAATGGGCGAATATCCGGTTTCGAAAGGCCGTACAGGATAACCGCCGCGGTAAACTATTCTCAAAACTTATAAGAGAAATTACGGTTGCCGCTCGAACCGGTACCCCTGACCCGGATGGCAATCCGAGTTTGCGCGCCGCAATAGACAAAGCGCTGGCGGCGAATATGAGCCGCGATGTGATTAACCGGGCGATTCAGCGAGGCTCTGGCGAGACTAGTGGAGAAGGGTTCCAGGATGTCGTCTACGAAGGTTATGGCCCAGGCGGTGTTGCCTTTCTCATTGAGTGCTCGACAGACAATCGAAACCGTACTGTGAGCGAGGTACGGCACGCTTTATCGAAGCATGGTGGAAACCTCGGAACTGAGGGTTCCGTTTCTTACATGTTTAACCGGGTTGGTTTGATGCAGTTTGCGGATGGTGGAGATGAAGATGAAATTTTCGAGGTTGTCATTTCTGCAGGCGCTGAAGACATAGATGTCCTGGATGACGGGCGGGTCATGGTGACGACACCCGCCGAATCATTCTTTGAAGTCGTGAAGGCAGTCAAAGAGCATGGTCTTGAATACGAGGAAGCTGGAATTGAGCAACGCCCTTCGGTATCAACTGAGATTGATGAACAGCTGTCAGAGCGGATCCTCAGTCTAGTTGGTGCGATTGAGGATTTGGACGATGTGCGCGATGTCTATACCAACGCATCATTCAGTTCGGATTGAGTTGTGCTGAAGATTCTGGGCATTGATCCTGGCTCGAGAGTTACCGGCTTTGGTCTGATCGAATGCAGCGCAAAAAAGATCCGTTACCTTGATAGTGGTGTCATTCGGCTTAACGAAGGCGAGTTGTCAGAAAGGCTGTTTCATATCTATGAGGGTATTTCCGCAGTCATTCAGCAGCATCGGCCAACGATCGCTGCCATCGAAAAAGTCTTTGTTTCAATCAACCCACAATCGGCACTGAAAATAGGACATGCCCGCGGCAGTGCAATCTGTGCCTGCGCTGCAAACAATCTGACCATATCAGAATACGCTGCCCGCGAGATTAAACAGTCCATGACTGGAATCGGTTCAGCCGATAAAGATCAGGTCAAGTACATGGTACAGATGCTGCTTCAACTTGAAGACATTCAGACTCGGGATGAGTCAGATGCTTTGGCTGTGGCGATTACTCACTACCAGCGCATGCCGATGTTGGATTCAATTCAAGGTTCTCATCACCGAATTTCGCTTTCAGAATTCGTTCCACCAGTTACCAGTTAAAGCGGTGTGAAATTGTGATTGGGTACTTGCGAGGGACAATTCAGCAAAGAAGGGAGTCCTCTTTAGTACTTGAGTGCAACGGAGTTGGCTACGAAATTCTGATACCGAAGAGCATGCAGCATCAACTCTCTGATGATGTGGATTCAGTGTTGCTGCATACGCATCAATATGTACGACCGGAATCCCAAAACCTTTACGGGTTTCTGACCGTTGCCGAACGCGATATGTTTCGAATTCTGATCAACATTAGCAGTATCGGTCCGAGCATCGCATTGAACATACTATCGGAACTGCAAATCTCTGATTTGGTGGCCTGCGTAAAGTTGGAAGATGCCAAACCGCTTCAGAAAGTGCCGCGGCTTGGGAAAGCGACAGCCGCTAAACTGCTGATTGAGCTTTCCAGCAAAATTGATTATGTTGCTGAAGTTGCACAGTCCGGCACCACAGGAGGCACTGCAACGGGAAGTTATCTTGACGATGCGCGGGAAGCCCTGATTGTGATGGGATTTTCCAACAGAGATGCCCGTAGTGCTGTGGTAGCAGTACACGACCAAGCTGAAACCGCTGAACATGCGATTCAGCTGGCCTTGGGAATTCTGGGTTCCACTGGCACATGAGCAACGAATCCCGCTTCATTTCGCCCAATCAGTCAGGTTCAGAAGAACAGGTGTTCGACAATAGCCTGCGCCCAAAGACTCTGGATGATTTTGTCGGTCAGCAAAAAACACGCGAGCAGTTGCAGATATTTTTTGAAGCCGCAAAAAGAAGACAGGAACCATTGGACCATGTTTTACTGTTTGGGCCACCAGGTCTAGGGAAAACGACACTGGCGCACATCATTTCAAATGAAATGGAAGTCGAGTTGGCACAAACTTCAGGCCCTGTGCTTGAGCGGCAGGGCGATGTTGCGGCCATGCTAACCCGTCTTAATTTTGGCTCGGTCCTCTTCATTGATGAGATCCATCGGCTCAATCCTGTCGTTGAGGAAGTGCTTTATCCCGCGATGGAAGACAACAAGATCGATATTGTGATCGGACAAGGTCCCGCCGCAAAAACCATCCAGTTGCCGGTAAAACCGTTTACGCTGGTGGGTGCCACCACCAGAACGGGACTGCTGACCTCACCACTGAGGGACCGCTTTGGAATCGTCCACCGGCTTGATTATTACGAAGTCGGTGAGTTGACAAAAATTATCCGACGGTCTGCAGATATTCTATCAGTGAAGGCAGACCAATCAGGGATTGAAGAAATTGCCAAATGTTCGCGCGGAACACCTAGGATCGCCAATCGTCTGTTGCGCAGGGTACGCGACTATGCCGAGATTAAGGGTTCGGGTACGATTGATCGCGAAATTGCTCAGTTTGCTTTAGAAATGTTAGAGGTTGACACTTGCGGCCTCGACGTTCTGGATCGCAAGTACTTGCAGATTCTAATTGAGAATTATCAGGGCGGCCCGGCAGGACTGGAAACTCTCGCCGCTGCGCTGAGCGAGGACCGCGGGACAATTGAAGATGTGATCGAACCTTATCTACTGCAACAGGGATTTATCCAACGCACACCGAGAGGTCGAAAGGTCACACAGAAAGCGTGGCGACATCTGCGAGTCGAACCAGATGAAGCGCATGAACAGTCGGCACTTATCTAGATGGCGAATTATGGAGTTTAGTAAAATTCTGAACAATTTGGGTGATTAATTTGTCCCAAAAGGCGTTTATTTCCAAGTATCGAGTGTACTTCGAGGATACAGATGCAGGCGGGGTGGTTTATCACGCAAATTACCTGAGATTTATGGAACGTGCAAGATCAGACTGGCTAGCCAGTGTTGGCTGTCTACCACAACAGCCCAATGACCGGTGGGGAGTCATTTTTGCCGTGCGCTCGGTTAATCTGGAATTTTTCAAACCTGCACGCCTCGGAGACCTATTGCGAGTTACCGTTGAGCCTGATTCAGTGCGGGGAGCCAGCATTACTGTGTTTCAAAGGATCACCGATGAGGCAGACGTCATACTGGTACAAGCAAAATTCCGGATTGCTTGCATAGATCATTCTAAATTTAGAGTCCAAAGGATGCCGGAAGAGTTAAGGAGAATTTTAAGTTAATGGAAACCTCAATCGAACTTGTTCCCACACAAGAAACACTGTCATTCATTGAACTGATCACTAATGCAAGTTTGCTGGTACAAATTGTCATGGCAATTTTGGTGATCGCATCAATGGTTTCCTGGAGCATGATTTTTTACAAGTGGTTTACGCTGAAACATTGGAGCAACATTGCCAGGGAGTTCGAAGGTGAATTTTGGAGTGTCGGTGATCTAAGCTCGCTTTACTACGACTGGGAACAGCGAAACCGCGATGTCGGATCAATCGCAGAAATTTTCCTTGAGGGTTATCGTGAACTAAGTCGACTTCTGACTCGCAGAAATATCGACCGTGCGGACATCGTCGACGGAGTACACCGTTCCATGGGGGTGGCACTCAATAGGGCTGAAGAGAGTGTCAATTCCAACCTCTCGTTTCTGGCGACCGTCGGTTCAACCAGCCCGTACATTGGTCTCTTTGGCACAGTATGGGGCATCATGAACTCATTTCGAGCGCTCGGAACACTTCAAACTACAACCATTGCAGCAGTTGCTCCCGGAATCGCAGAAGCGCTGATTGCAACAGCAATGGGTTTGGCGGCAGCGATTCCGGCAGTGATTGCCTATAACAGATTTTCCTATCAGGCGGACCGACTGCTCGGTCAGTACGAAACATTCGCTGAAGAATTCTTAAGTGTTGTGAACAGGCAGTACGCAATCAGACAGACACTATCATGAAAAAAATCGGTAAACGTCAAAAACACCGACAGATGAATGAGATCAATGTGGTTCCCTACATTGACGTAATGCTTGTATTGTTAGTCATTTTTATGGTGACGGCACCTTTGCTCACCGAAGGTGTAAAGGTAGATCTGCCTCAGGCAAAGGCAAAGCCGATTCAGTCTTCCGAAAGCATTCCTTTTGTGGTTCATGTAACCGCAGAAGGCGAGTACTATGTCAATCAGGACAAAGAGCAGCCGGTAGCACTCAATTCCATCAAACTCAGGGCTGCAGCAGTACTTCGCTCAAAGCCTGCCACACCATTTCTGGTGCGCGGAGATGTCAATGTTGATTTTGATTCAGTTATTCAGGCGATGGTTGCTTTGCAGGCTGCTGGCGTCAATGACATTGGTCTGGTGACTAGAAATCCTACTGAAAATTGACACGGTTGTGCGAAGAAGAAGATCCAATAACTTTGTTGTACCGTCAGTATTGCTGGCACTATTGGTTCATACTGCAATAGTGTTCGCAATCGGTGTGAGTATTATCTTACGACCAGAAATTGATACAGGAGGAGCGTTAGATGAGTTAAAAACACCCGTGAATGCTCGTGCGGTGAACGAAGCCGATGTAATCGAAGAACTAGAACGAATGCAGTTGGAGGAAGAAAAAGAGCGTCTACAGAAGCAAGAACAACAGAAGCAAATGGAGTTGGCGCTGGAAAAGCAGCGCGAAGCCGAGCGTCGTACCCAAGAAGAGCAGGAAAAACTGGAACAGATGGAGGCCGAACGATTAGCACAGGAAGAGGAACTTCGTCTGGTCGAGGAACAGAAACGTCTGGCTCAAGCGGAGATTGAGGCTGCCGAACAGAGACGCTTGGAAGAAGAGAGTCGAATTGAAGAAGCCGATGCTTTGCGGCGTCAACAGGAAGAGGAACTGAGGCAGGCAGAGGAACTAAAACGCTTGGCTCAGGCTGAGACCGAAGCGGCGGAACAAAAATTACTGGAGGAACAGCGTCTGTTAGAGCAAATGGAAGCTGAACGATTGGCACAGGAAGAGGAACTTCGTCTGGTCGAGGAACAGAAACGTCTGGCTCAAGCGGAGATTGAGGCTGCCGAGCAGAAACGCTTGGAAGAACAGCGTCGTTTAGAAGAAGCTGAAGCCCTACGACGTCAGCAAGAGGAAGACCTCAAAGTGGCCGAGGAGCAAAAGCGTTTGGCACAAGCACAGATTGAAACAGCCGAACAAAAGCTGATAGAAGAGCAGCGTCGGCTAGATGAAGCAGAAGCTTTAAGAAGTCAACAGGAAAAAGAACTGAAACAGACCGAAGAGCATAGACAATTGGCACAGGCGGAGGCGGAAGAGGTCGAGAAAAAACGCCTGGAAGAACAGCGTCGTTTAGAAGAAGCTGAAGCCCTACGACGCCAGCAAGAAGAAGAAAAGCAGAGGCTTGAAAATGAAATTGCCGCAAAGCAACTCGCATTGCAGCAGCAGGAACAACAACGCGAAGAACTCAGAAAGCAGAAAGAGTTGGAAGAGAAGCAGGAGCAGGAACGTCAGCGACTAGCTGCAGAAAAGAAGCAGAAGGAACTTGAAGAAAAAGCAAGACTTGCAAAGCAGAAGGAGCAGCAAGAACAGGCCGAGTTAGCTGAGAAATTGCGAAAGCAACAGGAGGCAGAGTTGAAGCGCCAGCAGGAGCAGGAGCGTGTAGCGCGTTTGACAAGGCGCGCCACCACTGAATTCGCCAAGTACATTCCTCAAATCAAGAATAAAGTTACTCAGAACTGGATTGAGCAGACAAATTGGGGCGATCTCAGAGCAACCGTCACAATCAGAGTAGATCCCAAGGGTGAAGTTATGTTTGTCGAGGTATTAGACTCAAGCGGTTCAGTCGCCTATGATCGTTCAGTTACCACTGCGGTGCGGAAAGCATCGCCTCTGCCTATTCCCAGAGATCCTGAAATTTATGCGCTTATCAAAGAATTCAATTTTAGCTTTGGCGGAAAATCTGGTTGAACATGAGAAAAACGTTATTTTGTCTATTGGTACTGTTTGGATTATCGCTGAACTCGAATGTCGCCTTTTCGGTGATCACAATTGAAATTGAAGAAGGCGTCGAGCGCGGAGTTCCGATTGCGATTGTGCCATTTGGTGGCGATGTTAACGAAGACTTGCAATTTTCGCTAGAAGAGGTAATTCGGAATGATCTTCACAGAACCGGAAAATTTGATCCGATTCCTTCAGATCAGTTCCCAAGTCACCCGTCAACTTCTGATTCGGTAGTCTTTTCTGACTGGCAGCTAATCGGTGCCGATTTGGTGTTGATTGGCAGAGTGGAACCGGATGAAGAAAAGCCCGATCATTACCGGGTCATCACCCGTCTCTATGACTCCTTTGAACAGAAACAGGTCTTCGGTGTACAGTTCATCCTCTCTGCGGACAGATTTCGACAGACTGCACATCGAATCGCAAACACCGTCTTCGAGAAAGTGACAGATCAAGAAAGTTCGTTTGACACGAAGATTTTGTATACGACGTCTCTACCAGATTCAAGTGGCGGTAGCGCGATACACGTGCTGTATTATGCGGACTATGACGGCTACAATCCACAGGCTATTTTGCGCACCGGGCGTCCTATCCTGTCACCGGTATGGTCTCCGGATGGTACAAAAATAGCCTATGCAGAATTATTTGAGGGATATTCCCTGATTTATATACAGGAAGTCGCGACTGGCGAACGAACCAAAATTGCTGCCCCAAACGGCTACAACAGTGCGCCAAGTTGGTCTCCAGACGGTAATAGACTCGCATTTTCACATTCTGACAAGGGAAATTTTGAAATTTACATCTATTCCATTAACGATCAGAGACTGACGCAAGTAACGGATCACCATCAAATCGACACTGAACCATCATGGCGGCCAGATGGCAAAAGATTGGTGTTTACATCAAACCGAGGCATAACACCCCAAATTTATGAAGCATCTCCGCAACGTAATGCGCGGGCCAAACGGGTTGACATTGGCGGTCGGTCAAATTCCGGTGCAAGCTATTCGCCAACAGGTGAACAGTTGGTCGTGATAACTGATCAAGGAATCGGCAAGCAAGTTGGAATTTATGACTTTTCGGCTGAGACCACTCGCGTCATTTCCTCAACAACTTTGGATGATTCAGCCAAATTTTCACCACACGGAGATATGGTGATACATGTCGTCGAGGGCTCCAAGAGATATATTAAAATATTATCACCCGATGGACGAGTTGCAACTCGTGTTCCTGTCGTCGAAGGACAAGTCAAGCAGGTAGATTGGGCCAGCTTTTAGTAAACTTCAAATCTTTCACTCAGAGGAAAACCACATGTACGCGTTGATGCGATTCATAGCAGTCATTTTCGTTTCACTGGCATTTCTTTCGGCTTGTGCAAAAGACCCTGACTCATCAATGACGGCTGTTGATGATGCTCCAGAGACAGTGGAAGAGTCGGATACATCAGGCTCGCAAGATGAATCAGATTTGGTTGAGATGGGACTCACTAATCAATCAGGGGAAGAGGAAGAGAATTTGCTGGCTCACACGGCTGTTTATTTCGGATTCGATGAAGCAATTGTTACTGAAAGAGCCAGGCAGATTATTGAAGTACACGCTGAAGCTCTAGTGGCAAATCCAACTGTGATGCTGAATCTCGCAGGCCACGCGGACGAGCGGGGAACGCGTGAATATAACCTAGCTTTGGGTGAACAGAGAGCCAACGCGATTAGCGCACTTTTCCAGGAGCTTAATGTTGATGCTTCCAGAATAACGACGGTTTCATTCGGTGAGGAACTACCCGCAGTAGAAGGTTCCGATGAAGAAAGCTGGGCATTGAATCGGCGGGTGGAAATTGCCCACGATTTAGTTCAATAGTAGCAGAGTGGTGGAATTGAGACTCATCTGAAGTGGCCATCTTTCATTCAATTCAATCTGGAATTGCGCCATGTGCGCTCGCCGTAGCAGCACTTGTTACCGGGTGTACGGCACCCGCTGCATCGACTGTTGGCTCCTCATCCGCAGGCACAAGTTCTGCTCAGAGTTCATCGGCTGTTGGCACTGAAGAATTGGCCCCACAGACGATGCTCGCACAGGTTCAAGCACTTTCTGAAGAAGTGCGGACTTTGCGAGATCAGGTGGAAGTGTTGGAAATCGAACTGGATGATACCAAACAGCGTCAAATGGATCTTTACGATGACCTCGACGCCAGGTTGCGTAAATTTGAGCGGACAGGGTCAGGTAGTAATCTGGGTACAGAGCAAACCGATGGTGTGGAATCTTCTTCTGATGAAACAACACCTTCTGGTGAGTCGGATACGGTCTCTGCAGAAGGTGAAGGCACCGCTGTGGCAACACTGCCAGAATCAGTCCCGGACGTCGACCCTGAAGTAATACGCGAGGTCTACGACACTGGATTTCGCGCGCTAAAGCAGGGCAAGTATGAAGATGCAATCTCTACATTTACCGCTTTGGTTGATAACTATCCACAAAGCGAGTTGGTTGATGATGCTCTTTACTGGATCGCTGAAGCCAACTACGTTACCAAGAAACATGATGTAGCATTGCAGGGATTCGAGCAGATTATCAGAGATTATCCAGACAATCGGCGTGCGGCTGAAGCGATGCTTAAGATCGCGATCATCTATGCAGACCAAGAAAACTATGAACAGGCCGAAAACTATTTGTTGGAGGTGATGGAGCGCTACCCAGCCAGTCGTTCCGCATTTAATGCCAATCGTAGGCTCAATAAACTGAAACGAGACGGCAATCTTTAACCGTTATCGATCGCGTTGTCAGTTCCCAATTATTGCGGTTTCTTTGGGAACTAAGGGATTTTTGCAGATCTTAATCTGCAGTCAGAATTTGGTTGCGAGTATTCCGCTAGATTCCGATATAGCGCTGCTGTAGTTTCTGATCTGATCGCAATTCTTCAGAATTTCCATTCCATACAACGTAACCCTTTTCGACGATGTAATGTCGGTCGCCGATTCGAAGCAGGGAATCAAGGTGCTTGTCAATCAGTAAAATTGATTGTTGATTGTCTTTTAATTGGGAAATACTCTCCCAAATCTGAGCACGTAAGAAAGGGGACAGCCCTTCAGTCGCTTCATCTAGCAGTAGTAGTTTTGGATTCGTCATCAGTGCTCTGCCAATTGAAAGCATTTGTTGTTCGCCCCCGGAGATTCTGCCACCTTTAATTTTTGCTCGCGGTTCCAACGCAGGAAATAAAGCCATGACCTTGTCAACAGTCCATGGGTTATCTAGTTCATTCCTGTTGTGTGCTGTTGCGATAAGGTTCTCCATTACACTGAGATTTGGGAATATGTGTCGCCCCTCTGGCGCTAATCCAACACCCGCGTTCGCAACTCGGTATGCGGGCCATCTAGTGATGTCTTTCCCAGCAAATTTAATCGAACCGGTGGCTGGTTTGACAAGCCCCATAATCGAGCGAATCGTCGTTGTTTTGCCCATCCCATTTCGACCAAGCAGAGTGACCACCTCTCCCTGATCAATCTCAATGCTGATGCCAAATAAAGCCTGAGTTTGACCATAGAACGCTTCAATGTTATTGACTGATAAAATCGGCATGCTAGTCAACTCCCAGATAAGCACTGCGTACCATAGCATCTGCCCGAATTTCATCAGGTGTCCCACTGGCGATCAAACGGCCATATACCATGACTGATATTCGGTCGGCTAGTGTAAAGACTGCATCCATGTCGTGTTCAATAACCAGAATCGTAAACTTTCGCTTGAGTCCATTTAGGAAATTGACAATTTTGACTGAATCTATTCGCCCCATTCCGGCAAGTGGTTCATCAAGAATCAATAACTTTGGATCCATTGCCAGAGCAATGGCCAATTCCAGCTGTCGTTGTTCTCCGTGCGCCAAATCTCCAGAAGTGGTATCGCGCAACTCTCCCATGCCGATCGATTCAAGAACTTCGACTGCCCGGTTTTGAATCTTATCTTCGGATGACACGGGTTTCCACATATTGTAGCTGTGTCCAAAATGTGCTTGAATGGCGAGTGCAACATTCTCCTGACAAGTAAACTCTCGAAGAATTGAGGTGATCTGAAATGATCGCGCGATTCCCATGAGAGAACGGGCAGGTGCTTTCATGTGGGAAATGGGTATTCCGTCAAATTGAATTTCTCCCGAATCACTCTGTAGAATTCCCGAAATTTGCGAGATCAAGGTAGTTTTACCAGCTCCGTTTGGACCGATCAATGCATGAATTTCACCGCGCTCAACTTCAACATTGACGTTATCTGTTGCACATACCCCACCGAAAGACTTGTTGAGATCGGTAATTTTGAGCAGAGTGTTATTCATTACCAGATCTCTTGATACTAAGCAGCCCATCAATCCCTCGCGGCGAAAGCAGCACGACCAAAATTAAAAACGGCCCAAAAATCAAATGCCAGTGTTCGGTTATTCGGGAAAAAAACTCTGAGAGCAGCCAGAATACCAAGGCACCGGTTACAGGACCGAGAATACTAGCCATTCCACCCAAAACCACCATGAAAATTAACTCACCTGAACGAGTCCAGTGCATGATATCGGGACTAACAAACTTTTCTACATTCGCGCTGAGAACGCCGCCCAAGGCACACATGACACCCGCAAGAATGAAGCAAACGAGTCGGTATCTGAAGGTTGAATAGCCAAGCACTTCCATACGGGTCTCATTGGATTTTGTTCCGCGAATGACGTATCCAAATCGCGATCGAATCAGGCGGTGAGAAAAGTACAAACAGGCAATCATGACCAAGAAAATCAAATAGTAGCGTTGTACCGGGTTATCCATACTGATCAAGTCTGTTCCGAAATCGCTGCGGTCGTAAATAATTAGTCCATCGTCACTGCCATATTCTTCGATACTGATGGAAAGAAAGTAAACCATCTGCGTGAGAGCCATCGTAATCATGATGAAGTAAACTCCGCGCGTTCTCAGACTGATTCCGCCGAAAATAAGTGCAATGAACGCTGCTACGGCGACTGCTGTAACTAATTGAAGGTAGAAGTTGTAGATATCGTAGTAGGCGAAAATACCGACTGTGTATGCACCAATTCCGAGATATAGAGAATGCCCAAAACTGATCATGCCCCCATATCCAAGAATCAGATTGAGACTGATGGCCGCGATAGCCCATATCATCAACCGGGAGAACAGGTTGATGTAATAGGGCTGATCTAAAATTCCCGCCGCTATTGGTGCAAGTGCACAGGTACCAATCACCAGGATGGCAAGAATGGTACGGCGATTTTGCAGGGAGTTCAGTACGCGCATAAAGTTCCGGATGGATGATTATCGAGTTTGAGAGCCGAAAAGACCTTGCGGTTTGAAAAACAGAACGCAGGTCATGAAGATATAAATCAGCATTGAAGAGATCGCTGGTGCCGCGGCCTCTGCAGCATTAACAGGAATAAAGAATGCCAGCAGCACGTCCAAAAATGAACGCCCAAGTGTATCAATCAGACCAGTGATCAATGCTGCGATCAGACTGCCTCGGACAGAACCGATTCCGCCGATGACAATGACAACGAAAGCAATAATGATGATTTGCTCACCCATCCCGGAATTTGCACCCAAAATTGGAGCCATCAGTATGCCGGCTAACGCACCAAGCGCGGTGCCGAGGCCGAACACGAGGGTGAAAAGCAGACGAATGTTGGTGCCAAGCGCATAGATCATCGTTCGGTCTGCGGCACCAGCACGAATTAGCATACCTAAACGGGTTTTGGCAACCAAGATGTACATGCCAATAGCAACTACGATTCCCGCACCAATAATCATCAGCCGATATACCGAGTACTCAATGCCGAGGAGAAGGGGCACAGTGAAGTTTAGGTAATCAGGGAATGGAACCGATAGACCGTCCAGTGGCCAGACAACCTGAACCAATTCATTGAAAAATAAAATGAGTCCAAAGGTTGCCAACACCTGATCCAAGTGGTGTCGCTGGTAAAGGGTCCTAAGGGTTGATATTTCGACGAGGATGCCAATCCCTGCGACTAGTGGAACCGCCAGTAAAATTGCGAGGATAAACGATCCACTCCACAAAAAGATGGTGGCCCCGACAAACGCACCAAGCATGTACATGGAACCATGAGCCAGATTCACCAAATCCATTATTCCAAATGTCAGGGTCAGCCCGGCAGCCAGCAGAAACAGTAGCATGCCGAACTGAATGCCATTCAGCGTCTGTTCAATGAGTAACGCCCACTCCAATTCAGTGTCCTCTGGTTATGTTTGATTTGGATTGGCTAACGATGCTCGGACCGATTATGGGTGTCGTTTTTACTCTCAAGAGTGTGAAACCGCGACCCGTGAATCACGACAATTGATTTTTCGCTGAACTTCAAGTGAACTGAAATTCACACCATGAGAGTGAATATCTGCCTAAACGAATTGTGTGAGACTCCTGAATGGAGTCTCACACACTACGTCATACGATTTGCTGTTCTGTGAATTGAATTATTGACAAATTCACAGAATAAACGTCAAGCCAGTTGGCCAATTACATAGAGCATTCGCCAGCGTATACGTCCTGGTGCATTTCCAAAACTGTTTCGCGTACCGAAGTTGTCCACACCCCGTCACTGTCTTCAACCACTTCACGGCTATAAAAGTTCTGAATTGGAAAGTGGTTGGGTCCCATTGAGAACTCTCCACGCAACGAGTCAAAATCGGCATTTTCCAGCGCCGCTCGCAGTCCGTCGACATTGCTCATATCACCGCCAACAGCTTCAACCGCGCTCTTGATGTACATCACAGCGTCATAGCTTTGTGCAGCATAAAAACTTGGATACTTGCCATACTTAGCTTTGAAGGCATCAACAAACTTCTTGTTTGCAGCGTTATCCAGATCAGGCGCCCAAAATTGGGTCATGGTTGACCCGAGGACACCTGACATTTCTGCTTGCTGGAATCGCGGCAAACTGATGGAGTCGACAGTAAACACGGTATACAGGTCAACTTGGCCAGACAGTCCAGATTGCTGAAATTGTTTGATGAATGCAGGTCCGTGCTTGCCAGGATAGAACACAAACACACCATCCGGATTTGCGGCTTTAACCTTTGATAATTCGGCTGCCCAGTCAATTTGATCCGGCCACTTGGTCATGTCTTCACCGACAATCTCGCCTGTATATGTTCGTTTTACGCCAGCTACCATATTCTTGCCAGCTGCGTAAAGTGGGGCGATGACATAGAGCGAATTGACGCCGCGCTGGTTGAGGACTTCGCCCATTGCCATGGGAGTCTGGTCGTTCTGCCAGGAGATATTGAAGAAATTCTCGTGACAGCCTTTACCCGCCAACTGTGAAGGACCTGCATTTGCGCTGATGAGAATTTTTCCAGCATCAAGCACTGTGGTTGCGGATGCTAGTAGCACGTGCGACCAGATATAGCCAAAGACGATGTCAACTTTATCTTGAGTGACCAGACGTTCTGTTGCCTGCTTGCCTTTTTGAGGATTAAACTCATCGTCGCCATAAACGACTTCAACATCCACTGACCCCATTTTGTGGCCAATATGTTCCAGTGCCAGTTCTACGGCATCTCTCATGTCATTACCGATGACTGCTGCTGGAGTGCTCAGTGTCGTTACAAATCCGAGCTTGACTGTAGCAGAAAAGGCATTCGGTGCAATCAGCATCAAACACATTGCAATGACTAGGGTGATTTTCGATTTCATTTTTAGATTCCAGTTAATTTCGTTGATTTACATTAATTTCCAGATTGCTTTACCCCGCTAGGGTGCAGTAAGTTATTGTACTCAATAGTATCCTAACTTGAGAGTTATGGAAGCCTTGCAAATTCAGAGTCAAATTCATTGAAGCTCAAATTTGATCGAATTCAAGCGGGACTTTAGCGTTGGAGCTGCGCTCTGGTTCTTTGGTATCGATGTATGAATTTGGATGAACTTTCAAGCACTCTACGAACTGGAGGTTGCAAAAGAGAAAGTGGCTGTGAACTACGTGAATTTAACCCCTTCCATTCATTTAAAGAAGTCGTCGGGGAGTTTTCAAAAGTGAAACTTGTGTAGAGAGACCATTTACATTGTTATTCGAGAAATACTCGTCCGTAGAACTAATCCACTCAGAATTGAATCGTGCATTTGTCGCAATGATCACTGCCAATCGATATTGATCTCTAGAATCAATTCAAAATTTGTTCGAGGGCCCATTGAACATGCTCTCGTACTAATTCTGACTCATGGTATTGACGTGCCTTGAGTGCTCTTATTGATGCTTCGGAAGGTTTTGAATTTCCCAGTGCGATTGCGATATTCCTTAGCCATCGATCATAACCGAGGCGGCGAATGGCTGAGTTTTGAGTTTTTTCAAGGAACTGTTCTTTTGACCACATAAACAATTCGCTCAGTTGGCTTGAATCCAAACCATGCCTGACTTGAAAGCCTGGCTCATCAGAAGCTGAGGCAAATCGATTCCAGGGGCAGACTACCTGGCAATCGTCGCATCCAAATATTCGATTCCCGATTGCACGTCGATACTGGATTGGAATGGAACCTTTCAATTCAATCGTCAGATAGGAAATGCATTTTCGCGCATCGACGACATAAGGCTCTATGATGGCTTGAGTCGGGCAGATTTTGATACAGGCGGAGCAAAGGCCGCAGTGATCGTTCTCCGGTTGGTCTACAGGTAACGGTAAATCAGTGTAAAGTTCACCTAGGAAAAACCAGGAGCCTGCTTTCCGATTCAAAAGGTTGGAGTGCTTGCCGATCCAGCCTAGTCCAGCTTTCTGAGCGATAGGTTTTTCCATCACGGGTGCGCTGTCAGCAAATGCGCGGTAGCCGAATTCTCCTACTTCATCTTGAATTCGATAGGCGAGTTTCTGTAGCCTTTTTCGAATCAGTTTGTGGTAGTCGGTACCGGTCGCATATCGAGAAATGAATCCCAGCGTTGGATCGTCTAACGTCTCATTGATGTCTTTCGCAGCAGCAGGCCAATAGTCCATACGGGCAGAAATTATTCGAACCGTACCCGGAATCAGTAGTTCAGCACGAGTTCGCTTCTTCCCATGTTTACTCATGTAGTCAAGTTCACCATGCAATCCCTTGTCAAGCCATTGATTTAGATGGTTTTCGGCTTGTGTGAGATTCGTATCAGCGATACCAACCTGTTGAAAACCAAGTTCTTTACCCCAGTGCTTGATGGAATTTGCAAGTTTTCCCAAGTTGATTTCGGTAAATTGCATGGTATGCTAAACTGACTTTGTAAACGCCTTTCTTGGCGAAAGTCAATCGGCTGGTGAACCAATTGAAAAGGGGAGTAGACAATTACTATACTATCAAGCAACGTTCCAAGATGAAAAAGGTTGGTACATAATTAACAGGTAGTTAATGAAAACAGGAGATTCAAGATGAAATTCAATAATCCTGCGGTTGCAGTTTTTGCGGCCGCGATGACAGCTTTGCTGTCGGTATCCATCGCAAATGCGGATTCGGTAAAAATTGGCTTTCTAGGCGGTTTTACTGGTCCGATTGAATCACTTACACCTCCGATTCAGAAAGGAGCTGACTTGGCGGTTTCAGAAGTGAATGCAGCTGGTGGTGTTAATGGTTCGTCGATCGAGATAGTTGCTGGTGACACAACCTGTGTGGATGCAACCGAAGCTGCCAACGCAGCGGACCGATTGGTAAATTCCGAAGGTGTCGCTGCAATTGTGGGCGCTTTGTGCTCAGGATCGACAATTTCAGCTGCGAATAATGCTGCAATTCCGGCAGGGGTGGTAATGATATCTCCTGCGTCGACAAGTCCCGCAGTTTCAAGCATGGATGACAATGACCTCGTTTTTCGAACGGTCCCCTCTGATTCGTATCAGGGAGAATCAATGGCAAAACTGTTGCTGGCAAAGGGCATCAACACCATTGCTATCACTTACATCAATAACGACTACGGAAAGGGATTTGCTGAAGCCTTAGAAAACGCTTACTCCGGGATGGGTGGTACAGTTGCAGCAAATGAAGCCCATGAAGATGGCAAGGCAGATTATCGCGCTGAAATTGGTTCGCTGGCATCCAGTGGAGCGGAGCATCTTGTTGTTTTGGGATATGCCGATGGTTCAGGTCAGACCATTATTCGGCAGGCAATTGAAGGCGATGATTTTTCAAATTTCATCGGCGGTGACGGCATGGTTGCACAGTCCTTGATCGATGGGGTTGGCGCGGAAGCGCTTGAAGGTATGATCCTCACGAGTGCTGGTTCACCAGCAGGTACGGGTCTTGATCGATTTACCGCTATTCAACAAGGTGCTGGCGTAGAAGACAGTGTGTATATGGCTCAATCCTATGACGCTGCCTTTTTGCTGGCACTTGCAATGCAGCAGAAAGGTTCAAATGACCGCGAAGGGATGTCAGCTGCGTTGCGGGCAGTTGCCAGTCCTCCTGGGGAGGTCATTTATCCGGGTGATTGGGCGAAAGCGGTAGAAATTTTGTCCGGTGGCGGCGAAGTCAACTTCGAAGGTGCAACAGGCAGCCATGATTTCAATGAGAATGGCGACGTATCAGGAATCATCAATGAGAATGTGATTCAAGACGGAAAAATTATGTTGGTAGGAGAGATCATGTAACTCCAACTTCACAATCGTTGATTATGGCTTACTCACAAGTGCAGGTTTTTCCGACACGAGTGCTGGCGCGCAACTGACACTTTGAATAATCCGAAAGACGCCTGGAAAACAAGTTCCAGGCGTCTTTTTTACGGAATAGACACAGGATTTCCGCTAAAACTTACATTCCTACGTTGATCATCAAGTTCTTATCGGTAGAGTACAAGTGTTGGATTTGATCAAGACAGTCGAACATCGGAGGAAGAAAAAGAGGTTGTAGGCATAAAACGGAAAGAATTTGCAAAGGTGCTACACCAGCAACACCTTCCGCCCAATAAGGTACAAATTCAGATAAGTCATGAAATTAATTTACGAATTTGGTTGACGAGCCAGGTCCTATCTTTCTAATTGAGGAAAGACGCTCTACAAGTGACAAGAACTGACAATCGATGCAGCGTTACAACCAGTTGAACAAGATAGCAATAAAACTACTGATTTGATTTTTACTAAAGTAGCAACAAGTGGCTATAATAGTTTCTATGAAATCTGTTGGAATTAATTTCTATGAAATCTGTTGGAATTAAATTATTAAATAACCGAATAAGTGAGTACGTACGGCTAGCTGCAGCTGGGGAAACGATACTCATTACGGATCGAGACAGGGTTGTCGCGGAACTTGGCCCCCTTAGAGAAAGACGTAGTCCTATATTGGAAGATGCTTTTCTGGCTAATGCTGTTCGAAACGGCCTGCTGTCGCCACCGACAATAGTTGACAAAAGTCCGCCACCAGCTCCACCTCCACTCTATCCATTAGAAAAGATATTAGAGCAGTTAGACGAAGATAGAAGTGACCGGTGATATATCTAGATACTTCTGTTGCTCTGGCTTTCTTATTATCTGAAGTCCGCAGACCCCCTGAAACGATTTGGGAAAATTCATTAGTTTCTAGTCGACTAATTGAATACGAAATCTGGACAAGCTTGCACAGACTGGGGCTTTCCGAGGTGCTCAGCGAATCAACGCATGCACTACTTGGACGGATTGCATTGCTTGAACTTTCTACCGCAGTGCTTAGTCGTGCGCTAGAAGAATTTCCAAAGCCGGTACGAACGCTTGATGCACTGCACCTCGCATCTTGCACTTATTTGCTAGACCACGGAAGGCGAGTATCACTCGCCAGTTACGACCAGAAAATGTGTGTTGTCGCAACTGAAATGAAAATTCCATTAATTGAGTTGTGAATCTGCCATCGGAGAAATTTGGATATGGCGATGGGTCAGTTGATTCTACCAATTCGTTCCGGAATCAGCCCGTTTGGCACAAAGCGAAGTGCCAAGGTAATGGTCAAACCGATGAAGAAAACACGTGCCTGGAGTGCGCGGGCCATTAAATCATCAGGCGCTTGCCAGTCAAACCACAAACTGCCATACAAGCGGACATTTTCAAACAAAAACAGCATGATGGGTTCTCCCATCAGCCATATGATGTAGACTGCAACCGCACCAAATATTGCCCCCAAATTATTAGCAGCACCACCAACTAATACCATCACCCAGACTAGGAAGGTATGTTTGAGAGGCGTAAAGCCAGATGGGTCAAAAATTCTTGAAAAACTGATTAGAACTGCACCGCCAAATCCAATTAACCCTGACCCAAGCACAAACATTTGCAGGCGACGTAAGTTAATGTCCTTACCCATCGCGGCAGCAGCAACTTCATCATCCCGAATGGCGCGCATCATGCGTCCCCACGGCGCACGATATGCTCGCTGAAGCAGGACGAACAGGACTGCCACCAGAATCGCGGTTAGTGCCAAGTAAGCCGCTCTTGCAGCAACGAAACCAATATCATTCGGTGTTGGCACGGGCCACGGCAGAGGAGAAACCGTCAATGTGCCCCGCGTCAGCCAATCAGCATTTTTCAGAATTGCTTTGATGATTTCTGCAATTCCAAGTGTCGCAATGGCCAGGTAATCAGCACGCAAGCCCAGACAAGCTTTACCAATCCAGTAAGCCACAAAAGCAGCAGCCAATCCGCCTGCGATCCAACCTAGCATAACTGGTAATCCTAAGCCACCAATAAATCCAGATTCGCGTTCAATCAGTCTAGCAACTGGAACAAGTTGGTTGTTAAAAACAAAAAACGCAATGACCAAGGCAATCAGGATAAGAATGACTTTCAGCTTACCTCGTATGCCAATGCGATGTATCTGTGTGATACCGATTACAACTGCTACAACTACCAACATTTCAAGTAAAAATTCACCGAGTGCCGCTGCACCTTCAGATCCCCAAAAATCGTGATTGACTGGAAATGCAATCAGCATGGTGATATACCCACCAATCGCAACAAATCCCATCCCACCTGCATTGAATAACCCGGCATATCCCCATTGGATCGTGAGTCCAAGCGCCAGAATCGCATAGCAGGCTGCTTCTGCCAGCATTCTCAGTGCATAGGCATCACCAAAATTAAGAACGATCAGCACTACCGCCACACCAACTGAAGCAAAGAACAGATACTCCCTTTGGTAGCGACGAAAGTTCATATGACCTGACCTCGAAAGATTCCAGTTGGCCGCCAAATCAGCACTGCAATCAAAATTACGAAAGGCACAATGATCTTGTACTCAGTAGGCACAAAATTGAGACGGCTTGGAATTTCAACCCATTCAGGAAAGTATTCTGCAAATGGTCTCAATAGCACTGACCAGTTGAACACTGCAAGAGTTTCCGAAAATCCGACCAAAAGACCACCGGCGATCGCACCATAAGGCCGACCAATACCGCCAACGATCGCTGCAGCAAAAATAGGTAGCAGAAGATTGAAACTGAGATCTGGCTTTAGTACGACATCAAGTGCGAGTAATGTTCCGGCAATCGCAGCCAGAGTGCCGGCTATGACCCATGTTGCCTGCACCACTTTGTCCGTATTGATTCCGGAGACCAGTGCCAGTTCCGAGTTGTCCGACATAGCTCGCATCGCTTTACCCAATCGTGTGCGAGTCAGAAACTGATGCAGGCTGACAATGCAAATGATCGTGGTAATTATGAGTAGAACCTGGGGTTCAGAGATGATGAGGTCTCGGGTTGTTGTCTCAAACGGCACATCAATACGGAAAACGTCCTTGTTCTGTTCAGCAAAGAAGGTACGCGGAGAAGTGCCGGCAAAAAGTCGAATCACACCATGTAGCATTAATGTAACCCCTAGTGATGCAACCAGTAGCATGACAGGTCTGACATTGCGCTTTCTTAAGGGGCGGTAAAACATGACGTCGATAGTCACGGCGAAAGCTGCGAGAAACAGTATCGACAAAGGTAAAACGACAAAGCCTGTTGGAAGTCCAATTACTGGTCCGAGGCCTGGCAATAGTGCAGCGAATACGAATGACAGGTATGCACCTGAAGTCATCAGGTCTGCGTGGGAAAAATTAGCGAATCTTAGTATGCCAAATACCAGCGTTACACCGATAGCCCCAAGTGCGTAAATTGACCCAATGATTGAGCCAGAAATCAGAACTTTATTGATGAAGAATATAAGTTCGTTCACTGACTTCTAACCACCAAGAAAGCTCTTCGCGACCTCTGGGTCGTTCAATAAGTTTTTTCCGCTGTCGGTGAACAGGTTTTTCCCAGAAGCCAAAACAAATCCAATGTCTGCGATTTCCAGCGCGCGCTTGGCATTTTGTTCGACAATCAGAACACCGACACCTGACCTGGCAATCGTCAAAATTCGGTCGACTATTTCGCTTACAAAAGCGGGGGATAAACCGACTGTTGGTTCGTCCAGCAGCAAAAGGCGCGGACTGACCATTAAGGCGCGTGCAATTGCCACCATTTGACGTTGACCGCCAGACAACTGGCCGGCGACATCATCGGCTTTTTGAGCAAGTGGTGGGAAGAGTTCAAACATGTTGTCGATTACTGGTGAAAATTTGTCTTTCCTGATGAAAGCGCCCATTTCCAGATTCTCTCGAACTGTTAATGAGGGAAAAACGTTTCTCTCCTGCGTTACGTAGCCGATACCGAGTCTCACGCGTCGGTCGGGTGGTACGTTGGTGATGTCTTCCCCTTCCAGTTGCACGCTACCCTTGCTGAGTCTAATCAATCCGAAAATACTCTTCAATGCAGTGGTTTTTCCAGCACCGTTGGGGCCGACTATCACACCGATGTCGCCGCTGTCAATCGCGAAATTGACTCCCCGGAGAACGGGTTCACCGCCATATCCGGCAACCAGATTTATTGCATTGATAAGCAACGAACTGTGTGTGCGTTAATCAGAGTTAGACCGTCTGCCAAAATAGGCATCAACAACCTCTGGATTATTCAAGACTTCTTCAGCTGTCCCTTCAACCGCAACCTGGCCTTCGACCAGTACGGTGACTTTTTGACAAAGCTTGGAAATAAACTGCATGTTGTGTTCAATAATGAAAAAAGTTTTGCCCATCTCTTCGTTGAGTCGAATGATGTTGTCCGCCAATCGATTGAGTAGTGTGTGGTTGACTCCAGCTCCCAATTCGTCTAGTAGCACGATTTTCGCATCCACCATGAGAGTTCGACCCAGTTCCAACAATTTCTTTTGGCCTCCAGACAAATTTCCTGCCAACTCATTTCTGACGTGAGACATCCCCAGGAAGTCCAGTATCTCCAAGGCTTTCACTCTGTTTTTGTTTTCGTCAGCTCGGAAAGTCCCCAGGCGGAATAGAGCATTGAGCAGCCGTTCCCCTTTTTGTAATGGGGGAACCATCAACAGATTCTCAATTGTTGACATGTTTGAGAACTCGCGCGGAATCTGAAATGTTCTAAGCAGACCTAGTCTACACACCTGATAGGCGGGCAATCCTGTCACATCAACATTATTGAGCCGAACACTGCCTCTGTCGGGTGGATAAACGCCTGCAACAATGTTGAACAGCGTTGATTTTCCAGCACCGTTCGGCCCAATCAGACCTGAAATCACACCGGTTTCAAGCTCAATATTGCAATCCCTGACTACAATCAGTCCGTCGAAACTCTTAGTTACATTTTGAATCTCGAGGATTACAGACATGATTATGAGGGTGAGAAAAGTGGAGGACTCAAGCCTATTCCGAGCTCAAAATATTAAGCAGCCAGTCAGCTGAGATGAGCAGTTTGCATATAATTTTAGGGATTCGTTGCCAGTTGCCGCGAACGCTAATCATACCCCTCCAATCCTATTCAGTTTCATGGATAAACAATCAGAACAAAAGCCTTTTTATTCCAGTCCTATCGAACCCATAGAATTAAAACTGAATTCTGTCATTCAGTTCGACTGTCACAAGAACATCAGTTGCTTCAACGCATGCTGTCGCAATATCGATATTGTAATGACTCCCTATGATATCGTTCGGCTAAAACAACGCTTTGGCTTGCTGTCGCACGAATTTGTCGGAACTTACACCACCCCATATCCGATGGATCATCACGACATGCCAGGACTTAAACTGAACACCAAACCCGGTACAACCGAGTGTGTCTTTCTCTTTGAAGAAGGCTGCATGGTCTATGAGGATCGACCTGCTGCTTGTCGCTACTACGCGCTCGGCAGTATGGGTGTGCGCAAGAAAGACGTGTCACAGGTTGAAGATATTTATTTTCTTGTCAAAGAAGATCATTGCCGTGGCCACGAAGAACCACGCACAATTTCGGTTGTAGATTATCGTGAAGAGCAAGGTGTTGACGTCTATGATGAAAAGAATCGAGATTGGCGTGACGTTGTACTGAAAAAGCGCTCTAGCGGCCCGACCGTTGGTCGTCCAAGTGATCGAAGCAAGCAGTTGTTTGATATGTGCAGTTATGATCTGGACAGCTTCCGGGAGTTCATTCAGACGGAAGGTTTTTTGGAAATCTACGAAATCTCTTCCGATCAGATGTCGATTTTGGTGAGGGATGAAGAGGAATTGCTGAGATTTTCAATGCAGTTTCTCAAACAGGTGCTGTATGGTGAAATGACCATACCGATGAAACCTGATGCAAGAGAGAAACGAATTCAGAGAATGCGAGAGCGAATGCAGGCTAGTGAGGAGTAGACATCATCAGAACTCAATTAACAGATTTATCACATTTAGAATCCAAGTCGATTCGAATTGCGCTGGTTTCGGATACTCACAGCTTTATTGACCCTAGAATTCTGGGTCTGGTTTCGACTTGCCATGCAACGATTCATGCCGGTGATATTGGTTCAAGCGACGTGCTCGATTCACTGAAACTGCAATCCGACCTGGTGTTTGCAGTCGCCGGTAACAATGATGTTGACTTCAAGTGGCAGACATCTGATTTGGAGGTTTTGAACTCCCTTTCCGATCGACAGACGATCGTACTTTCTGGTGGAAATATTTCAGTTGAACACGGACATACGGTGCGCGATACGCGCCGATATCACGAAGTGTTGAGAAAGCGATATCCGGACAGTCGTGCCGTGGTTTACGGGCACACGCATGTGAGAGTGATTGACCAAAGTGAGATGCCTTGGGTGCTGAATCCCGGAGCCGCAGGACGCAACAGGACTCGCGGTGGCCCCTCATGCTTGATTCTGGAGACTGAGGGGCAAAACTGGTCAGTGACCGAACATAGCTTTCAGTCTGACTGATTCAGTCAGACTGACTATGGTCCAAATTGATTCATTAAGCGTCGATTGACGCAATGAATTGATTAGGCGCGGCTTCCCTGTACGCAAGCCAGATACGCATGCATGATTTGGGATGGGTCATTCATCAATCGCTGCTTCCATGCTCCCAGTCTCACACCGGTTTGCACTAGCCCTCTCAGAATGCCGACATGCTGAGTCAGCCCAATGGCCAATGCACCAATCAGTACATCATCTCTAAATTCAAGACGCAGATATCGATTGTATGCCTGATCTTCTGAAGTCACACTTTCGCCACCATCAACACCGTCCCAAAGTCCGAATGAACTGGTGATCAAGCCAAGAGTATTCAGCACATTCATGGATAAACTGCCGCCATAAGGCAAAGCCTCTCCAGCCATTTGACTGGCTGCAATTCGGCCATGTTCACTGGCAGTCGGTTGAATCGCGTGAACTTGTTGTTCGCCGGTACTCAGGTCCGGGCCTTGCGCAACATCACCCGCTGCGTAGATATCTTCAATGTTGGTTTGTAGATGATTATCTACCAGAATGCCGTGATCGGTATTGATTCCGTTGCCCGCGAGAAAGTCGATATTTGAGCGTACACCTGCGGCGCACACAATGTGGTCCGCAGCGAAGCTGCTACCATCACCAAGAGTAATCTCGAGTACCCCGTCTTTTTCCTCAACCGCTTTCGCTTCGGTACCTGTTCGAACTTTAACTCCTTTGGCCTCACACCAGGTCTTGATCATGCGTCCACCGGGATCATCCATCATGCGCGCCAGCATGCGGTCGGCTAACTCAATGACTGTCAGGTCAAGTTTCATTTCGACCAGTGCCTGCAATACGATGCAACCGATGAATCCGGCCCCTAGCAATACCACGCGATCACCAGCACTGACGTCATTCAGTAGTTTGTGCGCGTCAAACAAAGTCCAGCAATTGTGCACGCGTGGCGAATCCATGCCGCTTATTGGCGGGCGGATGGCGCTTGCACCGGTTGCAAGCAGCAGTCGATCGTAGGTGACACTTTCTCCACTGCTGAGAGAAACTGATTTGTCTGCCGGTGAAACTGCAGTGACAGACTCGTTGCGAATGTCAATTTCCAGATCGGAAAAGTGATTTTCCGCATGGCGAAGATACGTTCCCTCTTCTCCGACATCGCCGGCTAAGAGGTAAGGAATGGCCATTCGTGAATAAGCCGGATAAGGCTCATTCCCGATGATGGTGATTGAGTCGACTAGAGATTTTCTTCTAAGTGATTCCGCTGCGATGACACCCGCGGGACCGGCTCCGACAATAACGTGATGCACTTTCTTTACCGTATTACTGTGGTTAACGAGGTTGCTCAGGCATGCGCTTCAAGAGCAGAATCTCGCATTTTTGAGTAACCCGTCCAATCGGAATCGACATAAACGATTGCACCAGTTGGGCAAGCTTCGGCACACTGAGGATCGCCGCCACACAAATCGCACTTCATTACCTTGCCGGTGCTGGAGTTGTAGTTGATCGTACCAAATGGACAGGCAATCGTGCAGACCTTGCAGCCAACACAGATGGAGTCGCTGACTTCCTTGGCACCGGTATTCGGATTTACCGTGATGGCTTCAACCGGGCAGGCATGCAGACACCAGGCTTCTTCGCATTGAGTGCAGGTATAGGGGATTGTCGTTAATCCATGCTCAAATTCAAATACTTTAATTCTGGATTTGGCTGGATTAAATAGACCCTCGTTTTCAAAAGAACAGGCGAGTTCACACTGTAAACAACTCGTGCATTTTGCTGGGTCGATAAGTAGAGACTTATACATCGGTTTTACTTTCTCCTCTGTCTGCGTCCATTGGTGTTATATGCAGATGCTCTTGAAAATTCGTTATTGGATTTGGGTCAAATTATTTTAGCAAATGGACGTCATTGTAATATCGGTGATTTCACTGTTGTTTGCTTAATGGGGCCGATTCTGTATAGGCTGGGTAAGGCGTCATACACGTACATTTTTGGAAAGAGTGAACCAGCAAACAACGGGTTGTCTGCACCACTCTATGCACGATCAAGTCAGCTTAAGGAAATCACTGCTTTGAATGTTTCGATTTGGGTGCTGGCGGCACTAAGAATCCAACATAATTTTGTAAAAAATCGTTTAATATTGAACAAAATTTTGAATTTCTAAAGGAATATTGTTATGGCAAGCGATCAACAATCAGGAAACGTTTTGCGAGGTGATTGGCCGGCCTTCAGCGAGGAGGAATATCAGACTCGAATTGATTTGGCTGCATGTCATCATTTGGCGGACTTGAACGGATTCAGCGATATCGTCTGGAACCATATCAGTGCAAGGGTACCCGGCGAACCTAACCGCTTTTTAATCAACATGTTTGGTTTGCGGTTTGATGAAGTTACTGCCTCCAATCTCGTGACTTTGGATGAGAACTGTGAAGTCGTCGTTCCGCCACGATCTTCCGATGGCGAAATCCTTGACACCAGTGGAATGAATTTCACCGGCTTTGTCATTCACAGTGCGATTTACAACGCCAGGGAGGACGTTAACTGCATCATGCATTCACACCCTCGTGCAGGGGTGGCGGTTTCTGCTCTTGAAGAAGGATTCGTACCTTTGATTCAGGACGCATTTCAGTTCTACAACCGGGTCTCGTATCATGAATACGAGGGTCTGTCACTGGACTTGGATGAACGGCAACGTTTAGCAGTCAGTCTCGGTGACAATCCAGTCATGATCATGCGTAATCATGGACTATTGACTACCGGTGTAACAGTAGCTCAAGCCTACATCAGAATGTACTATTTGGAATTGTCGTGCCAGGCACAGCTAGATGCCTTGTCAATGGGACGCCCAATTCATCTGCCATCCGAAGCAGTGCTGGAGAAAGCAGCCGAACAATACGATCGTATGTCGCCATCAGGTACACACGAGTGGCCGGCATTGTTGAGGATGCTCGACGAAATCGATACAAGTTATCGGACTTGATGTCTGCGTTAACTTGGGAGTTTGAAATTGGTTTCATTAAATCAGTCAACCGATTCTTTCCTCTTAGCAGAACAGGTTCAAAGCTACTGGAACGATGGAGTAGTTTACCCCTTGACTGCAATAAGTGAGCGGGAAGCAACGGATCTGCTTCCTCGTTTCACTGAATTGCGAGATCGAATGGATGGCTGGGTGAACTGTAAGCAGTTACTTAAAGTTCATCTTGTATCAAAGTGGGTGTACGATCTAGCCAGTAGCAATCGGGTGCTCGATGCCGTAGAAGGTATTCTCGGGCCCAATATTCTGCTGTGGGGTGCGACTTTCTTTGCCAAGAAGCCAAATCATAAATTTCATGTCGGCTGGCACCAGGATTTGCTCTATTGGGGACTTAAGCCGGCGGATGGAGTCCTGACAGTGTGGCTTGGTCTTACCGATGCGAGTTCCGATAACGGAGCGATGCAGGTCATTCGGGGGAGTCACGCCGATGGGATTCGAAATCACGACAATCATTTTGATGCAAACAATATGTTGATGAGTTCGCAAAACTGCGAACCGACCGAAGAGGATCTCCAAAACAGAATAACTTGCGAACTGCGTCCCGGGCAATTTTCAATGCATCACGGTATGGCGTTGCATGGTTCTGGTCCAAACACATCTGACCGGCCGCGAATCGGGTTATCGATCAATTACATTTCTACCGAAGTCGTACAGCAAAGAAATGATGGAGGTGATACGGCGATGCTGGTTCGGGGGGTTGATCATTACGGGCACTTTGAACTTGAGAGCCCTCCTGACTCCGATTTTTCTGAAGCTGCAATCAACCAATATCGTAAATCTATTGTTGCACCTTCAGGACTGGCAACTCTGGATGATGTGCCAACTTCATTGGTTAATCTGGAAAGAATATTTTAAACGGAGACAAACAATTGAAATCGCATACTCAGGTTGTTATCGTCGGCGGTGGTGCAATGGGTGTTGGTCTCGCCTACCACCTCCCGAAAGAGGGTTGGAATGATGTCGTTTTGATCGATAAGGGCGAGCTGACTTCCGGTTCAACCTGGCACGCTGCAGGTTTGATACCGAACTTCATTGGCAGCTTAAATATGGCCAAGGTTCATGCATACGGTGTAGAACTCTACGCCAGACTTGAGGAGGAAACCGGGTACGCGACGGGATGGCATGGTTGCGGCGCGCTACGCCTTGCGATTACGGATGGTGATGTGGATTGGTTCAGGTATGTGAAGGGAATCCTAGACTATCTCAGCGTCGAATGTTACTTGGTAGGACACGCCGAAATGCGAGAAATTCATCCACTGATCAATGTGGATAACGTGAAAATGGGATTTTATACGCCCAACGATGGGCATACAGACCCTGCCAGTAGTACCAACTCTATGGCAGTGGGTGCCCGCAATCAGGGAGTCGAAATTATCAGACGGAATCGCGTTACAGGCATTGAGCGAACCTCTGGAGGGGAATGGCGCGTCGATACCGAACAGGGCTCAATCACTTGTGAGCATGTTGTCAATGCTGCTGGCAGTTTCGCCGACCAGGTTGCTCAAATGACAGGAATTCGGTTGCCCATTGTAAACATGGAACACCAGTACCTGGTAACTGAAAATTTGCCTGAAGTACGAGCGCTTGAGAAAGAACCACCCGTTCTGCGCGACCCCATCGCGTCCTGTTATATACGACAGGAACAGCAGGGCATATTAGTGGGTCCTTACGAGACCGCAAATGCCGTTGCTTGGGGGGTGGATGGAATTAACTGGGATTTCGACATGGAGCTTTTACCGGAATCGTTGGAGCGTTTGGAGACGAGTCTATTGCTTGCATCTGAGCGGATTCCTGTCTTTGCCAATGCTGGACTGAAGCGTGTGGTGAACGGTCCGATTACGCATACACCGGATGGAGGCTACTTGATGGGTCCTGCTGGAGGGTTGCAGAACTATTGGCTGTGTTGCGGTGCTTCGATAGGCATTACTCAGGGGCCTGGTGCCGGAAAATACCTGGCGCAATGGATGGTTCATGGTCAGACCGACATCAATGTGCGTGAAATGGACCCGCGCCGATATGGAGAGTACGCGAATTTACCCAATCAGTTTGTGATCGATAAGTCGATAGATGAATATCAGGAAATGTATCAGACGCATTATCCCGGTGAGTTTCGAGACGTTGGACGGCCGATCAAGAAAACGCCGATTTACGAGAAGCTGAAATCCAAAGGCGCTATTTTTGCTGAAATTTACGGTTGGGAACGACCAAAGTGGTTTGCACCTAGAGGCGTTGAAGAAATTTATGGATTTCGTCGAACCAATGCTTTCGAGCAGGTTGCAAAAGAATGTGAGTGTGTTGCAGAGCGAGTGGGTTTGGCGGACCTGACTGCATTCGCCAAGTATATGGTTACTGGAACTGATGCTGAGGCATTTCTCAACCGGGTTGGTGCGAATCGGGTTGCTCGAAGGACGGGAGGCATCACGCTTACGCACATGCTGACCGATCTCGGTGGGATTGAATGCGAAATGGCAATCACCAGACTGGCAGATGACCGATTTTTTCTAACTTCTGCAATCGTAGCGCAACAGCACGATTATGACTGGCTGACTCAACATGTGGCAGAGGGTGAGAGTGTTCAAGTCGACGACGTCACTGATCAAATGGGTATGCTGGCTGTAGCTGGTCCAAAATCGCGCGAATTACTGACCAAACTGACTGAAGTGAAACTTGGCAATGAAGAATTTCGGTGGCTGAGTGGAAGGGAGATCGAAGTTGCTGGTGTACCAGTGATTGCACTTCGCGTTTCGTATGTCGGTGAGTTGGGTTGGGAACTCTATCATCCGATCAATTCGATGAGCGAGCTAGCTTCGGCACTTGAATCAGCGGGTGAGGAGTTGGGGGTCGGCTGGTTTGGTTCCTACGCAGTCAATTGCATGCGACTTGAGAAGGGATACAAGGGCTGGGGTAGTGAGTTGACCACCGAGATAACTCCGATTGAGGCGGATATTGAACGATTTGTCGATTTCGACAGCGAATTCATTGGTAAGAGCAGTGTGGTTGAACGCAAGAATACGGAAATATCAACCAAACTCGTTCTAGTGTCAGTCGACGTGGACGATGCTGATTGCCTCGGCAATGAGCCCGCGCTTGACGGAAACCGTCCAATGGGCATCGTTTGCAGTGGGGGATACGGTCACCGTACCGGAGTCAGCCTGGCATTCGTTTATGTCGAGCCGCAGTTCAGCGAAGCCGGTTCTACATTTGAAATTCCGGTATCGGGAATTCGAAGAACTGCAAAGGTGCTCGCGAATGCTCCATACGACCCGGCAAACGAAAAACTGAGAGCGTAGTTTCCAGCTGGATCTGGCGGAGAGGGAGGGATTTGAACCCTCGGTACGCTATTCACGCACACACGCTTTCCAGGCGTGCACCTTAAGCCACTCGGTCACCTCTCCCAAATTGATACCCAGTAAAAGCAACCTGGGTTGACAGGCGCTTTGTCACTATGCGCCTGTCAGATTGAAAGCGGGCTAAATTATATGCGCACGGCAGATGCTGAAATGTTGCCGTGAGCGCATCACTCGAGCCGAAATCGAGTCTGCTTCGACCGCTGTCGTTTACTGCTGTGCGCCTTGCAGCAGCCAATCTGAATTTTCAATGGAGCTGTGTGCAAGAGAAATATTCACACACAATGAAGATTTGCCGCCACCATACACGACGCCTTTGGTTGGCGCAATGTCATCATAATCTCTACCTACAGATACGCGTATGTATCTGTTATCAGCAACTAAATTGTTTGTTGCATCAATTCCGAACCAACCCAGATCAGGAAGGAAAAACTCGCACCAGGCATGACTGACACCGTCAGTGATGATTTGCCCGTCTTCTGGATACAGATGCAAGTAACCGGATACGTAGCGGCTGGGAATACCCCATTTGCGCCCAATCGCAAGCAGAATATGCGTGTAATCCTGACAGACCCCGCTCTTCTGTTCAAGGCAGTCTTCCATTCTGGAACTGACTTCAGTGCTCCCGGGCTCATAGCGCAGATTCTGATTGATGATTTTGGCGGCTGCTTTGAGAGACAGGTAAGGGTTATTCAGGGTTTGAATGTCAGATTCAGCCATAAAGCTCTTCAATTGTGGACAGTCGTAGACTCTCTTACTCGGTGAAAGGAAGTCCCAATATTGAATGCGATCAACGGATTGGTTTAATTTGTCCCAGGTCGATTGATCAAAATTATTCAACGCATCAGTCGATTTCTGAACCATCACTTCGGCTTTGGATGTAATGCGCAGGGACGATCGATTAATTGATTGAATGTCCAGTAGGTGACATTTGTTGCCAAATGAATCAACGACTAAAACGGGATCTGCAACCGGTTCTGTTTCAATGTCAAAACTGAACACCTGCTGATGCGCGTCGTTAAGTGGCTCAAGGTGAAGCAGCATGGTTGCTCTGTTGATTGTAAATTCATAGCTGAAATTGGTTTCATGCTGGATTTGAAAGTAGTTGCAGTCGAGTCCATTCATTCCGCGGAAGTTCCTTGTAAACCTTTCATCTACCCACAGTTAACTCAACTATTTTTTTTGAATCAATTTGAACTGACTTCTTCATTAATCCCTCTGTAATACACCAACGCCGGTGTGAAAAACTCATACGCCCGCCTTCACTTTCGAGTGCCCGTCAACATATGTGTTCATCAGCACCGGCCGCACGCGATGGCGCGCTTCCCAGTCGCTGGCAATGCACCCGCCCAGCACCGCTGATGCCAGACCATTGTACCCGCAGCACTTGATTACACCGGGATTTGTTACCGACACCATCGGTTTCCTCTGTCTGATAACACAGCCATACGATGTGCGCTGGCGGCAGTTGTTCTCCATCATGTAAATGTCCTTGTCCAAACGAAAGAAAAATCCCAAAGCACAACCATGTTCGGTGCCCAATTCAGGGAAATCGATAACAAGTAAGCAAATCACCAAGGGAAACGAGAGTTTCCCAAATTAACTTTTAATTGGACTTGACATTGCTGGCCAAACTCAGTTGACACAGCCACCGCTATGGATGCCGAATTGGTGAACCTTTCAGCGATGCGTGCGTATTTTTGATGAACCAAGCTAAAGGTGAAAGCGCATTATTGTCACATGACTGACAACCGATATACCTCTGTGCAGCATTCAGGCCATGCTTACTTGTGGGAATTGCTAAAAGTCAGTCAAAAACTGTAGCGCAGGGACAAAATGGTTCGGGTACTCTCTGCCTCGATGAAACCCTTTTTTTCGAGTTGTGCTTTGACCTTGGCTCGATTGATTCCCAGATTGCCGGATAAGCCCCGGGCAATGTCGTATTGTACCCCCAGCGCGGTGGACTTTTCGGTACTCCCGGCAACACGGCCGGTATGCCACTCGGCAGAGACGCTGAGTGCTCCGAATTTTTTTCGAACGCCAGTCGATACAAACCAGCGTTTGGTCTTGAGCTGGCGAGAATGAAAACGCTCCTTACCGCCGCCAATGTCGAACAGCATGCTCCCATAGACGACTTCTGCGACGATACCGACAGCCTTCGTATCGTATTCGCGCTCAACATCATCAATGTAACTGCCCTTGTTGGTACGAACTGTAACGCGATAATCCATGTTAGTGATTGGTCGCTGGAACGTTGCGCCGAGATCAAATCTGCCATCTCCATCAACGGCCGAGCTGACAATCCACGGACCAAATCGACCGACATAAGCCGAGCTCTGATCATCGATACCACCAAGGAATTGATCAAACTCAAGCTCAGCATTTCCCACGCCTCGCAATCGACGCGTCTGTTCTCTGACGACACCGAATACATTACCGGTTAAGATCCGTCCCCAACTGCTGCCGATTGACAGTGATGCATTGTCACGGTATTCACTGTCGGACCTCGATTCGAAAACGTCTGTTGCAGAATATTGGCCGAAGTAGGACAGTCCCAGATGCCAGCGATTTGACAGCTGAGACAGTGCATCAATCTGAAAATTACCGAAAAATTCAGCGTTATCAACCGAATCTTTATCTTCAGCATCGTAAATGTAGGCGCTGTCCAACACACCTGTCATTACGAATGTCGTGTGCCCTATCTGCTTCGCGAGTGGCTCCTCCATTGACAAGAGCCGATCATTGTTGAGCGATACAAGCTGCTGTGCACCGGCCGTATCACAGACCAAAACGCCAGTGGTAACAATGAAAGCGGAGATTGACTTTTGCAAGAAATTCCGCACCGCAATGTCTCACGCCTTGGGTGTGAAAGTGGACTCGAAAGCCTGTCTAGCGATCGCACGGCCGGCTTTTAACGCTTCGGTGTGATCAAACAACCAGTGAACGCCTCCATACAGGCGACTCATGCCGTTTTCATTCGCCATATGCGACAACCTGGTCCAGTGCCGCGTAACCCCTGCCAGTTGTGGCCACAGAACCAGGTCGGGTGACCGGCCCGAAAAGGAAACATCGTCTCTGCCGATAATCAGTGCGAGCATCTCAGCGGCAACCGCCGCGAACGTTGAGTGGCCTGACGTATATGCAGGAAACTCCGGTGTCGGAATGTAGCTCAGCCAATCAGGCTCGAGAACAACCCTGGGGTCAGGATTGTTAAATTCCGGTGCCTGATTTCGAATCGCACTCTCGGGTCGAAGAATATCGTGAAAATACTTGCTGTCCCAAGCGCTGATTGATGCATCACACTGTGTCATTCCCAAAAGAGCAAACGCACGTGCTTGCTCAATAAAACTAATCTCAAGGTCCTGCAATAGCTGAACACCGATGTACAGCATGTGACCGGGCGGTGTGATGCCCCAAGGACCGTCTTCCCAAAACAATGCAATTTCGGATTCATTTTCGGTGCGGATGGTACTGTCAGCACCACCAAGACGACGGATCATATCGAATTCTTCCGCAAATTCAGGACTTCTTGGATCGTAGAATGGTGCTGCTCTGAATTGCTCACAACTGTTCATTGTCCAAGGCTTAATGCAGCCATGGCCCGGATACAGCCCGCGATCAAAGGTCGGAAATGCGGGACCAGGGGTTGCGCCATAAAATGGTCCGGTCGGGCGCCAGCGCAATGCGTCTTTGCGTCGTTCAAATCGTCCAAGGTAATAGTTCACTTTACTGGGTTCGGAGCCATCGTGCGTTCGCATATCCAGCACGTGTTTGGCTGCAATCTGACCCCATTGAACTCCCAGTGACTTTGCTTCACTGCCTGGAAACCGGTTAAGGAAAGCCATCCGATCGAATAAAAAAGGCTGTTGAAAAGCTTCCGCAGCTGCGATCGAAAAGGCAACACCGTAAGCTACCTCGGGATCTGCCTGAGTTGGACCGGCACCAATGCCATACGGTTCTTCGTAAGCCTGAACGATGCCATTGGCCGCCAGAAATCCAGTGGCGGTTGCCAGGCCAAAGTAATAAGCGGCTCGGGGTGGCGCAACTCTTTGGTCGCGCACCTGTTGCATCGCAGCATCCAGCCAGTAGAAAACTGTGCTCTGATTCTCAGGCTTGAGAATTTGGCTGGTATAAGAAGACTTTTTTCCGTAGGGTGCTACTTTCGGAGCAACGCACCCGGTACTCGATAGCACCGTTGCCGCGGAAGCAGCGGCATAAAGAAAACTACGCCGCCCGTGAATCAAGGCACGTCCCATCTCAGTTAGAATTGAAATGGGATAAGCCGGAGTTTATTTACTCTCCTGTTGAGAAATCGACCCAGATTCAAACTGTATTTTCGTAATTGATGTTTGCTACACCACTGATTGAGAGAGATGGGCCTCAGATTACAGTTCATTATTGTTATTCCTCAACGCGTGGAGACTCAAAAAAAAATACTCCGCGAATTATATTTCTTCGGTAGGGTAGCGATTTTCTAATCTTCCCCGCACGGGTGCGATTGAAAGTGAAGCGGAAAAGATAAAATATAGGGACAGGATTCACTTTCCATGGGTTTTGTTCGATGAAAGATACGGTATCAGAAAGGCGTGCGAGGTTGAACAGTTTTTGTGACAGGCATCCTGAGATGGAGAGCCGTTTTGAGGAGATCATGGATTTGATGGAAAGTTCGGGTGATGAGATTGGCAGTATAGATGAGGCGGAAGATCGGATTATTGAGATGTCGAGGGGTCTGAATGCGCAGATGCTCAGCGGCTGGTGTCAGCGTCAGGAGCAGTTGGTGTCGCGGTCACAGAGTTTAGACCCGGAACTTCGCAGTGCGGGTAAAAAAAACTTCGGTGGGACACCACGTTCGGGAAGATCATAATTGAAGAGACGCTGTATCGGCGTGGCACTAAGACGGTGAGGGAATTTTCGAAGCGTTTCGGGGTGTCGTGTCGAGGGGTGTCGATGCGGCTGCAGCGTGTGGCGGTTGATTTCGGTGCGGATGTGTCATTTTCTCGGGTCAATGACAGACTGTGCGGGCATTACGGATTTGAGATGTCTGTCAGCCGCATCCGGGAAGTGGTGTCAAGCCACGGCCAAAGGATTCTCGATCAACAGACTGTGCGGGACGATTGGCCCCTGGATGAAGGTGTGGAACAGGTGATTGCGCAGACCGATGGGAGCATGGTGCCGGTGGTGGAAACGGACCCTGAGGCGGCCGACAGACGCAGGGGCAGGGTGTTGAAATGGCAGGAGATTCGGCTGTGTCTGGCGCATCGTGCGGACAGTTTGCAGGTTCACTATGGCGGGAATTTCTCCGGTGGCGTGGAACAGACAGGGCAGTGGCTGTATGACTGTGTGCGGCGTGCCGGATTCGGCCGTTCAACGTCGGTTCATGTGGTTGGTGACGGTGCGGGGTGGATTCATCGGCAGGTTG
>JAJDXD010000129.1 GCA_022823405.1 Gammaproteobacteria bacterium
GTTGATCCTCAAAGCCGAAGTAGCTCATGTCTTCCATTCGCATTGGATACAAAATTCCGTCCAGATGGTCACATTCATGCTGGACAACTCGAGCATGAAATCCATCGACAGTGCGATCAATTGGGGTGCCATCGAGTGTGAAGCCGCGATAGCGTAATTTCTGTGCTCGCGGTACCTTGCCTCTCATACCAGGCACACTCAAGCACCCTTCCCATCCATACTGAACCTGATTGTCCAACACTTCTAGTACTGGATTGATCAATACTGTAAACGGCACACTGCCTGCATCCGGATAACGTTCGTTGTGTTCAAATCCAAATATTACAACCCGTTTCATGACACCGATCTGAGGCGCAGCCAGACCTGCGCCTTCAACAGCGGTCATTGTGTCAATCAGGTCGGTGATCAAATCCTTAATTTCCAAATATTCTGATGAAACAACAGGTTCTGAAACCTGCAACAATTGTGGGTTTCCCATTTTTAGAATTTCTCTAACAGCCATTGAACTCTTTTCCCCTGATCAATCTAGGTAAACTTATACGTCGGTATTTGAACTGTCTCGTTTAAAGCGTATCAACAGGAAGCAATTTAGCTACTAAACAACGTACTCGCGCGTAGCATATTGCTCATATTCGGGATAAATAATTGGATGCGGATACAGTTGACTCATTGGCATTGACTTCCCGCTTTCCTGCACAACTCGTACATGATCTCTGGACATTAGGCGAGGCCTGACAACACCACATGAATGCGAGATCACCTGCACTTCATAAATTACCTGTCTAGCATAGTTGCACACTCTGACAGCTTTATCTTCTGGGTTAAGTCCCCTTTGCAGCCTCAAGTTGTGAGTGGTAATCCCTGTCGGACAAGTGTTCTTGTTACATTTCAACGACTGGATGCATCCGAGTGCAAACATAAAACCTCGCGCTGAGGTTACAAAATCTGCGCCAGTTGCGATCGCCCAACCCACTTCCGAGGGATTGACTAATTTACCGGATGCAATCAACCGGACCCGATGGCGTAGTCCATATTTGTGCAAAACGTCTGATGCTAGTGGCAGTGATTCCTTTACGGTTAAGCCGACGTTATCCATCAATGGCATCGGCGCCGCACCAGTACCACCGTCACCGCTATCCACAACAATAAAATCCGGCGCTGCTTCAATGCCACGTTTATGCACTTCTTCACACAGCTCTTCAAGCCATTCAAAACTGCCAAAAACAGATTTAAAACCAACAGGTTTGCCAGATACTTCTCGAATCTCCTCGATCATGTCGAGTAATTCCGGAACGCTGTTGATTTCCGGATGGCGATTGGGTGAAATTGATGCCTCCCCTTCAGGAATTCCGCGAATTGCAGCGATTTCAGCAGTCACCTTATTTGCTGGTAAGATGCCACCCTTTCCAGGTTTTGCACCCTGACTCAACTTTAGTTCAAACATTTTGACCTGCTCGTGACTGGCGACCTCCCGAAGCTTGTCATGATTCAATTTGCCATCTTCGTCACGCACGCCATATTTTGCCGTTCCGATCTGAAAAACAAGGTCACATCCACCTTCAAGGTGATAACTGGATAATCCGCCCTCACCTGTGTTGTACCAGATTCCTGCCAGTCTGGCTCCATTCGACAATGCGAGCACAGCAGGGGTAGAAAGCGCTCCATAACTCATTCCGGAAATATTGAAAAATGAAGGTGCGTTGTATGGATTTCGACTGTACGGACCAATGAGCATCGGAAGCATTTCGACTGCATCTTCAGTCAATGTTGGAAAGGGATAATTTACAAATATTGGGGTTCCTGTAGGTGTCAGGCTTCTTGTTGAACCAAATGCTACTGTATTGTCGACTTTATTGGAAGATCGCTCAATCCAATGTCTTTCAGCCCGATTGAATGGCATCTCTTCGCGATCCATTGCAAAGAAGTACTGTCGGAAAAATTCCCCCAGCATTGTGAACAGATAACGAAATCGGCCAATAACCGGATAATTTCTTCTGACAGCATCATGCGTCTGGCGAATGTCGATAATGAAAATAATGACGGCAAGCAAGAACACAGACCCAATGACAAAAATAAACAGTGTCGACAGAAACTGAAAGCTTCCAAATATTTGTTCATTTGATGGCATATTTACTCCTGTCAGGCGAAATGATCTTAATGTAATTCATTGACTTGGCAGCGCTATTCTTACGATCATAGTGTCAATTTGAAACAGTTTCACATTTAACAAACGCAAAACTGAAAGGTATCGCATTCTTCAATACCCATTCTGATGGTTGGTGAAGTCTCAATCTGCTGCCTTTATAATAATATTTACCACTTTAATTTCCAGTGTTCGTGAAATCGCGCTACTCGCTCTTGGCACCACTGATCCTATTTCGCATGTAAATTAAGGGTGGCTTCTGTGTCACTAACTTTGTTCCTGAACATCTACTCTTTACATTAATACCATGAGACACCTGAAATTAGTTCTTGTTTTCTTTACTCTCCAACTAATTTCTGTTTCAGCGTTCAGTGCTCCCGTCCATGTGGAAGTGATAATTTTTGCAAACAACACAGCTGAAACTGAGTCTGAGTGGTTTCCAATACCTGACGAAATCATCAGGGTTGAAATGACTGTTGATGAAGGAATCACACCCTTGATCGCAGAAGAAGCAAGTGAACTGGAAATTAACCAGTCAACGAGTCTGGATGTGACCGAACCAAGACCCGTCGAAGCATACGTGCTTACCGATTTTGCTAACGCAATTGACGAGAATCCAGATTTCGAATTACTGAACTATGTCAGTTGGATTCAAGAGCCCGTCCCAAAATCAAGAACCAAATCAATCTCTTTGGATACACCTTTCATCGATTCATTCCTGTCTACAGAGTTGCTGCTGGCTGGCGAAACATCGGTCTACGAAATTGCGCAGCTATTGCAATTCGACATCCAGGTCACCTATAAACCCCTGGCCGACACCGAAAAGGCAGTTGTTTACCTACCCGATCCAGTTAAACTCTATACCCCCGAAAATTCCTACCTCTTGTCTGAAAGACGGCAAATTCAAATTAACGACATTCACTACTTTGACCATCCAAAATTTGGTGTCGTCTTTACAATAATCCGTCCCAAACAAGTAGAATTTTTTGCTCAGTAACTGAACTACATTTTCATGATGTGAGAATTGAGGGGCAAAGAACGGGTTCCGTTATTGGCCAACTCAAGAATTGATTTGTTGATCAACAGTCTAAGGTTTTCACAGCCTCTTTCCCAAGATTCCCGCATTTCATTCACCGTAATCTCTTTATCCCCTCGACCTGCAGCCGGATTAACAATCAAGTTGATACTTGCATAGCAGATTTGTTTTTCAGCCGCAAGAGGTGTTTCAGGCATACCTGTCATCCCGACAACATCGCCACCATCTCTTTCAATTCTATTGATTTCGGCAGCTGTTTCAAATCGTGGCCCTTGGGTTGCGGCGTATGTACCATCTTCATGCAAAGGAATGTTGGAACCATCTGCAGCATGCAAAATTAAGTCACGAAGTGCATTACAGTATGGGTTCGCGTTTTCCAAATGTCCCACTATTGATTCTGAACCCCCGTCGAAGAATGTCGACTCTCTCCCCCAGGTGTAATCAATGATTTGCGTTGGCAGCATCAGGCTTCCGGATTTCAGATCATCACGAATACCGCCAACCGTAGCTAACGCAATGGCAGATTTACATCCTAATTCAGCCAGTGCCCATATATTGGCTCGGTAGTTAATTCGATGTGGTGGGATAGTATGACCCTCTCCATGCCGATTTAATACACAGACGGTAAGTCCATGAAGTCTATATATGGAAATCGGAGCTGATGTCTCACCGTATGGGGTAGTAACATAAACACTTTCCTGATACTCCATGTCTGGCAACAGTATGGATGCGCCAGACCCACAAATTAAAGCAAGCGATCGTGAATCTTCAGCCATATTCCAATGTTTCCCATGTTATTCTTCCAGTTTCAAGATACTCTGACAGGCGATAGTTCAATCAGTTGAGTTCACCACATCGGTAATGAGAATTAAATCTTTGCGTTTGAAGAGTTGCCGTGCTGTTGCAGCTTGTAACTCAACATCTCTCAAGAGATAGCGGAGCAGATCATTTGTATCAATCGCAACTAAGTTAAGGGTTAACCCGCTTACGTCTTTGCTCAATTGCATCCTGACGTGATTGCTGTTCTGAGACCGAACTGTCTCCTTTTACATGATCGAGGCACTTCCATGCGCTACCGAGACTTTGCCCGACAATTGTGATGCATCCATCAACGACGAAACTTTGGAATTCATCCCCTGGTTCCAGACCGACTTCCCTGCATTGACTTGCTGGCAGAGTAATCTGGCGTTTAGCGCTGATTTTGGGCATGCCCTCACCTCTGAGAATATGGAATTGTAAGAATATTATGTTGAATTCTTTACATGTGGTAAGTTGTAAAGATTTTAGAGGGCTTTGCGTTAGAAATCTCTCTGAGTTTGAAAAAGAGACATCATTTCGGCTCGGATTCGAGATGAACACTTGTGGCGTAAACATGGTCGAAAGCAGTCCTTGTCATACACCTCGTTCAGCCCCTCACATCGCATAAATACTGATCCTTTAACCCAAAACCTGGGTTAATTGTACAGTCAGTTTAATCGACTAAGGAGGGTGGGGATGATTGCTGAAATTCAAACTGATCCCAGGCTCGGCAACTGGGACACTGCCAGTGTAGGGCTTTGACATCGTATCCGCAACGCTGGCATTTATAGTGGCGTGTAGGGTTCGTCTGGGCGATGATCATTTCTTCAATCAGTTCAATATCACTTCGTTTTATGCTGGTTGAAGATTTCAGCTTTAGCAAAACAAGTCTATTCAGGCAATTAAACGATTTGTTTTTGCGAATCCAATTCAACAGGAACTTTTCTGCTTCCCGTTCTTTATTCAACGATTGAAGGATGTCTACATAGTCTATCGCAAACTGACTATTCTGCTCAGTTTCGGCAACCTTCTTCAAAAAATCAGCAGCTTTGTGAGACTGATTTAACGCTTTATAACTCTCCAGTACCAGACCCACAGTTTCTGAAATATATTTGGGATTAATCGTTTCGATGGTTTTCCAAATTTCAATCGCCGATTGATGTTCGCCACGAATCGCCTTTATTCGACCCGATTGCAGAATAGCGCGAACACAATCGATCTCCGTATTTAGAGCGGTCTGCACAAAGTCTCCCGCTTTGTTGTAGTTTCCAGTCCGAATGGCCTCTTCCGCCAACTCACAATAGTACTGTGCCAAAACTGGTGAGTAATCCTGCGAGGAGAAACGATTGAGTTTTTTGGTAATGCTAATGCACTGGTCCCACTCCCTTTCCTGTTCATAAATCTCTCGCAACAGATTGTGAGACTTTTCCCGGAACCTCGGATTTTGTAGCAATTCTTTGAAAACCTGTTCCGCTTTGTCCAAAATGCCAGCGCTATAGTAATCGAAACCCAACTCATAGAAAGCTTCACTTCTCTGCTCGCCAGTGAGATCGGTTCGTTCAACCAGGAGTTGATGTATTCTCGTTGCTTTTCCTATTTCACCTTTCTGACGATAGAGGTTGCCGATAGGAAATAGCAGGTCGTAAGTTTCGTTATCAGCATCGAAACTTTCGTAAAAATTATCCAGCGCATTTTCTCGTTGATCGTTCAGTAAATAGTTAATACCCTGCATATAGGCCTTGGGGACTCGATCCCGCGAGCGCCATTGAAAACGAGAAACTGCTGCTGCGACCCATCCGGATAGAGCCGCGATAGGCAGCAAAATCAAGAGCCAGAGTGGATCCATCATGTCGATTCAGCCTGGCCTTTGCCTCGCTCGCTGTTTGATTTGAGCTTTCTCAATAAAGAGGACATAAAGCATAGAAATATTCCTGCGAGCATTCCCAAGATTAGAACAATGATTATCAGCCAGGATAAAGGTCCCTGCCAATTAATTCCAAAATAATATGTGAGTTCAACAACCTGCGCATTCTTGATTGTGAAAGTAACCCCGAACAATAATGCCGCGATACAGACAATTACAAGTAGGATTTTTTTTATCAAACTGCTCTTCTACTTCCTGACGTGTTTAACGAAGCTGTCATAAAAACGAATTAGTCTAAGACGGTCTACGCTTCATCGACGCGTTGTCGGAGTTGCCTACCTGGCTTGAAGTGTGGAAAATACTTGCCTTTTACAGGTACCGAGGATCCGGTGCGGGGATTTCGACCCTGACGAGGTTTTCGATACCGTAATCTCAAACTTCCAAACCCTCGAAACTCAATACGTTTTCCGTCAGCCAATCCCTTCGATATTGTCTCTAAAATAACATCAACAGCCATGTGTACGTCATCTTTAGAAAGTTCGGGATTCTTGGCTACCAGTGTTGTGATCAGTTCTTGCTTAGTCATAGTCACTCACTTTTTTTGCTTTGAATGATTATTGTGTCGAAGAAAAGATTTTCTCCTTGAGTTTTTGCCCAAGCGTTAATGCAGGAGTCGAATTATCGCTACCGAACTCTTCAATTGCCTGCCCTTCTTCATCCACTTCCAATGCCTTAATTGACAGTGATATTTTTCTGTTTTTTCTATCAATGCTGATAATCTTGGATTTTAGTTCGTCTCCGACCGAGAGTGCAGATTTGGCTTCTTTCGGCTTATTTTTGGCGACTTCAGTATTTCGAATTACACCTATGACACCGTCAGCAAGCTTCACGTGCACCCCTTTGTCATCCATCTCTTCAACGGTTCCTTCAACGATTGATCCCTTTCCTGAACTGGAGATGAACGCAAAAAACGGATCTCCGTATATCTGTTTGATCCCCAAAGATATTCGTTCCCTTTCAGCATCAATCGTCAGAATTTCAACTTCAATATCATCACCCTTGGTGTAGTTTTTGATCTCTTCCTCACCATTGCCTTGCCAGGTAATGTCGTTCAGGTGTACCAATCCGTCAATGCCGTTCTCCAACGACACAAAGATTCCGAAGTCAGTGAGCGACTTGATCTGTCCCTTAATCCGCTCGCCTTTCTTGTGGTTCAGTGCAAATTCAATCCAAGGGTTGGGCTTACACTGTTTTATACCTAGTGAAATTCGATGACGTTCGAGATCGACTGACAGAATCATCACCTCAATTTCGTCTCCAACGTTGCAGATCTGCGAAGGATGAATATTCCTGGAAACCCAATCCATCTCCGAAACGTGAACCAGTCCCTTAATACCTTCTTCGATTTCGACAAAGGCACCGTATTCGGTAATGCTTGCAACCTTGCCGAACAGTCGATTGCCCCGTTTGTGTCGACGTTCGACGTTCTGCCAGGGATCTTCGGTCAACTGCTTCAAGCCCAACGAAATTCTGGAGCGTTCCTTGTCGCACTTCAGAA
>JAJDXD010000105.1 GCA_022823405.1 Gammaproteobacteria bacterium
GGCCGGATGCGTGCGTCGGAAAATATCCGTAGAAGTTTGGAGATTGCCAGTGAGTCAGTCCAGGAATGATTTTTGAATCAACGTCGTTTAGAACATTCTGAAAGGGTTCGCCCTTTTCAGGAGGACGAGCGGGTAGGCTACGATAGACTTCACCCGGTTCAACTTGAGAAAGTACTGGATATTTCTCAATGTTGTCCATATAGTCGGCAATCAAGTCAACCATTTGGTAACCCTTTTTGCGAAATTGTTCAGGATTTAGGTGTTTCGGGTTATTTTTCGACATTGCAGAACAAGTACTCCGGTGGTGAATGGATTCGAATCGATGCAAATATTTTGAAACAACGTAAAGATTCTGTGCGTGAATTATTGACCCGAATTATTACCCAAATTAGAAAGATGTAACAATCACATTTTGAAAGAAATTCTTGACAAAGTAAACTCAACTGCTGTTAGTGAAGCAACCGGAAACTTGCTCAATCGAGATCATTGACTCTCGCCATACCAGTTACCTTTACAGAATTCTCTAACGCAGTCCCGTAATAGTCAAGGGTTGAGGCACCAGTCAAAGAACCAGAAAGTTTGCCGCCATCCATGGAAAGTATGGTTTTCGATTTTCCAGAATTGTTGACATAAGCGTTCTTTGTTGAAACTGATTCCAGATCGACATAGCTCTTTCCAAGCGCGCTTAGAACCAGTGTGTCAAACCGTCCTCCCTTACCTTTGATGACAGTGTTTCCTGTGATTGAAAGATCAATTCTTTCACCTTCAAAATTGTTGATGTTCACGGTATTTTTCCCAGTTAAATCCAAAGCCTGCAGTGTGGGAACGGAAATGACTCCCACAGCAAATTTGCTAGAACCAAAGCCTGGATCGTACTCCAACTCAAAGTGCTTGTTTCGCTGACGGTAATGCAACAAGTGCTCAGTACCTTCAGGATAAGAGATTTCCACTGTCCACTCTTCATTCTGTTTCAGTTCGATAAGCCACCTACCATTAATTTGAATATCCTGAATGTCTTGTATACTCACGACCTTTACAGCCCTATGCTCATCATCCAAAAAATGAGACGCATTTGATTGGGGTTCAGGTACCCAAATCCGTAAATAGAGAATTTGATGACAGCTGATCCAGCGATTGTAACGTGTTGGAAACGATTGTGTGCTTTATGCGGTTCAGTTTTCGACCGGGCAACGGGTGGTCAAGCCAGTCAGCATGGATTTCACCGGTTTCTGGTGCGGTGGATTCGCGCTTGGCCGGTTTACGGACGCCCTGCGTTCTTCCAGCCTGCCGGAATGGAGTCTGCCGGTTGCCGGATCAGGCCCGGGGAGGCGGTGTTACGGGAACTGGAAGGTGCGGATCGTACCGATTGCCTGCGTCAGCCGTATGCGACACTCGGGATTGACTTTCAAAGTCCACTGCCGGGCATGTCGGACGATCTGACCGGCCATGGCGTAGTAACGCCAGCGCACCGTGATGGCGCGGGATCTGCCCCATTGTGCGGGCAGCATCGCCCGCAGCAGTGCCATCAGGTTGCAGGCGATGGCGGCGAGCTTGAAATACGCGGCATTGGCATGGAACTGACCGCAGGGCAGGCGCGCGCCGGCAAAATCACTGCGCAGCTCCTTGAGCCGGTTCTCCGAGCACTCCGCGCGCTGGTTGTACCAGTGAACCACGTCGCTGCAGCTGAAGCCGTGCCCGTCCAGATTGGTGGCGATCGCCCGGTACAGATAAACCCCGCGCCGCACGCACTGCCCGTCCACCGGTACAAAACCGTCACCGAACAGATCCAGCTGGAGCGGTTCATCGACTGCCTGTTCGCCAATCTTTCTTCGCTGCACCACCAGGCCAAACGCCTCGGGGGTGTCGGCCATCACATGCACCGTGAAAGCGACCTGTTCATTGCTTGTCGACAACGGCTTTCCATGGGCATCCGGCGCCAGCGGCTGCCAGTCTTTGTCCTGGATCGCCGCGATCGACTGTTTCACCTGGCTGTCCATAGCCGCACGCACCGCAAAGCCCATCTGCTGCTGTCTGGCATAATTGATCAGCTCTGCCTGAAAGCCTGCCGCATCGGCGCGCAGCCGTGTTACCGAAACCCCGTCCGGCAACGCCGCCTGACAGCGTCTGACGAATCGCACATGACCCGCTCTCGGCGATACGTTACCGGTGCGAAACTCCACCGCCGCCACCTGTTCGGTCTCACTGATATGACCGACCATCGGTGCATAGCCCGGGTGTTTGCGGTAAGTCCACTTCGCTTCGCGCTTGTGCGATTCGATCACGGTGGCGTCAATGTCCAGCGTGACGGCCCGGCAACGACCCAGCGCGGCTTTCAGCAGCTGTCGGTTGACCGCATCAAGGGCCTGGTCACAACGGCGGCTGTCTCCGATTCGGCGCAGCCAGTTGCCCAGCGTGTGGGCGTCCGGTACGCGCTTGAAACCGAACAGTTTCATCAGCGCCGGTTCACACTTCAGGTGGCGCACATCGTCCAGACAGCGGCCGCCCTCATGCAACAGCAGCATGAACGTGTTGAACACGGTGCTGGCGGCATAGCCGCGGTTGCTGCCCGCCACCGGCATGGCCCGATCCAGCGTCTCGCCCAGTTTCAGTTTCGCCATCAGCTCGGCGAGCACGGCCAGACCGGCGCGGGAGGTCAGATTGTGTGAACTGTCGGCGGTCTGGTAGGGTAAAATGTTCATCAGCCTTGTAACCTTTAAAGAGATTTTCAGTTGTCACCCAATGGGTGAAACTGGGGTTTTTGTTAACTCTTTAATTTTACAGGGCTTTCCATTTTGTCACAACTCCGAATTACGGATTAGGGAGGTAATTTCCCCTTGACAATTGAAATGGACGAAACAATTGTCAAAAGGATTAGAATTCCAAGCACCGAAAATAAGGCGATCTGACTGGTTCTGAGTTTATGTTTCATCTGTTTTCTCTCTAGGTTGGGTTTCGTTGTCATGAAAGTGATTTGCGATATCTTCCGGTCCTATTCCAAGCAATTGCATAGTCTTGATAATTTTCGGAAGATCCTTGTCCAAAAATTCATTTCTCAAAGTGTGAATAATGCTTGATACAGCTTCCTCAGTTACAAAAAACCCTCTTCCTCGCTGGTTTGCCAGAATTCGTCGCTCCACCAAGACCTGGTAGCTTCTGGCAACTGTATTTGGATTGACGCCCAACTCCACTGCCATCTCCCTCACAGATGGAATCTGGTCACCTGCGGTCCAGATGCTTTGCAAAATCTGTTCCTGCACCCGGTCTGCAATTTGTTGATAAATTCCCTTGGGATCACTGAACTCCATGATCTACCTGAACCTCTTTTAGTCGGAGCCACGCGATCCACCATAGAACAGGTGGAAGTAACGCAATCCCTATCCAGAGAACTGTAGCAAGAAAACTCCAGTTGGTGACCAACAGTTGGTGGGATAGGTCGTGCAAATACTGCCATTCAGTGGCACCTATGGTGATGCGAGCGGTGATCAGAATCACGGTCGCCAAAATAATAAGAAACAGAATGATGGCGAAACTCGTGATGAGAAAATTAAGTCGTCTGAACCAGATTGCACCTAGGAAAAATGGTGCCTGAATAATGATGTAGTATCCGTATAACTTCCAGATTTCTAAATCGAAGGGATTGAACAGCGGACGCCTGGTACCAAAAATGATAGCGCTGATTGACTCAATGGCGGCAGATAGGGCTAAAAGAAAAATGGGTAGAAAAATTCCGATTCCTACAGTAACAGGTAGAAGTCGGGCGAGTAACTTTTCGAGAGACGAAGCGGGCAATAATAGATATGCTACATTTCGAGTTGGATCATGTAAAGCGCGAAAGGATCGGCTTGTTGCGAATATTCCCCAAATGAAGAGAGCATACCCGTACAGCTCTTGATGCATTGAATAACCCACATACCCCCAGTAGATCTGTTGCAGAGACAGTAGTAAAACGCAACAGATCACTGTTCCTGCCGCCCATGTGAGCGCGCGCCTTTCAGAAAGAAAGTCACTGCGCATCAGTGACCAGAGTCTATACATTGAAAATGATGATGTCATAGTTCATTATCTCCAGTAGTAAGCTGGACAAAGGTATCGGGGTTTGACATGGCAGCCTTAAATAGAAGTTCCAGATCTTGGTGCGCGCTATTTGTTTCGGTATCAGCCCATACAGCTGTGTAACCACCCAAACTTGGTTCTGTGTACAACAGTTTCTCTGAGTTTGAGTCCGGACGGCTAGTCTCCTGGCTGATACGGAGTGCTGATGAAATTTGAGAGAGGTTTTGATTGCAGATAAAGCTGCCCTCGTGCAGAATGAGAACGTTATCGATTAAGAGTTCGATGTCTTTCACTTGATGAGTGGCGATAATCAAAATCCTGTGCTCGGTTAGAGCTTCAGCAACAATTTTCCGAAACTGTCCCTTTGAAGGAATGTCCAAGCCGTTAGTTGGCTCATCCAGAATCATGATGGATGGTTTACAAGCGAGTCCAAATGCCAGATGAAATTTCTTTTTCTCACCAAGCGACAGACTAGCCAGTACTTGCCCCCGAGGTACAGACATCTCCTTAAGTAGACTTTCCAGATAGTTGGAATCAAAATTCGGATAGAAACGTGCCATTCGTGAAACAAAGTTCTTATCCGTGATTGCGGGTAAGTGAAGTGTTTCTGGCAACATGTAAATTTCGGAGAGCATACTTGGATTCCGTTGGACAGGGTCATAACCGAGTACACGGATACTGCCATTGTCAGGAAATAGTAACCCACCGAACAATCTCAATAATGTCGACTTGCCTGCACCGTTGAGTCCCAGTAGACCATAAATTTGGCCTGGCCCAAGTGAAAGGTTCATCCCATTAAACAGAGTTTGCCTTTTGTAGCCGAACTGTATGTTTTCAAATTCAATCATTTTTCCGATCTTGTTTAAGGTGATGTTTGTGTTTACTGTATTAGTGTAATAATACAGTAGACATTGAAAAAGTCAATCTTAAATTTGAAAAAAAATTAAAAAAATAAAGTTTTCCACCCGAATTCAATTCAGGTGTAAAAATATGATCAGGTACAGAATCCGAGATTCTGAATTAGAATCAATGAGATGGTGATGTTTAATTATTCAACCCAAGACACTGGGTTGAAGCTACCCAGGTGGGATTGATGATCTGTTGGTGAGAGAATGAAATTGAGGAATGGGTTGAATTTCGCAAGCGAATAGTGGAGAGGAATCTGTATAAAAGCGTTCAGTCTTCCAAACTATCACTCCTGGTTGTGATGCTAGACTGAGCAACATCGTACCAAATATTCCCAATTGACCAAAAGAATTCAAAACTACTTTGCTCTACGAGTTGTGACTTCACCGCAACGTTCACACTCGACAGTTTCGACCTTTCCGGCCGTACCGAAGCCAAACTTGACCTCGACTATTCGATACTTGTGAAATCCGATTCGACACAGCCACAATCCGAGTTTGGTTGACAGTTTGTCATTCATAACAGTGGCCTGTTCACTCGGGTTTTAATGAGTTGATTACGGCAATAAATAGACTCCAGGTCGGTCGTATTGGTTATGTTTTACATATTCGGGTAATTCGGACCACCACCGCCTTCAGGTACAACCCAATTTATGTTTTGAGTTATATCCTTGATGTCGCATGTTTTACAGTGAACACAATTTTGCGCATTAATTACAAGTCGCGGTTCTTCATCCTGGTCTCGGATGATCTCATAAACCCCGGCTGGGCAGTAGCGCTGCTCAGGTGCGTCGTAGTCTTTTAAATTGATGTCAATCGGTACCTGATCATTCTTGAGAGTCAGGTGAACAGGCTGATTTTCTTCGTGATTCGTGTTCGACAAAAACACCGAAGAATTCCGATCAAAGCTGATCTCACCATCTGGTTTCGGATATTCAATTTGCTTGCATTCGCTGGCTTTTCTGAGGCTCTTATGGTCTTCATGATGATGAAAAGTCCAAGGAGCACGTCCGCGGAACAAGTAAGTGTCAATTCCAGAATACATCAAACCCGTCCACATTCCTTTTTGAAACGACGGTCGAATATTTCTCGCTCTGTAAAGTTCATCCCAAAGCCATGAATTTTTGAGCCTATTCTCATAATCGGGTTGTTCACCAGGTGATTCTGACGTCAAGAATTCAAAAGTGGCTTCAGCTGCAGTCATTGCGGATTTCATTGCCGTATGAGTACCCTTTATTTTTGGAGTATTCAAGAATCCGGCGCAATCACCAATCAGTGCACCGCCCGGAAACGTTAATTTAGGAATGGATTGAAATCCACCTTCATTCAGTGCGCGCGCTCCATAAGCAATTCGCCGTCCACCTTCAAGAACCGGTTTGATTGTCGGATGATGTTTAAATCGTTGAAACTCTTCATATGGACTTAAGTAGGGATTCTGGTAGTCAAGTCCAACGACAAATCCGATTGATACCTGATTGTCTTCCAGGTGGTACAAGAATGAACCGCCGTACGTACTGCGGTCCAAAGGCCATCCAATACTGTGCCAGACTGTACCCAGTTTATGTTTGCTTTCGTCGACCTCCCACAGTTCCTTAATTCCGATCCCGAAAGTTTGCGGGTCAACATTTTCCCGAAGAGAGTAGCGTTCGAATAGCGTTTTCGTAAGAGAACCTCGGCAGCCCTCAGCAAAAAGAGTGTACTTTGCATGAATTTCTGCACCTGGCATATACATTGCGGTGGGCTCACCATCTCGACCAACACCCATGTCCCCAGATGCCACTCCCATGACTTTATCACCATCGTATAAAACTTCCGATGCGGCGTATCCGGGGAAAATATCAACTCCAATCTGTTCGGCTTGTTCACCAAGCCAACGGCACAAATTGCCCAAGGAAATAATGTAGTTTCCATGATTATTCATTTGTGGTGGAGTCGGCATGCGAATGGCAGACTTTCTCGTCAGTAAAACAAATTTGTCATCTACTACCGGAGTGTTCAGAGGCGCACCCTTGTCTTTCCAGTCCGGAATCAGTTCATTGAGGGTGATCGGCTGCAAAACTGCACCTGACAGGATATGTGCGCCAACTTCGGAACCCTTTTCAAGAATGCAGACACTAAGATCCTCGCCATGTTCTTCACACAACTGGCGAAGCCTGATACCTGCTGCCAGGCCAGCTGGACCAGCTCCAACAATGACAACGTCATATTCAAGTGAATCCCTTTCTACAGTCATTCAGGCAAACTCATCAGGAAGTATGGAATAGGGTGGGTACGTAGCGAATTGGGTACAAATTCGATAATCTCAGGTGCATTGATCTGGCTAAAATCAATTCACCAAAATTCGTGTGTATTGTATTCAAGGTTAGTCAATTGAATGCGGTGAAAAGACTTGAACTCGAATCTCTGTCGGATTGCCGCTATTGCATGGATTATTTACCTGTGGGCAGTTGGAAATGACTGCCAACACACTGGCTTCGGCGCGCAATTCAATATAGTCTCCCGCAACAGAATGACCGTCGACAAAAACTGATTGTTCTGTACTGCCATCTTCGTGAACTGGGACTGAACAGAAAAAATTTATATTCGGCACAATATCAGTCCAACCCAACCCATGTTTGGATAGTGCGTCAAGAAAATTTTCCCGGCAGCCTGGAACATTTGGCACGCCGTACAACATCTCGTTACTCCAACTTGAGCAGCAGCCAGCGATCGTATCGTGTCCACCGGGAGTGGTGTCTTCTACAACTGTCATCAGTGGATTGGCGTAATCGGAGTAAAGCACAGATCCCTTGGTGATGTGAATGCTTTGTGCGGCTTTGATCGTATTTGGTGCGTGGTATCGCTCTTGGAGATTATCAGCGCTGTAGCACAGGAAGTCGACACCCTGCTGTCCTTCCAAGTCGGTTATCCTTAAAATTTCTAATGGTCGAATAACCCTTTCCCAGCCTTCGCCGGGCTTGACTATTTCGTCTATTAGAGAATTCAATTCCTGCATACCGAGCCTCTCAGTTGGCTTAGTGAGTAAGCAAAATGCACTATCTTCAACATTCAATTCAAGTATACACAAATTGACAATTTTCATATTTTTTCGAGTCTGATGACCGCATGTTGCACGAAGATTTGACTCAACTTTGGGCTGTTTAGCTCGTGAAACTGTTACTTGTGCTGTATAAATCGTGAGTTCACTATTTTTTGATTCTAAATTTCAACTGATTCGAGGTCATTGATGAAAATTGAAGGTCAACCGGCATTGGTGACCGGTGCAGCTTCCGGAATGGGTGAAGCGACTGCACGCTTACTAGCCAATCTCGGCGCGAAAGTCAGTTTGCTGGATATTGATGAGGCGAAGATCAAACGGATTGCTGATCAGATTGGCGCGTTGGCTCTGTCGTGCGATGTAACGCAGGCAGAGAGTATGGAAAGGGCTATTGCGGCGGCAGATTCGGCCCACGGAGTTGCCAGAATATTAGTGAATTGTGCGGGAATTGCACCCGCAAAACGCATTGTAGGTCGGGATGGGGCGATGCCTCTGGAAGATTTCAAGCGGGTAATTGATGTTAATCTGATTGGCACTTTCAATGCGATTCGAGTGATGGCCTCTGCACTAAGGAATGAAGCACCGCTTGATGAAGTAGGAGAGCGCGGAGTCATCGTAAACGTTGCTTCGGTTTCTGCGTTTGAGGGTCAAATCGGACAAGCAGCTTACAGTTCTTCCAAAGGTGCGATCGTCGCATTGACCATTCAGGCAGCTAGAGAATTGGCGAGTACCGGAATTCGCGTAATGACCATTGCACCGGGTTTGATTGCGACACCAATGCTGTTTGGGATGCCAGATGAGGTTCAGCAGAGTCTAGCCAATCAGGTACCGTTTCCTAAACGGCTTGGAAGTCCGGATGAATTCGCACAGCTTGTCAAACACATACTGGATAACCAGCTTCTAAACGGCGAAGTCATTCGATTGGATGGTGCAATTCGAATGCAGCCCCGTTAACTGGAAATCGGTGCTTGTGCACAGTCTGTTCACATTAGTCAGCAAGGTCTGGTGATCATGCCACTTAATCTAGGCTTTTGCTTATATATTATTTATAAATTCTGATGCATTCCTTCACTAGCAGGGAAGGTATGGGTGATATTTGTTTCACTTAGTAATTCGAATTAGCATCATATTGTCTTAACCTTTACTGGTAACCACTAAATGGCTAGTACAACCCCAATCGTAGATAAAAAATCTGAAATCACTTCGCGGTTGAGTATGTCCCGCGAAGAAATGCTCAATCTGACAAACAGGGTGTCAGAAATCTTGGTAGACCAGAATCTAAACCTTTCATCACAAGATGCCTGGGATGGCGAATTCAGTGATGGTTTAGCCAAAATTTTTATGACCGATCCTCCCGAGGACGGTCGAAATATCGATGAAGTACTGGAACAGGCAACTAGAAAAATCTTTCCATATTCGTTGAAGCTTGCCCATCCAAAGAGTTTTGGATTTGTTAGCGTATCACCGACTTGGCCAAGCGTGATCGCGGACTTCTTAGTTTCAGGGATGAATTCGAATGTTTGTACGTGGCTAGTGGCGAGTGGTCCTAGTCAAATAGAACTGACTGTAATTGAATGGATCAGGCAGTGGCTTGGCTATCCGGACACGGCAGGTGGGCTGCTGACCAGCGGAAGTTCTGTAGCAAGTGTCGAAGCATTCGTTGTTGCAAGAGAAGCTGCCGATAATCCGATGCGGGCGACTGTGTATATGAGTGATCAGACTCATCAATCAATAATTCGCGCGGCTCGCGTGATTGGAATCCCAGCAGACAACATAAAGAAAATTCCCAGCGACGATAGTTTTTCGATCAATGTCAACCAGTTGGCAGAGACGGTTGTTGAAGATGTCAATAAAGGATATCAGCCAGTGCTAATTGTTGCTAATGCAGGCACAACATCGACAGGTGCAATCGATTCGCTAGTTTGGATTGCCGACTTTTGCGAGTCACAAAATATATGGTTTCATGTTGATGCCGCGTATGGAGGTTTTGCTTGTATTACACAGCGAGGCAAAAAGCTCTTGAAAGGAATTGAACGCGCTGATTCAATCACGCTGGATGCTCATAAATGGCTGTACCAACCGTATGAAGTTGGATGCCTGATGGTCAAAAATTTACAACAATTAGAGAATGTCTACAGCATGCGCTCCGACGTACTTCAGGATACGGTTTGGGGTAAAGATCACCCTAACATAGCCAATCGCGGCATACAGTTGAGTCGAACGTTTCGGGCATTTAAGATTTGGATGTCAGTTCAATCTTTCGGGATGCAAGCGTTCAGAGATTCGGTTGAGCATTGTCTCGTGCTGGCAGACAAAGCACAGCACTACATTCAAAATAGTTCCAGCCTGCAGCTCCTCAGCCCTTCAATGTTGAGTATTGTGTGCTTTCGATACAATCCGAAGAATGCAAATTTAAGTGAAACTGCAATTGAAAAATTCAATCGAAAAATTCTGGTTCGCGTTTTCTGGGAGGATGATGCGTTTATGTCATCAACGATGGTAAACGGAGCATTCGCTCTAAGAATCTGCATCATTAACCACACAACTACATGGAATGACGTGAAGGAAACATTGGATGCAGTCGAAACATTTGGAACGGAGGCGCTGGAGTCAAATTGATTTGTTTAGCCACAGCAAAATTTTTTTGTTCAGATCCATAGGATTGTTGTCAGATCAAAAAACTTTTAGGTTATGTTGACCAATCTGAACCAGTTATCCGCAAGAGTACATTGATGAGTAGGTGTTCCGTTTCAATTGCGTCGATATTGGGAAAATCAGTTGCCAGTGAGGTAGATTCGGGCGCCCATTGGTCTAGGTTCTAATTCGGCCCTAGGCTTTGTCACATGTAGAGGTATGTCAATTGATTTTCTTCAGACGGGCCATTGAGGCGCTGTCGAATAAGTCTGGATTTTCGAGGTAATCCAGCAAGATCTCGAAAGAATCCAGCCCCCAAAACATCTCTCCGTTGATGGAAATGGACGGCACACCAAAAACACCTTGTTCGGTAGCCATTTGAGTGTTGGTGATTAGTGCTGACTTGACCTCGGCATCATTGATCAAACCATCAGCATCAGGAATTCCAATTGAACACCAAATCGCCTGTCGTCCAGCATCGGTTGCTGGATTATCGCCGCTTGTCCAGATCGCTCGAAATATTGACGTAACCAGTTCGGGGTCATTGTCTTTCGCGATTGACAGACGCAGATAAGGTAAAGGATTGAAAGGGTGTGTATCCGGTATCCTGAAAGGCAATTCGAGTTTATTCGCCAGCCAAGTGGTGTGACGATAAGTGAAAATTTTCTTTTGGTCAATTTCAACAGGTCCCAAATTTCCCCAGTACTTGAGTAACCCAGCGAACAGAACTGGAATGTAGTTCAACTCAACCGATTTTGGTAGCCGATGAAGCTGTTCGTGTAGCAGGTAGGAAAACGGCGAGATGAAGTCGTAATAGTAATCCAACTTTGTCATGACGCATTGTTTTTAGCGAGCAGTTCTGCGCGTTCGCGCAGGCGAAATTTTTGAACTTTGCCGGTCGAGGTTTTCGGAAGTTGACCGAACACGATCTTTTTTGGTGCTTTATAGCGAGCCATATTGTCTTTGCAATACTTAATTAAGTCATCTTCACTTGGCTGCGGAGAGTGTTGTGGTTTCAAGCTTACAAACGCGCACGGGACTTCACCCCACTTTTCGTCAGCCTGCGCCACTACTGCTGCTTCCATAACCGCCGGATGTCGAAACAGTGTGTCTTCGACCTCAATTGATGAAATGTTTTCACCACCAGATATGATGATGTCCTTTGATCGGTCCTTAAGTTGAATGTAGTGATCTGGATGCATCACGCCAAGATCGCCGGAATGAAACCAGCCGCCTTCAAATGCTTCTTTCGTCGCATTCGGGTTTTTCAGATAACCTTTCATTACGATGTTGCCGCGAAACATGGTCTCTCCCATAGTGGCACCATCCGCATTTACAGATGACATCGTTATTGGGTCCATGATGTCAAGACCGGCTAGTGCTGAATAAGGTACACCTTGACGAGATTTGAGGTTTGCCCGTTTTGCACTGTCGTACTCATCCCACTCCTGGCGCCACTCGCAAATTACCGCAGGTCCATAGGTCTCAGTTAGACCATAAACATGCGTCATTAAAAAACCATTTTGCTCCATCTTCTCGAGAACAACCGCAGGTGGCGGGGCGGCTGCAGTCATGACTTCAACCGGATGATCGAATGACTTGCGTTCGTTTTCACTGGCGTTGACGACCATGTTTAGTACAACTGGTGCACCGCAAAAATGAGTGACTTTGTAATCAGCTATCGCATCAAAGATTGTATTCGCTGCAACTCGACGCAGACACACATTGGTACCGCCAAGTAATGCGATGGTCCAGGGAAAACACCAGCCATTGCAATGAAACATTGGCAGCGTCCAAAGATAGATCGGGTGTGGTCGCATTTTCCAATTAAGTGCATTGCTTAGTGTGTTCAGATATGCGCCTCGGTAGTGATAAACAACACCCTTGGGGTTGCCCGTTGTTCCAGAGGTGTAGTTGAGTGAAATTGCATCCCACTCTGATTCGGGATGTTGAATAGGAAAAAAATCAGAATTGGCTTGACTTATGAAGGTCTCATAGTCCATACTACCCACTTTTGAGCCATGTTGCACCGCATCATCAAGAATGTCGATGACCGTTATATCCCGATTGAGTTTGCTTAGTGCGGCACCAACAACTTCTGAAAATTCGCTATCTGCAATCAGTACTTTTGATTCTGCATGTTCAAGGATAAATGCGATCGTGTCTGCGTCCAGACGTATATTGATTGTGTTCAGCACCGCACCAGTCATTGGTACACCGAAGTGAGCTTCATACATCGGGGGAATATTCGGTGCAATAATGGAGACTGTATCGTTGCGTTTTATCCCTAACTCAGTTAATGCGGATGCCAGCTGCTGACAGCGACTGTAAGTCTCCTTCCACGTATAGTGTCGATCACCGTGAATCAGAGAGGTGCGGTCGGGAAATATGCGTGCACTTCTTTCCAAAAAACCCAACGGGGACAACGGCACGTAGTTTGCCGGGTTTTTGTCTAAACCAGATTCGTATGGATTCTTGCTTTGCATCGGTTGATCAAGGCGCTGGTTTTTGAATGGATTTGAATTATATTCAATTGGAATACTTACTCACTTGAACAGGATAAAATATATTATTTATAAATACTTACGAGGAATCATATGAGTGAATCACGCAAAGAGATTGAACTGCATGGGTATTACTTCGAGGATTTGAAAGTCGGAATGACTGCAGCCTACGGTAAAACTTTAACCGATGCCGATGTATTGATGTTTACCGGAGTGTCCGGCGATACGAATCCTTTGCATCAGAATCGCGAGTTTGCCAGTCAAACAGCGTTCGGCGAACCAATTGTTCACGGGATGCTGACCGCAAGTTTGATATCGACTTTGATTGGCACTCGTCTCCCAGGCCCTGGTTGTATATACATGGACCAAAGTCTTAAGTTTACGGTTCCTGTAAGGGTTGGTGATACCGTTACCGCAAATGTTGTTGTTGTAGAACTTGACAGTGAACGACCATATGCAATACTGGATACGACCTGTACCGTTGATGGGGAAGTGGTATTAATTGGTCAGGCTAAAGTCAAAGTTCCAAGACGTACGAACGGCTTAGTTAACGGAACTACCTGAGGGATTTCCATCGAAATCACACCTGATTTAGAAGCGTTATTTGATAATGCAGTGCAATAAAAAACGAGATTAGTTTATGCAGGAAAAACTTTCAGAAAAGAATTCTGAATTCAACCCCGCACTTTTGCTGTCTGAGTTCAATCAACAGTATTCTCGGGTGATGACTTCGTTGATGAACACTCCACCG
>JAJDXD010000074.1 GCA_022823405.1 Gammaproteobacteria bacterium
TGACTGATAGCTGCTCTGTTTGGAGGGCGGCGGAATGTGTCAGCATCCGCTGAAGTCTCGGACACCCTCCAACAGGGTTTTATTTTAATACTATCAATTAGATACAAGACATTCTTCTCTGAACAACGGGACAGCAGTGAATTGACATAATTCATTCAATGCTAATCATCGCGGGCATATTCACTGACATAGATTTTCAATAGTAGCTTCTAAAACTAACAAAAAATGCCTTCCTTTATTGTGAAGTATGTCCGAGTGGTGGACTATATTTCCACCCGATTTGGGCGAATAGCAATGCTTCTGATCTTTCTTATGATCGGGACGCTGTTGTTGGATGCAATTACTCGAAATGTACTGGACATCCCATTGTTCTGGTGTGTGGAGTTGGCTCAATTCACCTTGGCTGCGTACTACATTATGGGAGGTGCCTACTCCATGCAACTTAATACGCATGTTCGCATGGATTTGTTGTATGACCGGCTGTCCGACCGCAACAAGGCACGAATGGACAGTTTCACCGCGATCTTTCTAGTGATCTACCTAATTGTGCTTTTGATCGGTTCCATTTCCAGCACCATCTACTCAATTGAGACTAATCAACGCCTCTTTTCAATGTGGAACCCATCGGTAGTTCCAATTAAGGTGATTATGGTCCTCGGAATCCTATTGATGTTATTGCAAGCCTTCTCCACATTTTTCAAGGATCTAGCTAAGTCGCGCGGAGTGGAGCTGGCATGAGTTACGAAGCCATCGCCATCATCATGTTCGCATCGATGCTGCTGATGCTACTGACTGGGCAGCGGGTTTTTGCCGCTATTGGTATTGTTTCCACAGTGGCGGCATTGCTGCTCTGGGGAGAGGGCGGCGTGGAAATGCCGTTTACAGCAGCATTCAAGTTATTCAAATGGTATCCGCTGCTGACCCTGCCGTTGTTCATCTACATGGGATACATATTGTCGGAATCGGGTATTGCCGATGATCTCTATCGGATGTTCCACGTGTGGTTTGGCGGACTGAAGGGTGGACTTGCGGTAGGTACCATCGGCCTCATGGTAGTGATTTCGGCCATGAACGGACTCAGTGTAGCGGGGATGGCGATAGGCGCAACCATTGCTCTACCTGAAATGCTGCGGCGGGGCTACGACAAAGTCATGATTACCGGAGTGGTGCAGGCCGGTAGTTCACTGGGCATTCTTGTTCCCCCAAGTGTGGTACTGGTTCTGTACGGCATGATTGCTCGGGAATCTGTGGGTAAGCTGTGGCTGGCTGGCGCATTACCTGGACTGATGATGGCTGCTCTTTTCATCATCTACATCGTCATTCGATGTCGCCTGCAGCCTCACCTAGGCCCAACAGTCAGCGAAGAAGAGATAAAGCAAATGCCTATGGCGGAAAAGCTGCGACTGCTTCGAGCCGGAATCATTCCATTTCTGATCTTTTTCTTTATGACGGGACTCTTTGTCATGGGTATCACCAGTCTGGTTGAGAGTTCCGCAGTAGGGGCAACAGCTGCAACTCTGGCAGCGTTAGTCAAACGACGGCTTAATCGCAAGGTCATGGAGGAAACCATCCGCAAGACCTTGGGAATATCGTGCATGTTCATGTGGATCATTTTGGCCGCACTATGCTTTGGGGCTGTTTTTGATGGAATCGGGGCAGCGAGAGCCATCGAAACCCTTTTCATCACAAACTGGAATCTAACGCCTTGGGAAGTGCTGATCATGATGCAGTTGTCATACCTGTTCATGGGCATGTTTCTAGACGATACAGCAATGCTCGTAATTGTGGCACCCCTATATGTCCCGCTGGTGAAAATATTGGGATTCGATCCTGTCTGGTACGGTGTGCTGTACACCATCACTTGTCAGATCGCCTACATGACTCCGCCATTCGGATACAATCTTTTTCTAATGCGCGCCATGGCGCCGCCGGAAATTTCGTTGATGGATATTTATCGTTCCATTACACCATTCGTGCTGGTCATGATCGTTGCATTGATTTTGGTCATGGCATTCCCTCAGATCGCTCTGTGGTTGCCGGGCCAGATATACACCAGGTGATTCTCCATTTCTTAAGGTCAATCACCTTCAATTGATAGAGAGGTAGACTATGACAGACAAAAAAGAACTTGTTCAACCGACAAATAACGAACGTCGGGAATTTGTAAAGAAGGTCGGTGCGGGCACTGCAGGTATCCTCGCTGCAGGAACAGCGCCTTACGCGTTCTCACAGAGCAATCCAATTAAATGGCGATTGCAATCGTATTCCGGTGCTCCGCTCGGTGCACATGTGGTATTACCTCAGATTGAGGCATTCAACAAAGTCGCGCACGGCCAGATGGAAATCGAACTGTTCTATGCTGATCAGTTGGTTCCAACGGACGAGCTGTTTCGAGCCATGCAGTCGGGTGCGCTAGACGCAGTGCAAAGTGATGATGCCACGATGGCTTCACCAGTCGATATCAGTGTTTTTGGCGGGTACTTCCCGTTTTCCACCCGTTACAGTTTGGACTTGCCAGTGCTGTTCAAGTATTACGGATTGGATGAAATATGGGCTGAAGCGTATGGTGAGGTAGAGGGTGTAGAGTGGATCAGCGCTGGCGCTTGGGACCCGCTGCACATTTTTACTAGAGACCCGATTCGTTCGCTTGCCGATATGCGCGGCAAACGTGTATTCGGTGTCCCGACCGCTGGCAGATTCCTGTCACGCTATGGGCTAGTGCCAGTCACTCTGCCTTGGGATGACATTGAAGTCGCTATCGGTACTGGTGAACTGGACGGTGTGGCCTGGTGCGGATTCACTGAAGCCTATGAAGTCGGGTGGGCCGATGTATGCAATTACGCCCTGCTCAACAACGTAACCGGTGCGTGGTGTGGCTCCTACTTTGCCAATACAAACAGCTGGAATGCACTCCCGCCACATCTTCAGGAGCTATTCCGAATGTCATGCAATGACTCACACTACTATCGTCAGGTTTGGTACTGGGGCGGCGAGGCCCAGTTAAGAGTAGAAGGTGAGAAGATGGAGTTGACCACCATTCCAGCAGAGGAATGGGACCAGGTTGTCGAAGATTCCAAGGAGTTCTGGGAAGATTTGGCATCAATCAGCCCACGTACCCGCAAGGTGGTGGATGCTTTCCGTCAGTATTCTGATGTTATGGAGAAGGTTGGCGTTCCCTATCGCTACAGCTGATTCCAATCCTGAAAATCAAGATTTAGATTTAATATCTAATTTAAAAAAGCTCCGGGGACTCGTTCCCGGGGCTGATTTTTTGTAGGTGTCTTGTCTATGACGTTTGACGTTCTCTAATTGGTATGCTGTACCAACGTTAGAACATCGCTCCTTTGCGGCGAATAGCGTAGCTGACTATGCTGGTGGCCGCACCTATGGTTAGAGACAGGCAGTAGTCCAGATTGGATGAATTCGGAACTGGGGTTCACCCAATCTATTCGTTTGCAAATTCCTGGAAAGTGATGCCTTCGACTTTGGCCTCTCCAAACAGAATCTCAATGTACTGGGTTACCGCCTGACGCCAACTCGCTTCTTTCAAATATTCTTCAATCTTTTCCCGCACCGAATTAAATGGCACAGTCTGTCCGGGGTGCTTCCGTATCAGATAAAGAACGTGCACGCCATAAGGAGCCTCTATCGGTTCTGGATGGAGTTGGCCCTCATCGAGTTTTCTCAAACATTTCTCAAATTCGTACGATGTCTGCCCGTGCGTTACTCTTCCCAAAAGTCCGCCATTTTCGCTTGATTTACAGTTCGAATGCTTGCGTGCTAGCTCGTCGAAGCGGCTAGGGACTTCTTTCAGATCTTCAATTAGCTGTCTGGCTTTTGCAACCGCTGCAGCGTACTCATCTTTATCGCTCTCATTAGCAGCAATTAAAATGTGTTTAGGTTCATATGTGTCAGAGGTTCGAAAACGAGTGAGATTGTTTTCGTAGTACCGATAACACTCCGCTTCCTTTGCTTTGGGGACATTGATTTCGATGTCCAGAAGCTGCCTGACTAAAGCTTCTTCGTCAGTTTCTGTTCGATCTTCACCATCAGATACGGGATCAGGGGTTAAATCGAGTCGACGCGCTTCCTGCAACAGAAGTTCACGTACAACTAAAGCGCGAACTGCGGCTTTCTGTGCGTCTATCGGGTTACTCGCGGGATGATTCTGGCTTTCCGCAGCAATCGATTTGCTTGGGATTACGACGCCGTTGACACGGATGGAATCCGGCAACACAGGATGATTCAGTTCAGGCAGCGGTACGCGTCTTCTGCTTGGTCCGGGTAATCTGGTATCCGGGACGCCATAGGTATCGAACAGGCACGCTAAACATGTGTACAAGTCGGGTAAACGGAAAGATCAGAAATATCGTCAGCCCGAGGAATAGATGCAGTTTAAAAATCCAGTGCACGTCCTTAATGATGTCCGCAGTGCCACTTTGGAAAGTGAAGATACCCTGTGACCATTCCATAAACCTGACCATTTCTTCACCATCCAGATGATCAACAGAAATCAGAATGGTAGCGAGTCCCAACAGAAGTTGAAGGTAAAGCAAAACCAGGACTGCGGTATCTGAAAAGCTCGATGTCGCTCGAATTCTGGAATCAAAAAGCCGTCTGTGAAGCAACAATGTCGCACCAATTAAAGCCATAACCCCAGCAATACCGCCGACAATTATTGCGGCAAGCTGTTTGAATCCATGACTGATACCCATCATGTCAAACACCTCAATGGGTGTCAACAGGCCGACAAGGTGACCAAAGAACACAATTAACACGCCGACGTGGAAGAGCACCGAACCAGCTATCAACTGTTTACGCCGCAATAGCTGGCTGGACCCTGAACGCCACGTATATGGTTCTCGATCATAACGCACGATACTGCCAACTAGCAGCACAATCAAAGCTACATAAGGATAGTAGCCGAATATCAAGATATGGATATAACTGTCCATGGTACTAACGTCCGGACAAATCTGGATTGTTCAACTGAGTGGGCGGAGCGACCCGAACGCCGGTCGAACCTGGCATACTCTGGGTACAGCCATCATTCTGACCGCTGCCAGGTCCGAATACAACTTCAGAATCTTTCCACAAGCGGTCCAGCTGATCAAAGTCATTGGGATCATCTTCCGGTTTTTCGAGTATTGCATGAACCGCATCGGATTCGGGTTCGTTCAATGCTAGGCTTTCCAACGCACTGAATGGTGCTGCGTATACGCTTTTGCGTCGCTCCAAGCGAGCCGAGAGTGCAGAAATGATGTGAAGCGGCTGCGACAGCGTCGATAGTGCCTCATCTAATGGCAGAGTCGACAGAAATTCAAGGAACAGCGGTAGGTAATCCGGCAGTTCCCGATCTGAGATTTCAAGCCCTTTCTCTCTGTATAGTGTCGCTAAATCGACCATGGCTTGACCTCTTTCCCGACTTTCACCATGAACATGTTCAAACAGGTGCAAAGACAGACTCCGGGTACGATCAAACAACAGTACAAAGCGTTCCTGCAATTCGTACAGATCTTGTTTCGCGAAGTCATCCAAAAGTTGAAATAGCGCGAGTTGCTGATTTTCCGAAAGCAACGCCTCATCGGTCACAGCCGCGCGCATTTCGTCTACCGCGGCTTGCATCTCCACTGTCGGATAAGACAAAACCGCCGACAGTACTTTGAATGTCTTGGTCACTTGATCAACTCGGTTGGTGTACGAACACTCTTGCGTGGTGTCGTTGCAAACAGGTTGGTTTTCGACGTACCGCCGGAGCATTGATTGCCGAAACTGAACCCACACCCACCGCGTATGTCATAGGCATCCTCACTCGTTTCACGGTGCGAGGTTGGAATCACAAATCGATCTTCGTAATTTGCAATTGCCATCAATTGATACATGTCTTCGACCTGGCCGGGTGTCAGTCCAACCTTCTTGGCGATTCCAATATCAATTACACCATCGACAGTCTTCGCCCGCATATATCCACGCATCGCCAACATGCGCTCAAGTGCCTGTGCGACCGGTTCTTCCTTACCTGCTGTCAGCAGGTTTGCCAGGTAACGAATCGGGATGCGAAGCGAACGTACATCCGGCATTTCGTTGTCAATCCCGATCTTGCCCGCTTCCGCTGCTGATTGAATCGGTGACAGTGGTGGTACGTACCAAACCATCGGTAACGTGCGATATTCAGGATGAAGCGGAAATGCAACTTTCCACTCCATTGCCAGTTTCCAGATTGGTGAACGAGTTGCAGCCTCAAGCCATGCATCGGGAACCATATCCGCGCGAGCCTGCGCGATGACATCCGGATCATTTGGATCTAGAAAAATTCCGAGTTGTGCCTCATATAAGTCGTGTTCGTCTTCGACCGAGGCTGCCTCCTTGATCCGGTCAGCATCGTAAAGTACAACGCCCAGGTATCGAATTCGACCAACGCAGGTTTCCGAACAAACCGTCGGCTCACCTGCTTCAATTCTGGGATAACAGAAAATACACTTTTCCGACTTTCCAGATGACCAGTTGTAATAGATTTTTTTGTAGGGACATCCGGACACGCACATTCTCCAACCGCGGCATTTCTCCTGATCGATCAGAACAATTCCATCTTCCTCCCTCTTGTAGATTGCACCAGATGGGCAAGCTGCAACGCAAGACGGATTCAGACAGTGCTCACAAAGTCGCGGTAAGTACATCATGAAGGTGTTTTCAAACTCACCATAAATCTGTTTTTCAACACCTTCAAAGTTGTAATCCTGTGACCGCTTGGAAAATTCGCCGCCTAAAATTTCCTCCCAATTTGGTCCCCATTCAATTTTTTCCATACGCTCACCGGTGATCAGCGATCGCGGGCGGGCGGTCGGCATCGTCTGACTTTCCCCAGCCGTCTGCAGGTGCTCGTAGTCGAAAGTAAACGGTTCGTAGTAATCGTCTATTTCAGGCAGATCAGGATTGGCAAAGATATTCGCCAGAATACGCCACTTGGCGCCCATACGGGGTTCGATATCACCGGATTTTTTACGCGTCCAGCCACCTTTCCAGCGGTTTTGATTTTCCCAGTCTTTCGGGTATCCGATGCCGGGTTTTGTCTCTACGTTGTTAAACCAGGCATATTCCATTCCTTCCCGGCTCGTCCAAACGTTCTTGCAAGTGACCGAGCAGGTATGGCACCCGATACACTTGTCGAGGTTAAGAACCATGCCAATTTGTGCACGAATCTTCATTGTGTTACCTCCATCTTCCTAGAAATCGGTTCTTCCATCCAATCAACCTTTTTGACCTTGCGTACGATAACGAACTCATCTCGGTTTGAACCGACGGTACCGTAGTAATTGAATCCATAGGATTGCTGTGCGTATCCACCGATCATGTGCGTCGGTTTCACCACGGCACGTGTAACAGAATTGTGAATCCCGCCACGTTGCCCGGTTACCTGCGAACCAGGTACGTTAACAATTTTTTCCTGTGCATGGTACATATACATGGTTCCTTCACGTATACGCTGCGACACCACTGCCCGAGCTACTAGGGCACCATTCGTGTTATAGGCCTCGACCCAGTCGTTATCGGATATTTTCGCTTTCTGGGCGTCAATTTCTGAAATCCAGACAATTGGTCCGCCACGCGAGAGCGTCAGCATGTGAAGATTGTCGGTGTAGGTTGAATGAATCCCCCATTTTTGGTGAGGGGTTATGAAATTCAGCACCACCTGTGGCATTCCGTCATCCTTGGCATCAATGATCGGCTTAATGGTTTTCGTATCGATGGGCGGGCGGTAAACACATAGACCCTCGCCAAAAACCCGCATCCACAGATGATCCTGATAAAGTTGCTGACGTCCGCTGAGCGTCCGCCACGGAATCAGTTCATGTACGTTCGTATAGCCGGCGTTGTAGCACACGCTTTCCGATTCAATTCCAGACCAGGTTGGTGACGAGATGATCTTACGCGGCTGTGCTACGACATCCCGAAAACGTATTTTTTCTTCCTCTTTGCTCGCTGCCAAATGCGCATGATCTCGACCGGTATTTTCAGAAAGGGCAGACCATGCTTTGACCGCAACCTCCCCATTGGTTTCAGGCGCAAGCGAAAGAATGACCTCAGTCGCATCAATATCACTGTCTATTCGAGGCATACCCTTGGTCGGACCCTCTTCGGTAACGACACCGTTAAGGCGTGCCAGGTATTCCACTTCATGTTGCGTGTTCCAGGCGATGCCTTTACCTCCGTTTCCAAGTTTGTCCATCAAGGGACCCAACGCGGTAAAACGTTTGTATACATTCGGATAGTCGCGCTCAACCACCGCGATTCCGGGCATGGTTTTACCCGGTATCGGTTCTGTTTCTCCGCGTTTCCAATCCTTGACATCGATCGCTTGGGAAATTTCTGCCGGAGTATCATGCAGTATCGGGGCCAGAACAACATCCGTCTCGACACCCAATACTTCCGGTGCAACTTCTGAGAACTTCTTTGCAATCGTTTTGTAGATCTCCCAGTCGCTTCGACACTCCCATACTGGATCAACAGCGGAAGATAACGGATGAATGAATGGATGCATGTCGGAAGTATTCAGATCATTTTTTTCGTACCAGGTCGCAGTCGGCAACACTACATCCGAATACATGCAGGTAGTGGACATTCGAAAATCCAGTGTAACCACAAGATCAAGTTTGCCTTGTGGAGCCAATTCATGCCAAGCAACTTCAAGCGGTTTGTTGGTAGCGTCGTCACCGAGTTCTTTACCCTGCACACCATGGTTTGTACCCAGCAAGTGCTTCAGAAAGTACTCGTGTCCCTTGCCCGAAGAACCGAGCAAATTTGATCGCCAAACGAACAGATTTCGCGGCCAATTTATCGGATTGTCCGGGTCTTCACACGACATGGTGATTTCACCACTCTTCAATTTCTCCACCAAATATGCCGGAACCTCCAATCCAGCATCTTTTGCCTTTTCGCTGATTGTCAATGGGTTCATTGCGAGTTGCGGCGCTGAAGGCAGCCACCCCATACGTTCAGCACGGACGTTGTAATCAATTAATGCGCCATCCCAGGGGCCTTCAGGAGCAGTCGGTGAGATGATTTCGTCAATGCCTAGTGTTTCGTAGCGCCACTGATCAGTATGGGCATACCAGAACGAGGTTGAGTTCATTTGTCGCGGTGGACGTCCCCAGTCCAAAGCAAATGCGAGTGGCAGCCAACCGGTCTGAGGTCTCAGCTTTTCCTGACCGACGTAATGAGACCATCCGCCGCCGGACTTACCGACGCAACCGCACATTACCAGCATATTGATGATGCCCCGGTAGTTCATGTCCATGTGATACCAGTGGTTTAACGCGGCACCAAGTATGACCATTGAGCGGCCTTCTGTTTTTTCGGCATTACGAGCGAACTCTCGAGCAACAGTTGTAATCGCGTCTGCGCGAACACCGGTGATTGTTTCAGCCCAGGCAGGTGTGTAGGGAACATTTTCATCATACGAATTGGCAACGTTGTCTCCCCCAAGCCCGCGATCAAGACCGTAGTTAGTCACGAACAGGTCAAAAACCGTAGCGACCCAGAATTCACCATCATTCAGTTGCAAACGTTTGACCGGTACGCGCCGCATCAATACGTCAGGATGATCTGAACCTTTAAAGTAATCATGCTTTCGATTGCCGAAATATGGAAATCCGACCTCAACGACATCGTCTCGTGCAGACTGTTCAATATTTGATAGTCGCAACTGAACCTCAGACCCTGACGAGTCTTTAGTCTCAAGATTCCATTTACCCTTTTCACCCCAGCGGAATCCGACCGAACCGAGCGGCACAATGAAATTTCCGGAATTTTCGTCAATCGCAACAGTCTTCCAGTCCGGGTTGTTTTCTTCTCCCATCGAGTCTTCGAAATCTGAGGCTCTTACAAGCCTCTCGGGTATGAGGCTACCATCCTTTTCGACCAACCGCACCAGCATCGGCATGTCGGTATACTGGCGGCAATAATCAGTGAAGTACTCACTCTGTCTATCAATGTGAAATTCTCGCAAAATTACATGCCCGAGTGCCATCGCCAAAGCCGAATCTGTACCTTGCTTCGGATTCAACCAAATATCAGCAAACTTTGTGGCTTCACTATAGTCGGGTGTAACAACAACCGATTTTGCGCCGCGATAACGCGCTTCGGTATAAAAATGGGCATCCGGTGTACGGGTTTGTGGGACATTCGAACCCCACAACATCAAAAATCCTGAATTGTACCAGTCTGCCGATTCGGGCACATCTGTCTGTTCACCCCAGGTCTGAGGTGAGGATGGCGGTAGATCGCAGTACCAATCATAGAACGACATGCTTACGCCGCCCAGCAGTGAGAGATAACGTGAACCAGCTGCATAGGACACCATTGACATCGCCGGAATTGGTGAAAATCCGTTAATCCTGTCAGGTCCGTATGTCTTGACGGTATATGCGTTGGCTGAAGCAACCAATTCTGACGCTTCATCCCAATTTGCGCGAACGAAACCACCAAGCCCGCGCACCTTGGTATAGTCTGAACGCTTGTCGGGATTTTCAACAATGGATTTCCAAGCTGCCACAGGTGCCATCGTTTTTCTTGCTTCGCGCCAAAGTTTCAGTAAGCGCGAACGAATCAGCGGATACTTGAGCCGACTGCCTGAATACAGATACCAACTGTAGCTCGCACCACGGGAGCAGCCGCGCGGCTCATGATTCGGCAGATCAGGCCTCGTACGCGGGTAATCCGTTTGCTGTGTTTCCCAGGTAACAATACCTCCCTTCACAAAGATTTTCCAGGAACAGGAGCCTGTACAGTTGACCCCGTGCGTTGAGCGCACGATTTTGTCATGCTGCCAGCGATTTCGATATGTCGTCTCCCAATCGCGATTTTCGTCAGTGGTAACCCCATGTCCTTCTGAAAACGGATCAGATTGCCTGCTGAAAAAATTCAGCCGATCAAGGAGAAAGCTCATACCATCCTCCGTTTGAATATAGATTCATCAATTGACCTCTTAGATTGCATCCGGCGCTTTCTATGTCTTTCGTTCAACATCATACAACAAACCGCTCTTACTGGTGTAGACTCGCCATGTCAAAATTGCGCAGGTCACGTAAAAGATCAGGAAGCCCCACAATGCCACGAGTGGTTCACCCGTCGCCGCGATCGACGTGCCGTATGATTTTGGTATGAAAAATGCACCGTATGCAGCTATCGCCGATGTAAACCCAATAATCGCGGCTGATTCTTTTTCGGACTGTCGACGGCTTTCAGCCACGGACAATGAAGGCATCAGTCGTCCAACTTCAAGACGCATGATGACAGGGATCATCTGAAATGTCGATGCATTCCCGACTCCTGTTGCGAAAAACAGCAGCATGAACATCGCAAAGAATCCCCAGAACGCACCGGGCTGATCCTTGATGGTGATGAAGTAAATCACACCAGCTACTGCCACGATCATGAAACTGAATGTCCAGAAAGTTATTCGTCCACCACCGTAGCGATCAGACATCCAACCTGTCGCGGCGCGCGACAATGCGCCAATTAGTGGGCCAAGAAATACGAACTTGAGCGAATCAACATCCGGAAATTGGGTCTTGGCCAGCAATGGAAATCCCGCTGAAAATCCAATAAATGAACCAAACGTGCCGGTGTAGAGCCAGCACATAATCCAGTTGTGTACGCGGCGGAAGATAATGGACTGATCACGAAATGAAGCTTTCGCAGATTCGATGTCGTTCATCCCGAACCAGGCTGCAGCGACTGACACCAGTAGAAATGGAACCCACACAAAACCGGCATTCTGCAGCCAGATTTGAGTGCCTGTATCGGTCGTCTGAGGGGAACCACCCAAAGCACCAAACACACCTGCAGTGATGACTAGTGGAACGACAAATTGCATCACGCTGACACCAGCGTTTCCCAGCCCCGCGTTCATCGCCAGAGCCTGTCCTTTTTGTGACCGGGGAAAGAAGAAACTGATATTTGACATGGATGAAGCAAAGTTGCCGCCACCTAGACCGCAGAGCAGCGCCAGTCCCAGAAAAATGGCATATGGGGTGCTCGGATCCTGTACCGCATAACCAATTCCAATCGCCGGTATCAGCAAAGTGGCGGTGGATAGTGTCGTCCACAATCGACCGCCAAAAATTGGCACCATAAACGAATAGAAAATTCGCAATGTTGCACCCGACAAACCTGGGAGTGCAGCCAGCCAGAACAGCTGGTCAGTCGTGTACTTGAATCCGATTGACGGTAATTTGGCAACGACAACACTCCACACCAGCCATACCGAAAACGCCAGTAGCAAACACGGTATTGAGATCCAAAGATTCCGCCTTGCGATTCGCTGTCCGGTTGTCTTCCAGAATTCTTCATCTTCGGGCCGCCAATCTTCCAGTGTTGCCGGCGACATTGCCTTTGCATGCTCAGGTTCGTGAATTTCCTCCATCTCAGGCAATTGCGGAAGTTCTTTCACATCGTCCGGCAAGACCTCCCTCTCCATTCGCAAAATCGATAGATGCATCCACATCAGAGCAATAAACACCAGGACAAATAGCAGCATAAAGTTGCTGGTCCAGATTCCGGTAACGTCGTTCATTACGCCAAATGCCAACGGCAAAATGAATCCGCCCAATCCGCCTATCATTCCCACCAGTCCGCCAACCGCACCAACGTGGCCTGGGTAATAGACCGGTATATGTTTGTATACAGCCGCTTTTCCAAGCGACATGAAAAATCCTAGAATGAACACAAGAATGACAAACGGCACCAATCCCATTGAAACAGAAAATGAAATTGGGCCCTCAATACCTTGCACCACATATTCGGTGTTCGGGTAAGAGAGCAGGAATGTACAGGCTACTGAAACCCCGAATGTCCAATACATTACCCGGCGGGCTCCGTAGCGATCCGACAGTTTGCCGCCATAAGCGCGAAAGATACTCGCTGGAATTGAGTAAAGGGCAGCCAGTAGACCCGCGGTCTTGATATCGAGATCATAAACACCAACAAGGTAGCGCGGAAGCCACAAAGCGAGTGCGACAAAGGCACCAAACGCGAAAAAGTAGTACAGAGAGAATCGCCACACCTGAATGTTCTTCAGCGGCTCAATTTCCATCAGAGTGGAACGCGGTTTCTTCCCCTCCTTACGTCTTGCCACCACAACCGGATCATCTTTTGTCGTGAACCAGAAAATTATCGCAATGACCACCAAGGCGGCGGCCCAGACTACCGCAACTGTCTTCCAACCGAATGCCACCATGACAAAAGGAGCAGTGAATTTGGTGACTGCCGCACCAACGTTTCCAACACCGAAAATGCCAAGTGCTGAACCCTGTTTTTGTGAAGGGTACCATCTGGAGACATAGGCGATTCCGACTGCAAAAGAACCACCCGCCAAACCGACTCCAAGTGCCGCGACCAGCATCATTTCATAGGTATTCGCGTAGCTGAGTAAAAATGTGGCGATCGCAGCGGCAATCATCACACACAGATAAACCACGCGCCCGCCATACTGGTCAGACCAAATTCCTAGGAATATCCGGCTAAGTGACCCGGTGAGGATTGGTGTACCAACTAGTAGTCCGAACTGGGTGTCAGAAAGCCCTAAATCGGCCTTGATCTGCACACCAATAATTGAAAAAATGGTCCAGACCGCAAAACATACGGTGAACGCAACGGTACTGAGCCCAAGTGCGCGATGTTGATCGCCGCGTGTTACGTCTGACGGTCCCTGCATCTTATGTTAGCCTCCTTAGCAACCCATGATTTTTGTTAGAAGTGAAGTTTCATGTCTCTGCAAATGTTTAAGTTTAGAGCCGCACTAGCAACCGATCTCCCCAATATCGGCAATTGAAACGGAACACCAACACATCAATGTACTTTTGTAGGTTTTTGTACGACACACCCTGAAAAGTACCTCGACTAACTCTTTAGATTTGCTGATCATGAAATGAACTGAAGGCAGCCTTTGATCAACTTCTCTGGTTGTCGTTTCATTGACAGCTTTTCTCCGCAAAATCAATAAGAAATTTGTAATTGTCGCACTACATCACTTAGTCATCTACAAAAGCATGCCAATTAGTTGCATGCTAGACAACTCTTCGTCAGTAAGAAACAGATAGCTGTGAGGGTATCGTACTCCCTAAAAATTCCAGTGTTTTTCAATCTGCTCAGCTAGCCGAAGTGTATGGTTTCGGACTAGTGTTTCTGCCATGTCTGCATCGCGAGACTCAAGAGCCTCAATAATGTGAATGTGGTCGATGATCGAATGCTTGGCACGCTCTGGATCGGTGATGCTTCGCAGACGAATCGTTTTCAGATGCAAAAACAGGTTTTCGGAAATTTCCATGAGCGGCTTACAACGGCTCATTTCAATAATGGTTCGGTGAAACTCAATGTTCGTTTCAGAATACTCGTTTATTTTTGCCTGCGATTTCGAACCGTCGTAAGTCGAAAATAGCTCCCTGAGTTTGGCGATGCTCTCTTCACTGGCACGAACCGTTAGCAATCTGGCCGCCATTGATTCAAGTGCAGCCCAAACATGCACCATGTCAATGACCTCTTCAAGCGTTTTGCGCACCACAAATGCACCTTTGTGCGGTATCGTTTTGACAAAGCCCTCATTTTCCAGTCGAATCAGACTCTCCCGTATAGGCGTGCGACTGACTCCCAGCTGTTGAGCCAGTGTTCGTTCATCCAGACGCAAATCGATTTCAGGGTCATACACATCCAGAGAGGAAATTGCATCCCTCAAAGACCGATAGGCCTTGTCTTTCAGTACTTCGGGATCCTTTAGGCGATCGATTGACAAACCCATTTGAAAATGTACTGCACCTTGTCAAAAGATAGGTAAAATGAAATGGTGTCCGGCAGCACTGTCCATGTTGTGCAATTGCCGATGCGCCATCGCTTCCATTGCAACGTATCGTTAATTATATTGTTTTCGGGCGGTCTCACTAAGTTCTGTTACCTGTCAGCCGCCGGACCTAATTTTTTTGATATGGTCAGGCTGTGTCTGACTGTCTATCGATTTGACTATTTGAGGAAATCAGGGACGCAGTTTATCGAATGGCCAGAAAAAAAGTCAAAAATATCAAGTCATTCGGCAGATATATCAAGCGCTCGCTCAAGCGCTATTTTTCTGATCTCAAGGGGACGGAACCCACAGAGCTGTACCAGCAGATGGTTGAAGAGTTGGAGCGTCATCTTTTTGAATATGTTATGTCGCACACAAATGGGAACATTACACGCACCGCAAACATATTGGGCATTTCCCGCGCAACTTTAAGAAAGAAACTTGACTATTACGGCATTCCTAGAGAGCGTTAAGTTGCACTGCCCTTGGTTATTGCATCCCGATTGCATCAGATCTCAATGACTGTACTCAAACCGCAGCGCGCCCTGATCAGTGTGTCGGACAAGCAGGGGATTGTTGATTTTTCCAGCGCGCTGACGGCAAAAGGTGTCCAGATTCTTTCGACGGGTGGCACCGCGTCGCTACTGGCCGAGAACGGAATTGATGTTATGGCGGTTTCTGACTACACCGGGTTTCCAGAGTTGCTGGGCGGCAGACTGAAGACGCTGCATCCGAAAATTTACGGCGGAATACTTGGCAGACCGGATGTGGACAGGGTAGAAATGCAGGACAATGACATACACCCAATTGACCTGGTTGTGACGAACCTCTATCCTTTCGAAAGCGTCACTGCCAATCCCAATACCTCGCTTGAGACAGCGATCGAAAATATAGATATCGGTGGGCCAGCCATGATTCGGGCAGCCGCTAAAAATTTCGCTCATACCGTTGTTGTTGTTGATCCAAACGATTACACGGTAGTTTTGACGGAAATGAAGGAATTTGGCGGGATACGTAGCGAAACTCGTATGCAGCTGGCGTTAAAAGCCTACGAGAGAACCTCTCAATATGATGCAGTCATCTCAAATTATCTTTCTGCCGTCAACTTTGGCAGCAATTCTTTTCCGGATGTTATGAATCTGTCATTCTCGAAGCAGATGGACATGCGCTATGGCGAGAATCCTCACCAGTCTGCCGCGTTTTACCTTGCGACCAACGATGAAAGCAGCTGGCTCCGACAGGCAAAAATGCACCAGGGCAAACCGCTGTCGTTCAACAACGTTGCGGATGTCGATGCTGCCTACAACTGCGTGGCAGAATTTTGCGAGCCAGCATGTGTCATCATCAAACATGCAACACCCTGTGGTGTAGCCACCGCAATTGACGTGGTCAAAGCGTACGAGCTAGCCTACCAGACCGATCCGACATCAGCGTTTGGTGGAGTCATAGCGATCAATCGTCCGCTTGATGAACTGACCGCTGGTTTAATTTTACAAAACCAATTCGTTGAAGTCATATTGGCCCCTGGTGTCACCGCGCAAGCCTTGGCGGCTTTGAAAATTAAACCGAAGATTCGAATACTGGAGCATGCAAAGGTGTATGGTGAGCCGCCAAATTTCCGTCTCAGTACCGCTTGTGGTGGCTTGCTCATACAGTCGCCAGATACTCGACTGCTAGCTGGAACCGAACCGGGAGTTGTTTCGCATCGAATGCCCAGTGATGGAGAACGGAGTGACCTTATGTTTGCCTGGACAGTAGCCAAGCATGTCAAGTCAAACGCGATTGTGTATGCAAAAGGTCAAACAACCATAGGCATTGGTGCGGGACAGATGAGTCGGGTGGATTCTGCAAAAATCGCTGCGTCTAAAGCAGCCGATGCCGGTCTTGAAATCTCTGGTGCCGTGATGGCGTCAGATGCGTTCTTTCCGTTTAGAGACAGTATCGATACCGCCGCAAAATCCGGAATTACTGCCATCATTCAACCAGGCGGCTCACTGCGAGATTCGGAAGTGATTGAAGCAGCTAATGAACATGGCGTTGCCATGCTATTCACCGGAATGCGGCACTTTCGTCACTAACAAGAGCGATTTCACATGAAAGTCCTAATTATTGGCGGGGGTGGTAGGGAACACGCCCTGGCCTGGAAGGTTGCACAATCACCACAAGTGAATGAAGTGTTTGTTGCGCCAGGCAATGCCGGTACCGCGAATGAATCGAAAGTCTCAAACATAGATATAGGTGCAGAAGATATCGATGCGTTACTGAACTTTGCGCGTGAGGAGCACATCGAAATGACCGTTGTGGGACCGGAAGCGCCGCTGACAGAGGGTATTGTTAATCGCTTTCAGGAGCAGGGTCTGCGCTGCTTTGGTCCATCCAAAGAAGCTGCGCAACTTGAAGGGTCCAAAGATTTCACCAAGCAGTTTCTCGTCCGCAACCAAATTCCTACGGCTAGTTACCAGACCTTCGAGTCCGTCAACGAGGCCAACCGATATATCGAGGAGATTGGTGCACCAATTGTAGTCAAGGCGGATGGGCTTGCCGCGGGTAAGGGTGTTATCGTTTCTGAAAGCGTGGAACAGGCCAAACAGGCAGTTTGCGATATGCTGGAGCACAATCGTTTTGGTAAGGCTGGCAGTCGGGTGGTGATTGAGGAGTGCCTGGAAGGAGAAGAAGCCAGTTTCATTTGCATTGTTGATGGTGAAGACATTCTGCCACTTGCCACTTCACAGGATCATAAACGCGCACTGGACGGTGACCTTGGACCAAATACCGGTGGTATGGGTGCTTATTCACCAGCCCCCATCATCGATGCCAAAATGGAATACACCATAATGACAAGCATCATTCAGCCAACGGTTACCGGTCTTTTGCGAGAGGGCATACGCTATACCGGATTTTTGTATGCCGGACTGATGATTAGTCCAGCAGGAGTTCCGCAGGTACTTGAATTCAACTGCCGAATGGGTGATCCGGAAACACAACCGATTATGGTGCGTCTGAAATCTGACTTGGTCAACTTGTTGAGTGCGGCACTAAATCAAAATCTAGGTTCCGTTCGTGCGAAGTGGGACCCCCGCGCTGCGCTTGGAGTTGTGATGGCAGCTGGCGGTTATCCCGGAAGCTATAGAAAAGGTGCAACAATTTCGGGGCTTGAAAACCCGCGCAGCGATCAGGTCAAGGTATTCCATGCGGGAACTTCGATGAATGAGGCTGACGAGTACGCCGTTAGTGGTGGTCGCGTATTGTGTGTTACAGCACTCGGAGAGAACATTGCCGCATCACAGCACGCAGCCTACGAATCAATCAAGGATATCCATTTTGAGGATATGCAATTTCGAACCGACATTGGTGCACGTGCTTTACATGGTACAACTACTTCAACCGCATAAAGGAGATTACATTGACTAATAATTTTGTTGCAGTAATGCTTGGATCCGATTCGGACCTGAAAGTGATGCAGTCAACGATTGACACGCTGGACAGCCTCGGAGTCCATTGGGAGCTTCGAATTCTGTCGGCACATCGCACACCCGACGAAGTGCGTCAGTATCTGGAGGACTCTGGTGCACGGGGTTGCGCGGTCTATATCGCTGCAGCCGGTCTCGCTGCGCATCTGGCTGGCGCAGTTGCAGCGCACACACTTAAACCTGTGATTGGCGTACCTCTGGACGCTGGTTCATTGGGCGGTATGGATGCACTATTGGCAACAGTGCAGATGCCAGGTGGGGTTCCTGTTGCCTGTGTTGCAATAGGTAGTGCAGGAGCAAAGAATGCTGCGTTTCTGGCAGCACGAATTCTGGCTCTGGGTGACCAAGAGGTCGAAGCAGCACTCGTGAATTATCGAGATACCAACCGCGCATCGGTACTCGCAAAGAACGAAAAATTACCTCAGGCCGGTGGGGGTTAACAAACACAATTGAACCTGATTGATGTCGCAACCGGAGCCAAACTCATCTCCAGGGGTGCAGTCATTGCCTACCCGACGGAAGCATGTTTCGGAATTGGCTGCGACCCGTTCAATGATTTTGCAGTTCGACGTGTGGTACGGATCAAGAACCGGCCGCGAGGAATGGGTTTGATTCTGATTGCCGATCATGTGAATAAGCTGCTGCCATTTATTGAACTGCGTCAGGAGTCGATGATGGACCCGGCGGTCGCCAGTTGGCCGGGACCCTACACTTGGATTTTTCCTGCCAGCAGGAGAATGCCTATCTCACTTCGTACACTCACACAGACTGTCGCTGTTCGTGTTACGGCGCATCCAGGGTCTGCACACCTCAGCCGGCTGGCTGGCTGCGCTATTGTCTCTACCAGTGCTAATCGACATGGTCAAATGCCGATTCGCACCCACCGAGAAGTCGCTCGGTGTCTGGGGGAATCTCTAGATTTTGTAGTGCGCGGCCCGTTGGGTCATCAAAAAAATCCAACTCGAATTACGGATGCTGTGAGCGGACAGGTGTTGCGAGATGGCTGAGCGGAGAATTGACTGGTGACTGATTCTGTAGAATTGGAATCGATTGATGCGGAGCGCGTGGAGACTTACCTACGCACACTCCAGAACAATATTTGCCACGCGCTTGAATCTTTGTGCGAATCAGATCGATTTTTTGAAGACCGATGGGAGTACTCAGGTGGTGGAGGTGGTACAAGCAGGGTGCTTGAGAGAGGTGAAATTTTTGAGAAAGCGGGCGTAAATTTCTCGTCCATCCACGGTGTCAAATTACCGAAGGCTGCAACTGTAAAGCGAACTGACCTCAAAGACAAGCCATTTTCAGCCATGGGGGTTTCACTGGTGCTCCACCCAATGAACCCTTACGTACCCACCACTCACATGAATGTCCGGTTTATTCACGTCGACAAACGTAAGTGGTGGTTTGGTGGTGGCTTTGACCTGACGCCATACTATGGATTTGTTGAAGACGCGGTACACTGGCATCGAACAGCAGCTGATGCCTGTGAGGGTTTCGGTGAGGGATTGTATCTACGGTTGAAATCCTGGTGTGATGAGTACTTTTACCTGAAACACCGGGAGGAAGCGCGTGGTATTGGCGGAATCTTTTTTGATGACTACACGGATGGTGGATTTGAGACTGCCTTCCGTTTCATGCAGAGTGTTGGAGACCATTTCTTAAAGGCTTATATTCCCATCGTTGAGCGGCGGCGCAGTTTATCCTATGGCAACCGGGAACGGGCGTTTCAATGCATGCGTCGCGGGCGTTATGTGGAATTCAACCTGGTATATGATCGAGGTACCCTTTTCGGGTTGCAATCTGGCGGGCGAACCGAGTCAATATTGATGTCTCTGCCACCTCAGGTCACCTGGAAATATGACTGGAAAGCTGAACCCGGAAGCGAAGAACATCGCTTGATTGACGACTTTCTTACTCCGCGCGATTGGATTTCAGTTCAATCCGGGTAAGATGGGACAAATTTACTCACTCCTTTATCGGGTTCTGATCAATCTGCTGGTGCCAGTTGTGCTGGTCCGTTTTCTGATTCGGGGTATTACCCGTCGGGAATACTGGCAACGCTTGTCTGAACGAATCGGGTACCTTCCTTCGCACCTGATTCCCGGGTCTATATGGATTCATGCCGTATCGGTCGGAGAGGTTAATGCGATACGGCCACTAGTTGAATACCTGCTTGAAAACTCCGATGTACCAATACTTCTCAGCTGCGTTACACCAACCGGGTCAGCACAAATCAAAAGGCTATTTGGGTGTCGTGTTTCACAGGTTTACGCGCCGGTTGATAGCGGAATTGTTGTCAATCGGGCACTCGGTGCGGTTAAGCCTTGTGCAGTCATCATTGCTGAAACGGAATTGTGGCCCAATTTTTTGTGTGTATCGAGAGCACGAAAAATTCCTGTTGCCTTTGTTAATCTCAGACTTTCCGACACCACCTTTAGCAGAGCAAGGTTCTTTTTACCTTTATGCCGACAGGCACTCAAAAACGTGTCAGCGTTTTGCGTTCAGACAAAAGTGGATGCCGAGCGAATTACTGAGCTTGGTGCGAACAGCGACTCGGTACATGTGACGGGTAATCTCAAATTTGACATGGAAGCACCTGACGGCATTCATGAAACTGGGGTTGCATTGAGAGAACGCTGGGGTGGCATAGGCCGACCGACAGTGGTGCTTGGTAGTTCACATGAAGGTGAAGAAACCCGATTTTTGAAGTTGATGATTGAATTGCGAGTGGATTTTCCAGAATTGATTTCAGTGATTGTGCCGCGGCACCCAGAACGTTTCAATCGAGTGTTTCGACAAATTTCTGACTGTGGGTTTTCCGTTTCTCGGGTTAGTGAGTGGCAGGGTGATAGCAAGGTTAACGCGGATGTGATACTTGTGGACTCAATGGGAAAGTTGCTAGAGTATTACGCCGCATCAGATATCGCGATAGTGGGTGGCAGTTTTGTAGCGGTCGGGGGTCACAATGTGCTGGAGCCCATTCTGGTTGGAACGCCTGTGGTGTTTGGTTCTGACATGTCGAACTTTCGCGAAATATCGCGGCTGGTGCTTGATAGTGGTGCTGGAGAAAGGGTAAATGACTTTACAGCCCTCAAGTCAGCCCTGAGTCGACTATTGCAAGATTCGGATTTGAGGAAACTACGGGCCAATAATGGAAGCCGACTACTTGAAAGAAACCGCGGTGCGCTGCAGCGAACGACTCGCCACTTGGAAAAGATATTGAAACTGAACTAAGCGTTAGTGTAGCAGATTGTTCAGTGCCTGCAGGTCGCTGAGATCAAGTGTGCCGGCAACTAGTTCCAGTGCGATCAGGCTGCGCAGATAGGCATAGCGAGCTTCCAGCAACGCTCGCCTGGCTTCAAACAAATCCTGTTGTGCATCCAGTACTTCCAGCGAAGTGACCAGTCCAACATCGTAGTTACTTTGCGTCAGATCATACGAGCTTTGCACCGCATTGACCGCAACTTCCAGGGCATCAATTTGTTCGATAAGACTGGTTGCACTACGAAATGTGCTTGATGTAAGTGTAGCAGTTCGAGTTCTAAGCGCCTTCAGTTGCTGCAGTTCTGCTTCATACTGCAGTGTGGCTTGCTTTCTCAGCCTTGATTCCGCACCACCTGCGGAGAATGACTTTGAAATTGTTATCGATGCAACTGAATGGTCTATCAACGAGTCAGTGTCGCCGAGTCTGTCATTGATGCGAAAATTCAGACGGGCCGCAAAATCGTAGTCGGAAGTAGCCAATTGGATCGACCGTTCAGCAATATTGACCTGAACCTGCTGAATTTCGAGGTCGATATTGTTCTTTAAAGCCAGTTCAGTCCAATCTTCCACCTGCCCGGACTTCATACTTGGCGTGGGGGCATCTTCATTTAGTTGATCAATGTCGGATGCACGGTGTCCGATCAATTCGGATAGTGCCAGAATTGCGTTTTCAACCGCAGTTTCTGCCATGATGACACTGGCATTCGCCAATGCGAGTCGCGATTCAGCAATTCTAACATCAGTTTCGGTGCCAACTCCAGCATCCCGTCGCACCACTGCATGATCGAGCAAAACTTCAATGGATGTAATTTCGCTTCGATTCGTTTCAAGTGTATCTTGGGCGGCGAGCACATTGAAGTACGCATCGACAACCTGCTTAAATAGGTTGGTCTGTGCTTTTCTGTAAATCAGGCTGGCGAGAATTTCTTGTTGTTCCGAGAATTTCAGCCCGGCGCCAAGACTCTCTCTCCAAAGAGTCTGAGATAGCGTCACATTAGCGCTGTTTGTTCTGGTGTCGGCACCAATAAACTTGTTTTTTCTCTCTGACATTGCGCCGATTGTGACAGTCGGAAAAACGCTGACGGCTTTGGTAATGTCAAGATTGAGCTCACCAGCTTGTGATTCGAGTTTTGCTGCGGCAAGCTCAGAACTGTTTTGGACTGCCAATTCATAACTTTCAATTAGATCGATGGGAAAGGCGGGTCTAGCGAACAGCATGACTAATGCTGTCAGCAGCGCACAAATCAGTGAGGTTACTCTTTGTATTGAATTTCTCCGCACAATCAAAACACAAAGCGATTTGGTTGTTCAATATTGTCGAGAGGTGGAAGGACTGTTTCAAACAGGTAATCGGTATGCCAACTTTCTGCGTCAACTCTTCTGACCCGAATGGCGTTCATTACAGGTCCATCGCCCACCACTGCGACCAATCTTCCGCCTATGCACAACAAATCGAGATAGCCTTGCGGTAATTGAATGACGGAGCCTGAGACAAAAATGGTTTGGTATTCAATATCCGATTTCCAGCCTCGCCCCGCATCGCCGTGAATCACATCAACATTTTTGATGTTGTTGGTTAGTAGGTTCAAGGCTGCCAGTTCAACCAGTGATTCTCGGTACTCAATGGTATGCACCTCCAACGCTGTCTGTGCTAAAAGCGCAGCAACATAACCGGTACCTGCACCAATTTCAAGCGCGAAATCATCCCGTTCCGGTGCAAGTTCCTGCAAAAGCCGAGCTTCCACTTTCGGTTGCATCATGACTTGGCCATCACCAATAGGAATCTGCATGTCGGCAAACGCCAGGTGGCGATGCTGTTTAGGAACAAAGTTCTCGCGCGGTACGGCTGCGATCGTTTCGAGAATCTGTGAACTTAAAACATTCCAAGGCCGAATCTGCTGTTCGACCATATTGAATTTTGCGAGATCCAGGTCCATGTTCAATCGGAAGGAGTGTCAATCCAATTTTGGGCTATTCAGACAAATTTTAATTCGATAACCAGTTAGGAATGCTACAGAATTGATTGATGCCCAATTGTGTATTCATATGAAGCACGCCTACAACGACTGAATGACAACGAAGAAGACCAAAACGAAGATTCGAAATTTTTGCCTGAAGAGATTGAAACCGGTCATATGCCACCATTACGGTATTGTGCCGAACGCGATATCAGGGTTAGGTACGAACGTCACATACTGCTATAGTAGTATTGAAAAAGTCCAGAAGAGTAAAATGCGAATATAGAACGGACTGGAAATGAATCCGTAGATACGAGTATAGTGAAGTTTGCGAACAATTGGATGCTGCATAGTTTCAACACAGTTAATTTTCAAGAATCAAAATGCTCAACAAACCGGAAAAAGTTATCGAATCTGCCTACCTTGCGGTGGCGACCAAATTCGAGGAGTGTCTGAGAGTTAAGGGAACAACTCCGAGCACTTGGCGGGTAATTGAGACACTCAACGAAAATCCCGGACTCACATTAAAGGAACTTTCCCAGCAGACCGATATCAAGATTCCCGCACTGTCCAAACTGGTGGATCGATTGGTCCGAAACGCTCTGATTCATCGTAAACAAAGCAAAGTGGACCGGCGCAGTATTCAGCTATTTATTTCTGATCACGGCAAGGATACCTTGGAAAAATGCCTTCCTGAAGTACGAGCTTTTCGAGCATTGATTTCAGAAGTGTTGGATTCGCATACACGCGTCGTGCTTGAAAAACTGGAACGCATTGATCAGAAGCCCGTTGTAGTCACCCCGTCTTCTCAAGAGTGAACGACCGAGGTTGAGTTCAACGAAAATCCCAATGTATGATTTACGATTCGTTAATTGAGTTAGACCAATTGGACATCTGCGTTCACTATTGGCGATGTAATTATTCGTATGAGAACATATTCGGCCAGTCGCAATAAGGCTAGTAGATTAACAGGCCAGCAGTTCGCTCCGCCAGTGGAGAGAAAGATATTCGTACTTGGTTTATTTGTTCCTCAAAGTGGTCCAGCTGGGATTTGGGGACCTTCCTGTCGTGCATGTGGCGAACTAGCCGTTCATGAGATCAATGCCGCAGGAGGGATTCTGGGTATGGAGGTGGTTCCCCACATCGTCGATTCTGGTGGGGATCCGCAAAAGGTGGCGAGATTGGCCAAAGTTCTTTCCAATACGCATGTAATTGACGCGATCGTTGGCATGCATACCTCTGACGTCAGGGAAGCTATCGTAGAAAGTCTGAAAGGTCGCATTCCATATATCTACACCCCGCTATATGAAGGTGGTGTGAATTCCAGGCACGTTTGTTGCATTGGCGAAACGCCGCAGACTCAATTGTTTCCGGCAGTTTCATGGTTTCTGACCCAACATCGTTCGCAACGCTGGGCCTTAATTGGCAACGATTACGTTTGGCCACATCGCAGCCATAAACTCACTCATCGTCTTCTGGAGTTATTTGGAGCGAGTGTAGTGTTTGAAACATACCATCCCTTAGGCACCAAGAAATTTGAGAAATCTCTTCAAGGACTGGAAGAACATCGACCCGATGTTGCGCTTTTGTCACTCGTGGGCGACGATAGCGTAAGATTTAATCGGGAATTCTCCCGTGCTGGATTAGCGACGCATACGATTCGCCTATCGTGCGCTGTTGAAGAGAACATGCTGCTCGGAATTGGCGCAGACCATACAGAGAGATTGTTCTGTTCATCAGGATATTTCAATCAGATTCCATCCGTGGCCAATGAAAAATTCAAAGAGTCTTATCATCAGCATTTTGGAGAATCCGCCCCGACTCTTAATGCACTTGCTGAATCAGTTTACGAAGGTGCCCATTTTCTTGCCAAATGTTTTCAGGACGGCAGATACCAGATGAGCACTAGACACACTATAAGTTCAGAATCTGATTCCAGGTATGAGCATTCAGTACCCGGACCAAGGCAGGCGCGCTGGCAGAGTCAGAAGAAATCAGTAACTTGTCCTGTTTACCTTGCTGAAGCCGAAGGTTATGAGTTTGCAGTGCAGGAGGTGCTGAACCCATAATTCTGTGTCGGCAGTAGAGCCCGATTCAATGTGAAGATCTGTCTTCGCGCGGCAGATACGCCCTTCAAAAGGCTGAATTTTAACAACCCTGTTTGAAGAGAGATCTGTCAATAAAGTCTTCCTCACTTTACCTTCCCAACCACAACCAATTCTCAGAGCAAACTCAAACTAAATTTGACAGAAGCGTTCTGTTTCTGAAGGGCACCCGTTCCATACTGAACAACTTCAGAATACAACAGCTGCGCTTTTGCAAGCAGTGTTCAGTTTAGTGTTTCAAATGCTGTGGCCCCGGCCGCTGTCCCTCCGCTGCGCTAGATTCAGTCTTAAGTTGCTGTACTGACAGTCAACCCAGTCTGCAAGAGTACATTACAAGCTTTCGGTATATGTCCGCTGGTTCTTCAAAATTTCAATGGGAAATTGAGGATCCAGTAATTACCGAAATCCTAATTCAAATATTAATTGAAATGGAAATAATATATATTGCAACTATTATGTTCAACTATTGATTCATGATGAAGATCAATCTTTTCGAAGCTTATTGCATGGGTTGATATTCAGCGTAGTCACTAATTCTTCGGACGTTTATTCCGAGCGGCGGGAGGAAAAAATATGGAGTGGGCAATTACTGTCGTCCTGACTTTACTTTTAGTTGTGATTGCAATCGCTGTTCTAAATCGGTTCTATCACAAAGGATCGCGGGATCGCGCATTGATTCGAACGGGCGCGGGTGGTCAGAAGACAGTGATGGACGCGGGATGTTTAGTTCTACCGTTTCTTCATCAGGTGGAAGTAGTAGATATGCGTACATTTTATGTCGATATATCCAGGCGGGGTGAGCACTCCCTATTGACTAGCGACCGACTAAGGGTCGATGTCAATGTTGCATTCCATGTACGGGTGATTCCTACCAAGGATGGAATTGCAACAGCTGCTCAAACCATTGGTGCACGGTCACTTTCAACAGAGCGACTTAGTGAATTTCTGCGTGGCCGTTTCTTTGATGCCATGCAGGCCGTAGCAGCGGCGCGGACAATGGACGAGCTTCATGAAAATCGACCTTTATTTGCCAGTGAAGTGGCAGACTTGCTGCGGTCCGGTATCGAAAACATAGGACTACAGCTTGAATCTGTATCTGTTACGGAACTAGACCAAACCCCATTTTCAGCTTTGGATGAAAACAACGCGTTCAATGCCGTTGGAATGCGGCGACTCGCCGAAATAATTACCACAAACCGTCGTAAGCGTAAGGAAATCGAAGCAAACGCGGAGACAGCCATTCGACGTACCGAACTGGAAACCACCAAAACCCGCTTGGCTTTGGAACTGGAACAGGAGCAGGCGGAGTCTGAAAAATCGATCAAGTCGGAACAATTGAGTTCTGAAAACTCACGTCGTACTGCGGAAGAGCGGGAGCGCGCCCAATCCGCGGCTGGACTTGCTCGTCTGGCCGGGGAGTCGGAGGTGCGACGCGCAGAGATTGAACGGGATCGTGAATTGAGAACAGAAGAAATCCTTTCTCTTAAGGTTGTGGAAGAGAACAGAATCAATAGCCAGATCGAATTGGCTGCCCGTCGCAGTGAAGAATCAACGGCTTTAGCGCAGACAGAGCTCAGCAAAAGAGCGGTTGTCGCTGCGGAAGAGGAGACTAAGCGTGAGAGACGCAGACTAGCGACTGAAAGTGAAGGAATCATTGAGGCACTGAAAGCCGAGCAGGAAGCTGCAGTTGAAATTGAACGTGCTAAATCCAGTGCAGCAGCGGCAATGATTACAGCGGAAAACCAGGACAGAATCGCTGACCTCCAGACTGAAAGAGAGAGAAAGAAAACACAGGTACACGTTGAGAAGCGTAATGCAATGATTGAAGCTGAAAATGCAATTAGCGCTCCTCTGCAGGCCATGAAATTAGAGGAACAGCGTCTGCAAATCTTACCCGAGATGGCTGCACGGATGGCCCAGCCTCTTGAAAAGATCGGAAAAATTAATATCAACCAGATTTCTGGTCTCTCAAGGGAGTCGGCAGGAGGAGAGCGTTCTGGTGGTTTAGGTTCAGCCGTAGACGATGTATTGGACCTGGCTTTCCGCATGCCGGCGATTCGCAAACTAGGTGAGGCCGTTGGAACTGAAATTGCAATTGATCCAACTAAAGAATCCGATAGCGACGAGAAGAATCAAACCTAAATCATTCTTAAACAATCACTTACACATTTCGGAGGAACGATGAATATTAATCGACGAAATTTCTTGATCGGTACTGGCTCAGCGGTTGGTGCACTGATGGCGGTACCGTATATTTCTCATGCACAATCCAAACCGATCCGATTGGGAATGCTGCTTGACACTTCTGGGCCATTCAGTGCGTATGGAATTCCGATGGAAAAAGCCTCTCAATTGGCTGTGGAATCCATCAATGAGGGTGGAGGACTACTGGGAAGAGAAGTAGAAATCGTATTTCGAGACACCCAGTCAGATATGGCTAACTATACGACATTCGCTAATCAAATGGTGAGACAGGGGTTGGACGTATTTCATGGTGGAATTCTGTCTGCTTCCCGAGAGGCTATTCGACAGACACTACGGCAGCGAGAGATTCCTTACTTCTATAACGTTCTGTATGAAGGTGGAGTGTGTGACGGAAACACCTTTGTGACGGGTACAACGCCAGCTCAGCAGGTTGAAGCCTTAATCCCCCACGCCATGAACGCTTATGGAGCAAAAAAACTGTACGTGCTCGCAGCAAACTACAACTATGGCCAAATTACTGCTGCCTGGGTTAAGAGGTATGCAGAACAAAACGGTGCGACTGATGTTGAGGTAGAGTTTTTCGATTTAAGCGACGGTGAATTTGGCCCTGCTGCAATTGCAAAAATTCAGGAGTCAGGAAGTGACCTGGTTGTATCGGTACTGGTCGGCGCGGCTCAACTGAGTTTCTACAGCGAGTGGTTGGGTTCGGGTATGCTTGCCAACCCTGATGTTCACTTGATATCGACTACATTTGGTGTTGGCAACGAACACAAGGTGTTGCCTGCGGCACAAAGTGATGGCATGCTTGTCGCCAATAACTGGGCTCCGCAAAATGATTCTGCTGAAAACAAAGCATTTCTTGAGGCATGGGCAGCAAAACACGGAAACACGGATGATATTCATGAAATCGCTGTATCTCAATACCAGGGCATATTGTTATGGGCACATGCAGTCGAACAAGCTGGATCGGTTGAACGATCGGCCATAACCCAAGTACTGGAAAGTGGAGCTTCAATTGTTGGTCCATCTGGAAAAGTGGAAATGGACCCCGCCACTCACCACTGTAAACTGGACATTCATGTCATGGAGATCCAAAACCAGCAGATGAATATTGTTAAGAGTTTTGCGCAAAGAGAGCCGGTGGATACCCAGAGTGTCTGCAATCTGACTGAAAATCCTGACTCAAATGTCCAATATGAAATTACTCTTTAACACCATTGAGTGAAGAAGGCGGTGATTAACACCGCCTTCGACTTGTTGATCGAAAAAGAGTGTGATTCTTGTGACGCCATTCCCGGGTGCTTCATCAAATTAATGCGCCTCCAGTATTTGTTTTCGGTGAAGATTTACTCATTACCGAAACGTTGAAAGTGTAATCAGTCGTTCTGAATATTCAGGTTTTTACTGTGGATATTGCATTCATCTTTGCAATTCAAATAATTTATGCAATAGCGGTATTGACGTTGATTTCGCTCGGTCTCGCGCTGGTATTCGGCATGATGCGAATCATTAATCTCGCTCATGGTGAATTCATAACACTCGGGGGTTATGCGACGATCATGGCAACCAAAGCGGGGTTCAACATTTGGGTTGCGATGCTGGTGATGGCGCCAATTGTAGTTGGAGTGTGGAGTCTCTTTATTGAGCGAGTGATAATTCGATTTCTGTATGGAAGGCTAATCTATACCATGCTGGCAACGTGGGGATTAAGTCTTGCGATGACTGGTGGTTTGACCATGATTTTTGGTAATACAACTGAAGGAGTTGCTCTTGATATAGGTTCAATACCCATCGGAGTTTATCAGGTCAATGGATACAACCTGTTTTTAATTTTCTCAGTGGCAGTAACATCAATCTTGGTTGCTTGGGTACTCTACGGAACTGTTTATGGTCGTATTGCCAGAGCTGCTATGCAGAATCGCGATATGACCCAAGCATTTGGCTATCCAGTTAAACGCATCTCCATGCTGACGTTTGTCGTCGGTGGAATGCTCGCGGGGCTGGCAGGCGGAATATTGGCACCAACAACTGGTGTCTCACCATTCAGCGGCGCCACCTGGATAGCTGATGCATTCATCACAGTAATCACTGGAGGCACCGCTCCGTTGCTGGGAACCCTGGCAAGTGCTGGAATTCTCGGGGTTGTATCGACTTCAACTGTTTTGATCTTCAGTTCCGCTGCTGGAGGTATTGCATTGTTAATCGCAGCCCTAATTTTGCTTCGCCTGTTTCCGTTAGGAATTTCAAGCATATGGCAAAGGAGTGGAAAGTGACGTCGCAACAAACAGGTGGATTTACTCACGTTTTTTTTGTACCAATAGTTTGTGGTACGCTGGTATTTCTATTCGCTCCAGTATTCGCGAGTACCTATACGCTTTCACTCTTGTGTGTTTATGCCCTGCTTGCAATCAGCCTGGGACTTATTTGGGGTTTCGGCGGAATTCTCTGTTTCGGTCAAGGCGCATTTTTTGGAATTGGTGCCTACAGCTACGTAATTTTCTCAATCAATTTTGGACTGCCGTGGACATCTGTTTTATTTGCCATCGTTTTTACTGTACTGGCTACCACCTGCTTTGGAGCGGCCATGTTTTATGGTCGATTAGGCGATGTGTACCTGGCAGTAGTTACGCTTGTATTCACTTTGATCTTGAATCGTTTCTTGAATTCAACAGCAGGGCCGGAGTATCAAATCGGGTCAGCGCGCCTGGGGGGCTTTAATGGTATACCAGGGTTTCCCACCTTAAATTTTCCATGGAGTGACGCTGCATTTCTTTCAGACATGGTTTTTTACATACTTTGTTGTGTCATCTTGGTAATATCGTGGGTGTTCTGCCGTTGGATCTTACGTTCCCACTTTGGTCGAGTGTTGGTCGCCATTCGAGAAAATGAAGAGCGCGTCGAACTCACGGGGTATGACGTTCGGCTATACAAAACGGCCGCATTCTCGATTTCAGGAGGACTTGCCGCAATGGCGGGTGTGCTCTATGCAAACTGGGCTGGGATTGTTACTCCCAATCTTTTCAGTTTGACGCTGTCAGCAGAAATCATCATCTGGACAGTGGTCGGTGGGCTCGGCACATTGTTTGGTCCAATGATAGGGTCGGCCGTACTAACAGCGGTGAAGCTCGGGTTGGGCCATCAAACGTTGGTTGACAATTTTTTTGTCATGGGAATTCTGCTGATTGCAGCAGTTTTGGTATTTCCAAGAGGTATAGCTGGTGCCTTTTCCGGACGTCGAGTTTCAGTTTTCGGTTCCAAAAAGAAAGGCAAATGGCAAACCCGATCCAATCGTACCCAAGAAAAATTGAGTAACGATTAACTCTTATATCGAGAATCTGACGGTGGTAGAGACAGTACTATCAGTAGAGGGGCTTAGCGTCAGTTTCGGTGGAGTATTGGCTGTAGACAATGTAAGTTTTTCGTTAAAACGTCAAGAATTGCACTGTCTGATCGGACCCAATGGAGCGGGAAAAAGCACTTTTTTCAAAGCAATATGCGGTGTCGTTCGCCCTTCTTCAGGTCGGGTGTGGATTAATGGTTACGAAGCGACTCGGCTCCCTGCCCACCGAGTTGCGCGTCTCGGTGTAGGAATCAAAATGCAGGTACCCAATCTACTTGAAGGCCTAAGCGTTGAAGAGAATTTGTGGATAGCCGCGCGATGTCGCCACTCGGCTAGAGAAGCAGAAGACATTGTTGAATCGCTGATGAATCTCACTGGAATTGAAAAATATCGAACTTCTTTGGTTTCAGACCTGGCACATGGACATCGACAGCATGTTGAACTTGCATCCGCTTTGGCGACCAAGCCTTCTATTTTGTTGCTGGACGAACCCGCCGCCGGATTATCTGAAACGGAAGTGGATGAACTCAGTTCGATTTTGCAGCAACTCAAAAACCAAACAGCGATTCTTGTGGTTGAGCACAACACGCGTTTTGTACGAATGATTGCCGAATCCATAACGGTGTTTCACAAGGGACGTATTCTGGCAGCGGGTTCACCGGATCAGGTATTTCAGAACGAGATTGTAAAAAAGGTATATCTCGGCAGCAATTAAGTACGATGGCTCAAGTTAACGCAAACTGCATACTATCGGCTCAAGGCATCAGGGCGGGTTACCACGGTGTTCCGGTTTTGCATGGTGTCAACCTTCAAGTCGAAGAAGGCACATGTATCGGAATACTTGGACTCAACGGAATGGGAAAAACAACGTTGCTGCGAACGTTGATGGGATTCATTCCACTGTTCAGTGGCTCAGTTCGATTTGACGACAAGGACATTTCGAATCTTGAACCGTGGCAGAGAGCCCGATTGGGCATAGGCTATTTACCACAGGGACGGGGAATTTTCAGTGACTTGTCAGTACAAGACAACCTTTGCATGGCACACAACCCGGATACATCAGATAGTAGTGAGCAAGACGCTGTAAAAAACGCAGTTTATCGATTTCCGATTCTGGAGCCTTTGCTAAAAAAAACCGGCAGCACACTCAGTGGCGGTGAACAACAAATATTGGCACTCGCGCGGGCATTAATCGCTGAGCCGGTGCTACTCCTGCTGGATGAGCCTACTGAAGGAATTCAGCCATCGCTCGTAAAGCAAATTTCCGAAATTCTTTCCGAAATTCGTGCCGATATGGGACTAACCATTGTTCTCGTAGAGCAAAACTCTGATTTCATTCGTTCTTTAGCTGATCAAGTTATTCGCATCGAAAACGGTGCAATTGTTGAACAGGACAAAAGGGGAAATCCAGCGCAGGCAAAACCAACTGTAATGCCTGTTTCTTCAGACTCAAAAAGATCGCATCACCCTAATCCCAATTCCACGATGAGCCCTCTCTCTGAAATTCAGGAGCAAAAGTCCACGGAGAAGTCAATGACAGTAAAACGTCCTACATTTAATCAAGTTCGTACCATCGCGAGTGAACTCCACATGCACATGGATGATTCTGAAGTTGAAGATTATCTGAAACTGATGCAGGGTACACTCGATGCCTACGACATCGTCGATTCTTTACCTGATGAACTTCCCAACGTGCAATTTCCAAGAACCGGTGGTTACCAGCCTGATGCAGCTGACAACCCTTTAAATGCCTGGTATATGAAATGTGAGGTGAGAGGAGAACCCAGTGGGCCGCTCTCGGGTAAAGAGGTGGTTTTGAAAGATACCATTTGTCTAGCTGGTGTACGCATGATGAACGGTACCTCAGTTCTTGAAGGATACGTTCCTGATGTTGATGCTACGGTGGTTTCAAGAATTCTCAACGCTGGCGGCACAATTATTGGAAAGGCACACTGTGAGAATCTTTGTCTGTCCGGAGGAAGTCATACGAATTCGACGGGGCCGGTTCGAAATCCCTGGAAACCCACACATTCGTCAGGCGGGTCTTCATCAGGATGCGGTGCACTGGTCGGTTCAGGAGAGGTTCCCATGGCAATTGGGGGTGATCAAGGGGGGTCCATTCGCATCCCGTCATCATGGTCGGGGTGTTATGGAATGAAACCAACGCACGGACTTGTGCCATATACCGGAGTCATGTCGATAGAAGCGACAATTGACAATATTGGTCCAATGACGGGAACCGTATTTGACAACGCCCTGTTACTTGAAGCAATAGCAGGCGATGACGACATGCTCGACCCACGTCAATATGCTCCTCGGACGGATAACTACACTAGTCAGATTTCGCGAGGAATTTCAGACTTACGAATTGGAATTGTTTCGGAAGCATTTGATTGGCCCGAAAGTGAACGCGATGTCAGCGATGCTGTTCACCTGGCCGGAGAATCATTAAAGAATTTAGGCGCCGTAGTCGATGAGATATCCATACCAATGCACAAACTTGGCAGTGCAATTTGGACTCCAATTGCTATTGAAGGTTTAACGGACTTCATGATGCATGGAAATTCATTTGGTTCCAACTACCGCGGGCTTTTTGTTACCAGCTTAATCGATTTTTATGGGAACTGGAGATCTAGAGCAGACGAACTTTCACCAAGCCTGAAAATAAATATGCTCATCGGAGAATATTTTCAGAAACACTACCGTGGCCGATACTACGGAAAGGCACAGAATATTTCCCGAAGGCTCAGACGTGCTTACGATATTGAAATGCAACGCTATGATCTTTTGTTGATGCCTACCCTACCGATGAAAGCGACTGTTCTCCCGCCTCCGGATGCACCACTTTCACTTTATATTCAGCGTGCCTTCGAAATGATTTCGAATACTACGCCATTTAATTGCACCGGACATCCAGCAATGAATGTGCCGTGCGCACTGCGAGAAGGGTTGCCAATTGGAATGATGTTGATTGGCAGACACTACGAAGAATCAACGATTTATCGTGCCGCGTATGCATTCGAGCAACAGAAAGACTGGAAAGACCGGTAATGCGGTTAATTTGATTCAATGAGGTGGAGAAAAGATGGGTGGACTTGATACACCGATTACAGATCTGAAGAGTTCATTGTTCGACGCTGATTTTGCTTTGAGTCTTGACCTGAATACTGAAAAATCACAACAGCAGTTAGAACGACATTTTGTAGAACCGGGAGTTTCTCATGTTGTTGGAGACAAACGAAAGCCACTGATTGAAACCACTATCCCAGTATTCTTTTCTGAAACTGTTGATAAGTATTCTGATCTTGATGCCGCAGCATTTCCTGCTTGTGGCATTCACTGGAGTTGGCGAACACTTTCAGAAAAAATTGATGCACTGGCGGCGGGTTTGCTAGCAATTGGACTAAAACGCGGTGATCGAGTCGGCATTTGGTCTCCCAATCGACCTGAATGGCTTCTCACTCAGTTTGCGACAGCCCGAATCGGAGCAATCTTGGTCACGATAAATCCAGCTTACAAACTGGCTGAACTTCAACATGTTCTAAATTCATCGGGATGCGTTGCGCTGATTACCGCACAAGAGTTCAAATCCAGCAATTACCTGGACATGGTTCTCTCACTCATTCAAAGTAGTGAAGGATCAGGGAATTTGAATATTCGTTCTGATCGAGTGCCAGCGTTAAAAGTTGTTGCCTGTATGGCAACAGATACAGACAGAACTGTTCCTGATAAACTGCTGAATTTCAACGAGATAATGTCCATGGCAGGGCCTGCACATCAGAGTCGGCTTGATGTCATTAGTGCTGGATTGGACCCTGATGATGCCATAAACATTCAATTTACCAGTGGTACGACTGGTGCACCAAAAGGCGCTACGCTGACACACAGGAATATATTGAACAATGCTCACTTCACGACCGCAACGATGGAATTTTCGCATCTTGATCGACTCTGCATTCCCGTGCCGCTTTACCATTGCTTTGGCATGGTAATGGGTACTCTGGGTTGCGTAACCAAAGGCGCAACGATGGTTTTTCCGGGTGAGGGTTTTGATCCAGTTCAAACATTGATAGCAATCGAAAAGGAAAAGTGTACCGCGCTCTATGGTGTGCCGACTATGTTCAATGCAATCCTGGCAGAAAAAACTTTCTCTGATTACGATTTATCTTCACTGAGGACAGGTGTCATGGCAGGAGCGCCCTGTCCCATTGAAACAATGAATAGCGTCGTCAGTGAAATGCATATGAAGGACGTAACGATCGCTTACGGGATGACGGAGACGAGTCCAGTGTCTTTTCAAAGCAATTTAGATGATTCATTGGAAAGACGAGTTTCAACAGTTGGACGGGTTCATCCCCATGTGGAGTGCTGTATTCAAGATGGTGACGGTAATGTTGTACCCGTTGGTCAAACTGGCGAACTCTGTACGCGTGGCTATTCTGTGATGCAGGGCTATTGGGGAGACCAAGAACGAACGAATGAGTCAATAGATTCCCACAGATGGATGCACTCTGGAGATTTGGCAGTGCTCGATGACAAAGGTTTCTGTAATGTGGTGGGTCGCGTTAAGGATATGGTTATTCGTGGCGGTGAGAATGTATATCCAAAAGAAATTGAAGACTTTTTCTACAAAAATCAAAAGATTCAAGATGTTCAGGTATTTGGAGTACCGGACAAAAAATATGGAGAAGAAGTTTGTGCATGGGTTGTACCCAAAGAGGGTAGCAACTTAACCGAAGAAGAGCTAAGAAGTTTTTGTGAAGATCAAATTGCTTATTACAAGATTCCTCGCTATATCCGAATCAAACACGAGCTACCGATGACAGTTTCAGGCAAGGCGCAAAAATTCAAAATGCGGGAAGAAATGATGAAGGAACTGGATTGTGAGGAGACTGCGACTTCTTCAGTGATCAGTTGAACAGGCAACCGAGCGAAACTGACTGACGAAGGTTTTAAATATTCCAAACAAAGAAATTTCTTGGGCGTTTAGACAAGAAATCAAACTTACATTGGAAAATTGAACAAAAGGCGGTTGACACCACTTCAAGAATGGAACTGACTAGCACCTGATCGAGCTGAACAGGGTGCGCTCTTAGTGAACGCGGTGTGATCGTATCGTGTATTCTCCGTCCTGCATGTCGTCGAACATTTCATTCAGTGCAGGATGCTCAACCGGACCGCCAGCTCCGTCCGGAACCAGATTCTGTTCTGAGACATAGGCCACATAACTGCTTCGCTCGTTTTCTGCAAGCAGATGGTAATACGGCTGATCCTTTCGCGGTCGAATATCCTCTGGAATGGACTCATACCATTCCTCAGTATTGCTGAATTCAGGATCGACGTCAAATACAACACCACGAAACGGAAAAAAACGATGACGCACAATCTGACCAATTTTGTACTTGGCTATTATCGACATAACACTTCAAATTTGCTGGATAATGGTTTCAATCAAAAAATAGTCTTTTTTTGATCAGTTTTCAAGTGCATTGAAGCGAATTTTCTCCTTCGTCTTACGCTGAATTGCATGGGTATTAGTCTTTGATTATAGATTGCAGAGCGACCTGAATTTGAAAGGTATTGAAGAACGTCTTGCCGCACTAAATCCTCGTCAGAGGGAGGCGGTTACTGCACCGGATGGACCGTTGCTGGTCACTGCAGGCGCTGGAAGCGGAAAAACCGCAGTGCTGGTCAATCGCATCGCTTGGCTGATCGGCGTTAAGTCTGTTCCGGCTAATCGCATCATTGCTGTCACATTTACCAACAAGGCGGCACGGGAAATGAAACGGCGGGTGCAGGAAATACTTCAGGCCGAAGAAGCCAATCCAGTCGTCGGTACCTTCCATGGATTGTGTAATCAATTCCTTCGCACGCGCCACCAAGCCGCTGGCTTGAATCGATACTTCAGCATCATGGATCAGGACGATCAGAAATCGTTCATATCAAATCTGATGAAAGAGCATAACCTGCGCTACACAGAATTGACGCCATCAATAGTCCAATCTTATATCAATAAGCGTAAAGAGTCCAAGAAGCGCGCCGGAGAAAGCGAAGTCTACAGCGGTCGTTCAGAACTGCTTGAAGACCTGTACGAGATATACGAGCGCGAATGTGAAGAACAGGGGCTAGTCGATTTCGCTGAATTGATTCTCAGAACCGTAGAAGTGATGGAACACAATGCCGAAGTCCGAGAGCAAATTCAACAGCGAATCCTGCATGTTCTGATAGACGAGTTTCAGGATACGAACGAACTGCAGTATCAGTGGATGGAAATGTTCGGAGGATGGCGCCGCAACATCTCTGCCGTCGGTGACGAAGATCAATCAATTTACAGTTGGCGAGGCGCTCTTTCTGGCAATCTAAAGCGATTCGAGAGGCAATATGACGACGCGCTGGTAGTCCGCCTGGAGCAGAACTACCGATCCACGAAGCCGATACTGGATGCCGCAAACGCATTGATTAAGCAAAACACCAACAGATTCGAGAAAAAACTCTGGACTGGAAAATCTGGAGGAAGTCGAATCAAGTACATGAGTGCGAGAGACAGTAACGAAGAAGCTGAGTTTATCGTGGATCAGATTAGAACCTTTTCTGATTCGGGAAGATCTCTATCTGAGTTTGCAGTACTGTATCGAACCAATGCTCAGTCCCGAAATTTTGAAGAAGCTTTTGGAGCTGAAGGAATCCCCTTTAGGGTCTATGGCGGAGTTCGATTCTATCAGCGAAAAGAGGTAAAGGAAATACTGAATTTTTTGAGGCTGGTTGCCAATCCAAATACAAATGATGCTGCTTTGCTGAGAACGATTAACTGCCCTCCCCGTGGAATTGGTGAGGTGGCAAAGCGATCAATAGCTGAAATGGCTGCGGATCGGAAAATTTCTTACTGGGAGGCAACCTGCGCGCTCGCAGATACTGGTCGCAGATGGGTGAAGGTGAGGCCATTTGTAGATTTGATCAATCATCTTCAAAGCCTGAGCGCTACGCGTTCGCTGGGTAAGTTGATGGAGTTGACAATTGAATTAAGTGGATTACGTGAGCATTACGAGCAGCATACTGATCCTACCGAGCAGAACAGAGTCGTCAATCTGGAAGAGCTCATCAATGCTGCAGCAGGATTTGAGCAATCACAAGAGTCCGTCGGCAGTGCTGACATTCTTGACAGGTATCTGGATTCTGTCGTACTGGATCCCGGTGACACACACGATGATGATCCCGAAGAAAAAGTTCAGATGATGACGCTGCACACGGCGAAAGGACTGGAATTTCCGATTGTATTTTTAACGGGACTTGACGAAACAATTTTGCCTCATTTTCACTCAATTGGAAGTTGGAGGTCATCTACTTTCAGGAAGAGTATGGAACAGGAGGAGATGCAGGAAGAACGGCGGTTATGTTATGTTGGAATGACGCGGGCAAAAGAGATCCTTTTTTTCACGCGCGCCAATCGACGAATGCTCAGAGGGCAATGGGAGAATTTTCACCAATCAAGATTTGTTCAGGAAGTTCCAAGAGATTTAATTGAGCTTGTAAGCTCAACAGAAGTGCCTGAGCCAACCGTCACTCATGATGCCGGGCACGTTGACTGGCTGGGAAAGTCTGTTTCACACAGAAAATTTGGAGGGGGAGTTGTGACCGATGTCGAAGCAAATGTTGGCATCCTTTACTTGACCATTGATTTTGAAACTGTAGGCACAAAAGTCATTCTTTCGGAATTTGTTAGTATTGATTCCTAGCACCCAATACAGTCTTGCAGTCCATTAAAGTTCGCAATTCAGTCGGTCTTTACATGAGCAAGAAATTGACCGGTACAATTACGCAAATTCAGCGTGGATATTGCATGTTGTGCATTAACATATTAGATTTTGAGCAGAACTAGACGATCTGTTTTCCCGCGTTAATCAGATATGGATACATCGGATAAAACAGTTGAGTTCATCCAGATGAAGGATGGAACTTATGAAGATTACCAGTTGCTCCAGCAATATGAAGACGAATTCATTGCAGGGACGGCTGATCGCGTTCTCAGTCATCTACTAAGTCTGGAGAACAGTATGGGCGGTTACAAGGTCAGTCGCCTGGAACACGCTTTACAGTGCGCAACGCGCGCCTGGCGAGACGGAGCGGGAGAAGAGATGACGGTTGCAGCCCTGCTGCATGATATAGGAGACCACCTGGCGCCTGAAAATCATGGCGAACTGGCGGCAGCAGTATTGCGTCCCTATGTATCGGAAAGAACTTACTGGATACTCAAGCATCATGGTGTTTTTCAGGGATATTATTTTTTCCACCACTTAGGCGGGGACCGTAACACCCGGGAGCAGTATCGCACATCCGAACATTATCAGGCCTGTGTTGATTTCTGTGAAAAGTGGGATCAGTCTGCTTTTGATCCTGAATACGATACATTGCCACTTGAGTTTTTCGATCCCATGGTCCGCAGAATATTTGATCGTGAGCCTTTCGGACCGCATGCAATCTGAAGGCCTCAGATACAAAACTCATTGATTTTTCCTCTTTTTTCCATTTACAACACTTCGAAACATGACAACATCCTTTAGCGACAGAGACGGATTTATTTGGAATGACGGCGATCTTGTACCTTGGCGAGAGGCCACTGTTCATATTCTCACGCATTCGCTTCATTATGGTCTGGCAGCATTTGAAGGCTTACGTGCCTATAAGACTGATAAGGGTCCCGCAATTTTTCGTCTTCACGATCACACGAACCGTTTGTTCGAATCCGCTCACATTTTGCGCATGAAGCCTACATTTGATCGCGACACGATCAATCAGGCGCAGTGTGAAGTTCTGCGCGCGAACAGACTTGAGAGTGGCTATATTCGTCCGATCATTTTTTATGGTTCAGAAGGGATGGGTCTGCGGGCTGATAATCTGTCAACACATATCATGATTGCTGCCTGGGACTGGGGCGCTTATCTTGGTGCAGACGGTATCAAGAACGGTATCAAGGTCAAGACTTCATCTTTTTCTCGACTTCATGTCAATGTGGCCATGTGCCGTGCAAAGGCATGCGGTCACTACACAAACTCCATACTTGCACTTCAGGAAGCACTTGACAACGGCGCTGATGAAGCTCTTCTCCTTGATACCAATGGATATGTCATGGAAGGTTCCGGGGAGAACATCTTTGTGGTGCAAAATGGTAAGGTGATTACCCCCAATCTAACTTCCGCCCTAGATGGAATCACACGGCGAACAGTGTTCGAACTGCTTGCTGAAATGGGCTACGAGGTGCAGGAGAGAGTCATCACCCGGGATGAAATTTACATTTCCGACGAGGCGTTTTTCACCGGTACCGCAGCTGAAGTAACCCCGATTCGCGAATTGGACAGCCGTTTAATTGGAGATGGCACTCCAGGGCCAATTACCAGAGAACTACAATCCAAGTACTTTGATGTTGTGGAAGGACGAAGTGAAGCCCACATGGATTGGCTGACATTTGTGTGAACTTAAGCGATGAGTGAACAAGCTTATCAGCCCAAACATGGCGATACGCCTAACGATCAGGCTTTTGTCAATGTGACAAAGGATGATCTCCCGTTGCATTGCCCGCTTGACCGAATGCGACTTTGGGACTCTCACCCGCGCGTCTATTTGCCCCTGGAAAGGGATGGTACGGTAAAGTGCCCCTATTGCGGTACTCTATTTGTTCTGGTTGAGAATTTGTAAGGCGCTTGATTCGGGTAACACAATTCGAACGGCTGTTGATCAACCGTCGGGTTTGCTCGAGAATATTCGAAAACTCCTTTGATCTCTGGTCCGAGGCGGGTGTCGATACCGTCCTTGGAGAGCGATGTTTTGATTGGACGCGATTTTCGTTTCCAGACACCAACGATGCTTTACATCTACCACCCACCGCTTCGACGCTGGTGCTTGTTGGGATGGGCGGTGCGACACTCTCCGCTACTGCATATGAATGCGTTTCCCGCCATTCGTCCAGACCCTCCTTTCACCAATTAAGCAGTACAGCGCCTGAATCGCTGGCGTACTTTCTCGCGGTCCCGCCGCGGGAAGATTGTCACTATGTGATTGCGAGTAAATCAGGGGAAACTCTGGAGACTCTGGTTATGGCAGAATCATTGTTCGAACATGAGAACTGCGCACAAAAGTTCTCTGTAATCACGGACCCAAGACAAAGTACGCTACGCGAATGGGCATCTTCGAAAGGAATTCGGATTCTTAATTCAGATCCGGGTGTACTCGGCAGATTCTCCGGTGTTTGCAGTTTGGCGTTGATACCGACAGCAATGTTAGGCATCGACCTGACAACACTAAAATCCACAAGAAATCACTTTGTCAACTCGGTCATTGTGGATACTGGAAAAGTCGCGATACGGGTCCATAGACTGGCAGCAGAATTAGCATTGGCATCCTTGACTGGAGGTGAGTTGCAAATCGATGTACCACGTAGACTGTTGCCGGTTGCGAGATGGATTGAGCAGATTGTTGCCGAAAGCTTGGGTAAGGCTGGCCTAGGTGTACTACCGGCCGTGAACTGTAGCGATGGAGAACTGGACCGATCAGGGGAGATCCGAGTTTGTGTGCCTGCCACTGAACGGGAGTTTGGATTTGAGTACCGGGAAAGAGGGATTTGTTCAGCAAGTCTAGCCCGAATATTCCTCACTTGGCAGACTGCTGTTTCAATGGCTGCGTATTTGATTGGAGTTGATCCATACAGTCAACCTGAGCTTGAGCGCTCCAAATTGAAAGGGCTTGATTGTGAAATTCGTAGTGCAGTCAGTTTAGAAACCGACATGAGACTACCATTTCGGAATGTAATTGAGATAGATTCAGAGCATTGCCTTCAAATGGCCGCAGATTTTGCAGTGGAGCTGAAGTCGTCGCTACGAATCAATGACTATATTGTGCTCTTTGCTTACGTTAGTCCAACGGTCGAAACGGAAGCAGAGCTTGCCAATTTGGCGCAGTTACTGGAATCCCTGTTTAGCGGTTATCAGGTTCGCGTTGTGTTTAACTTTGGCCCCCAGTATCTTCACTCCACCGGTCAGTTTCACAAGGCGAAAGTCAACGCAAGGTTTATGAGGGATTCGGTAACAGAGGAAAAATTCAATCAGTTGGATTGGTTAAAGTCACAGATCCAATTAACTGACATGTCGTCAGGCGAAAAATCACTAAAAACAGGTCACTTTCTGTTCATCACGGCAGATGACACCTGTGACTTTGCTATTCCCGGGCACCCATTTACGTTTGGGTGGTTGATTAAGCGCCAGGCACAACTTGACGCCAAGGCACTCTCTCGCTCCGATCAATTGGAGCGGGCGACGCCGAGTCTTGTCAAGTGCAGTACTGACGTCGTTGACAGTTTGCAGAAATTAGGTGCGGTGATTCGCAGTTTACGAAAGGTTAACTGACTGAATTAATCCAGCGCTTGCATATAGAGGGCCAGATCCTCAATCTGCTGTGCAGACAATCGGAACGCAATGGTGTTCATTTCTTCGTTTACCCGAACCCCAGACTTAAACTCTGACAGGGCGGTGACGAGATAATCCTTGTATTGCCCGGAAACTTTAGGGTAGCGGGAAGGGATTCCATTGCCTGCAGGTCCGTGGCAGGCCATGCATGCGGGAACTGAAAACTGACTCAGCCCGCGGCGGTATATTTCCTGACCGCGATTTGCAGAGACAAGTTCGGATTCATCGATACTGGCTTTGCTGCCGTCAAACTGTGCGTAGTACGCGTCAATGTCCAGAAAATCCTGTTCGGTCATACTCAGTACCAGCCCAGCCATAACAGCATTTGCCCGTTCGCCGGATTTGTATGCGGCGAGTTGTTTAGCGACGTAGCCAGGAATCTGACCGGCAATTTTTGGAAAATCGGGAATTGTACTGTTCCCCTCTGGACCGTGGCAGGCGGTACAAACGGCCGCTTTTGATTTGCCAGCTTCAACATTACCTGCGCCGAAAGCAGGTTTTCCAAAAATTGTTATACAGAGCCCCAATATGAGACCGAAAGCCATAATTTTCCGAATCGTCAAAATATCCATTGTTCAGTATCCAAATGAATCGCAGAAAAAGTGACCTGAATAGATCTGACCGAGTTGGTCAAGAAAACGCTAATATATCAGATTTGGAATAGTAATCTGAGTCTGTTCGCAGGAGAAATCTATGGGAACGTAATTTGAGGTGACTACAATTTTGCAGGCAGAATCTGTGTGCATCGAGTACTCAATATTAGTAGTTGCTCAGTAGCTGATGCACCTGCTAGGTCAAACAAGAATATTTCGAAACGGATTGTACCTTTCAAATTTGGTTGCTGTAGGACAAACTTGATTAACATATGTACTGATATGCCGTCAAAGTCTGGAATGATATATTTGATAAGTCTCACAGGATCATTGAGTGAGTTTTCAACTTAACCGCGCACAGTTCATCGTTGCGGCCCATAAACCCTCACAGTGGTTGCCCGATAAAGGGAGTGAAATCGCGTTTGCAGGCCGTTCCAACAGCGGTAAGTCAAGTGCAATCAATGCAATAACCGGAAGAAAAGGGCTCGCGATTGCCAGCAAGACACCAGGTCGTACCCAGCAAATCGTTTTTTTTGAAGTTACACCAGAAATCAGACTGGTTGATTTACCCGGTTACGGATACTCCAAGGTACCAAAGCAATTGCGGCTTCACTGGTCAAATGTCATCGAACAGTATTTTGAAACCCGTGAATGTCTGCGTGCATTGGTTCTGATGATGGACGTTCGCCACCCGCTCAAACCACTCGACCAGCAGTTGCTTGACTGGTGTCAGAAAAGTGCCCTTGACGCGCACATTCTGTTGACCAAGTCGGACAAACTTTCAAAATCTAGAGCGCTGGCAACAATGGCGGCGGTAAAGAAAGAGCTCGCTGATCGGGACAAACTGTCGGTTCAGACTTTTTCTGCACATTCAGGTTTGGGAGTGGTTGATGCCCGACAACGCGTTATTGAACTGCTCAATCAATCGTGAGCGAGTGCCCAGTTGGTGCCGATTCCCGCGTCAGCTACCAATGGAACATAGAGCTTTGCGGCATTTTCCATCTGGCGTTTGACGTTGTCCAGAACCCGGTCGGTTTCGCCGTGAGGGACTTCCAGAACCAGTTCATCGTGAACCTGCAAAATCATACGCGCACCGCTGTCTGAGCTTGCCAACCACGCATCAACACCAATCATTGCGAGCTTCATAATGTCGGCAGCTGATCCCTGAAGTGGCGCGTTGATTGCAGCCCTTTCTGAATGCTGCCTTCGACCGTAGTGACTGGAGTTGATATCGGGCAGAAACACGCGCCTTCCAAATATGGTATCGACGTACTTGTGTTCACGCGCCTGTTCGCGTACGTTATCCATGAACTCCCGCACACTGGGATAGCGGGTGAAGTACTGTTCGATGTAATCACGAGCCTGATGAACTTCAATTTGCAACGTTCGAGCCAGTCCAAAGGCAGACATTCCGTACATCAAACCAAAATTGATCGCTTTCGCATGCCGCCTTTGATCGGAAGTTACTTCGTCAGGTGAGCAGTCGAATACTTCTGATGCGGTAAAGCGATGTACATCTTCACCTCTGGAGAAAGCATCAAGAAGGCCGGGGTCGCTGGACAGATGGGCCATAAGGCGAAGTTCGATTTGAGAATAGTCAATCGAGACTAATGTTGAACCAGAATCTGGTATGAACGCCTCACGAATTCGTTTTCCTTCTGAAGTTCGAATCGGAATATTCTGCAAGTTAGGATCTGCTGAGGAAAGCCGCCCAGTTGAAGCGACTGCCTGATTGAACGAAGTGTGCACTCGACCTGTTTTGCTATTGATCAACTCTGGCAGCTTGTCAGTGTAGGTGGATTTGATCTTGAACAGACTTCGATGCTCAAGCAGCATTCTAGGGACTTCGTGATCAATCGCGAGTTCAGTCAATACCGATTCGGAAGTCGACATAACACCGGAGGCGGTTTTAGTTGATGTAGTGAGTCCAAGCTGGTCAAATAAAACCTCTCTAATCTGCTTGGGTGACGACAAATTGAAAACACAGCCAGAGCTTTGGTATATCGCATCTTCAATCTTTTGAATCCTTTCCTTTAATTCAGCGCTATGTTGTCTGAGAGCAGCTTCGTCGAGTAGTACACCATTGTCCTCAACCCGCATCAACACCGGTACCAGTGGCATATCAATTTTCTCAAAAACATCCCGCAACTGCTCTTCCTGCTCAATTTGTGGCCATAACGTGTTATGTAAAGCCAGAGCCACATCAGCGTCTTCGGCAGCGTAGTCAGTTGCGTTATTGATGTCAACAAAATCGAAAGTGATTTGATTCTTGCCCTTGCCTACAACTTCTTCGTATTTTGTGGTAGTAGTATTCAGGTATTTGAGGGCCAGTCGATCTAAACCATGTTGCGGTACGGCGGAACTATTCAGTACGTAAGACTCCAGCATGGTATCGAATATCGGACCGCCAATTTCGATGCCGACTCTGGACAGAACGCTGGCATCAAATTTAAGATTGTGGGCAATCTTACTAATCTGTAAATCTTCCATCACTGACTTCAACTTAGCGAACACCAGCTTTTCGTCCAACTGTTGTGGTACGCCCAGGTACTGATGCGCCAGTGGAATGTAAAACGCTTCCCTCTCCTGGATACTGATTGAAATCCCAACCAGGTGGTCTTTTCGAACATCCAGACCGGTTGTTTCAGTATCAAATGCTACAAAGCCACAGGCCTGTATTCGCTCAATCAGAGCATCAAGATCGGATTCTTCGGTAATTGTCGAATAATTCAGAGGCTCATCTTCTGATTCGGAATCCTCGCCGTCCAGTGCATTGATCCAGCTGAAAAACTCTAGCCGAGTGTAGAGATCACGCAGTTCGCCTACCTTAGGCGGTGCAATTGTAAAGTCCTTGAGATTTAGCTCAACATCAACATCCAGTTTGAGAGAAACCAGATCTTTTGACAACTGAAGCTGCGGAATTGCGTTCCTGAAGTTCTCTCCGGCTTTCCCCGGCAATGTATCTGCAATTTCAATGATGTTATCAACTGATTCATGTGCGGATAACCACTTTGCTGCTGTTTTCGGACCAACCAGCGGAACCCCTGGAATGTTATCGGATGTATCCCCAACGAGCGTAAGGTAGTCGATGATCTGATCCGGACGCACTCCAAACTTCTCCTCAACCTGGCTGGGCCCCATCTCGGTGCCGCGCAAGTCGTCAATCATGGTAATTTGTTCGTTGACAAGTTGTGTCAGGTCTTTATCACTGCTCGATATGTAGGTCGTCAAACCAGCCTCGAACGCTGCGGTTGCAAGTGTGCCAATGACATCGTCAGCTTCAACGCCGGGGATCGAGATGGACTTGATTCCCATTGCTACAACCATCTCTCTGATCAGATCGTACTGGCTCCTCAATTCGTCTGGCATGGGTGGGCGATTTGCCTTGTATTCCTCATAAAGGTCATGACGGAACGTCTTACCTTTGGCATCGAAAACTGCGACTAGATAATCTGGTTCGTGCTCCCGAATGATTCGCCGGAACATGTTGCCAACACCGTAGACTGCACCCGTAGGTTCACCGCTTGAAGTCGAAAGATTGGTGGAGTGGAAGGCACGGTAGACATACGCTGTGCCATCAATCAGGTATAGGGATTTGTTCGGTGTGCTCATACGGAAAAGTTCAACGTTTCAAGTTAGGCAATGTCAAATTCTATATTCAGACAGGCGATAAAATTGAACTCATTCATATTGCCGGGATTTGCGGCTGCAGAATTAAACACCAATGATCGAAGTTTCAGGACTGACCAAGCGCTTCGGTGACACCGTCGCTGTCAACAATCTCTCATTTGCTGTTAAACAGGGTGAAGTGTTGGGTTTTTTGGGCCCAAACGGTGCTGGCAAGTCAACCACAATGAAAATGATATCCGGCTTTCTCACCCCGGATCACGGCATAGTGAAGATTAGTGGATTCGACACTGCGCGTGAACCGATCAAAGCAAAATCCTGCCTGGGCTATTTACCGGAAGGCATGCCGCTTTATAGTGATATGCCAGTTCACAGTTTTCTCGCATTTGTTGGCAGAATAAGATCTATTCAGCCGTCAAACCTTGCCGCTCGTATTGCCGCAGTGGTTGAGGATGTGCAGTTAGGCGATGTACTGACTGAACCAATCGGCAGTCTGTCAAAGGGTTACAAGCGGCGTGTCGGGATTGCTCAGGCGCTGCTTCACGACCCGCCGGCTTTGGTGCTGGATGAACCGACAGACGGACTGGATCCCAATCAAAAGGATCAGGTACGTAGTCTGATTGAAAACATTGCGTGGCGCAAGGCTATCATTCTGTCAACTCACATTCTGGATGAGGTGGAAGCTGTCTGTTCCCGTGTCATCATCATTGATCGCGGTGAAATCGTGGTGGATAGTAAACCGCGCACACTTGCGACACGTTCGAGTAAACACAATATGGTACATCTCAGTTTGTTGGGGGTTAACCCTGAAACCGCTACATCGCAACTGCGCCAAATTGAAGGCATCAGACGCGTACAATATAAGGAAAAGGAAGATTCCTTTGAACTCATCCCGATGGACGGTCAAAGCATCGTCCATTCCGTATGGCAGAAGGTGACTTCAAATGGTTGGAAAATCAAAACCATTTCGGAGCAGGGAGGACGATTGGATGATGTTTTTCGACAACTCACGCGTATTGAAAACTGAATTTATTTCGTATTCGCCCGGCAGAAGCTGTATGGCAATTATTGGTGCTGTACTGTTGATTTTTGTCTGTTCCAATGTCACTGCTCAGAATTTGGTTGAAGAAATTGAGCTGCCAAAACCCGTCGTGTTGCAATCGGGGGTTCCTATTCCGGAATTGGGAGAAGCCGCTCGACGTGCGATTGTGATTGATTCGGAAGTTCAATCGGAGCAACTTCCAAAAACCGGAATCAAAGAATATAAACTCGGCACCAAAACAGTCCGGGAGTATCACGTTGGAAAGCAATTGCAGCATGTAGAAATCATTGATGCCTCTGGTGCAATCTACATCGTAGATCACAATCGTCTTTCCACATCCATTGAAAGCAATTCGCGCTCCGGCGTTCTCGTTTCCACATGGTAATCCAATGAGTGGTGTGAGTTCAGGCGTTGGCGTCTATATTGGCGATGGGTTGCGTCAGTATGGATTTGGAGATGGACACCCATTCGGAACAGATCGACTTGATGCATTCTGGAATGAAGCGATTAAGACCGATTTGGCTAAAGAGGTACAGGTGCTGGACCCCGTATCCTGTCTGGACAAGGATCTTTCCCGCTTCCATGATGAAAACTACATTCAGTTCTTGAAGGAGAAATCGCGCGACGGATCTGGTTATCTGGATGGCGGAGACACTCCAGCGGTACCGGGTGTTTATGAAGCGTCGTCATTTGTAGTCGGCTCTGATCTTGATGCGCTCGACCGAATATATCGTGGAGAGTTGAGCCGGATTTTCATTCCGATTGCCGGACTTCATCATGCTGGCCGACAGCGCGCTGCAGGGTTTTGTGCGGTCAGTGATCTCGGTGTCCTGATCGAGACTGTAAGAGAACGGTACGACGTTAAACGAGTGGCCTACGTTGACATAGATGCACATCACGGAGACGGTGTCTTTTATGCTTTTGAATCAGACCCTGATGTCATCATTGCTGACATTCATGAAGATGGCAGATTTCTTTATCCGGGCACCGGGTTCGTTCAAGAAACCGGAAAGGGTGATGCAAGGGGCACAAAAATGAATTTTCCGGTGATGCCTGATAGTGGTGATGCCGTATTTTTTGCGATTTGGCCGCGATTGGAAGAGTTTATTCGATCGTTTGAACCGGAGTTCATTATTCTTCAGGCCGGTGCTGACAGCATAGATGGTGATCCGATCACCCACATGCGATTTTCACCCCAGGCACATGGACATGCTGCTACTCAGCTTTGCAAATTGGCTGAAGAGTTCTGTAATGGCAGATTTATCGCTACTGGCGGTGGTGGCTACAACCGTAGAAATATTGCACTTGGCTGGTGCGAAGTTCTGAAAGCGATGATCGAGACCGCTTGAGTTAGTGGGTCATAAGATAGTTGGCAACTTTTAGCTTTTGTGGAAAAGTTTGTCAAATAAAGGATTTATCCGGTCGTTGAATCACACTGAAAATCTGGTTAATCAACTACAGTATGACGCCGTTCGTTAAAGTGTTTCAACAGCCATGTCCTAAGTGGAAACTCAGTTACCTACTAGCCCAAGCTAAGCCTCAATAGCTGAACTGTCTTTTCCGCCTCGTTAACAGTACCGCCCCAAACCTCACACCCTATTACGCCTAGCCTCTCGAAAACATTGCAGCTATCAGCTTATGAACATTGACTTTATCGGGCTGTGGCATTCACTTGAGCGACTACCCTTTCTGTTCAGTCTTACAGTATTTGGCCTGGTAGTTCTGACGGTCCTCGCATTTTTTATTTTACCCACTGTATTGCTGTTTGTTTCTGAGCCGCAGCAGATTCTGAAGTCAACTCGGACTCGATTGAACGAATTGTCCGGTCGTTCTGGGTGGCGAAGATCACTAAATCTCATTGCAAATTGGCTCACTGTACTTAACTCAGTGATCGGTCGAGTTGTGGCATGGCTGATCCTCTATATGACGCTCATGCAATTCGTTGTGGTTATCATGCGCTACGTATTTTCATATGGCTCGATTCAGATGCAGGAGTCTATCTGGTATATGCATGGGCTAATGTTCATGCTTGGTGCTGGCTATACCCTGGTGAAAGAAGGACATGTTAGACTGGATGTGTTTTATCGCGAGGCATCTGAGAGGACAAAGGCATGGATCAATTTGATCGGCTCTTTGGTGTTTCTTCTGCCGTTCTGTGTCGTTAATTTCGATTTTGCGTGGTCACTGGTGCTCAATTCCTGGGCAGTTCGGGAGGGTTCAATTGAAACCACGGGCCTGCCATACATTTATTTGTTCAAAACAGTTATTCTGGTTTTTTCGATTCTGGTTGTAATGGAAGGTCTCGCACTGGCCATTCGAAGTCTATTAACCTTGACCGAACGCAGCCAGTCGGGAACATCGGCCGAGGCATAGCGGCATGGAATTCTTAGCCACTCCCGAATTTCTATGCGCGGCACTTTTTGTGTCAGTAATTGTCCTTCTGATGTTTGGATTTCCGGTTGCCTTCACACTAGCTGGAAGTTCTTTGGTGTTCGCTATTGTTGCGAGTGCGTTTGGTCTGTTTGAAGTTGCATTCTTATCAGCCCTCCCGCAGCGAATCTTTTCAATTATGCGAAACGAAGTCCTGGTTGCAGTCCCGCTGTTTGTCTTTATGGGCGTGACACTGGAGCGGTCCAAGATTGCCGAGGAGTTGCTCGACAATATGGGCAAACTGTTTGGTCGGATTCGGGGCGGATTGGGTTATTCGGTCTGTATAGTGGGTGCGCTGCTGGCGGCATCAACAGGCATTGTCGGTGCCACGGTCGTTACCATGGGTCTGTTGTCGCTTCCAACCATGTTGCGCCGCGGTTACAACCCGGCTTTGGCCTGTGGATCGATCTGTGCATCAGGGACGCTGGGCCAGGTCATTCCTCCGTCGATTGTGTTGATCTTGCTCGGTGATCAACTGTCCACCGCTTTCCAGCAGGCGCAGTTTTCGATGGGCAATTTTTCGCCTGATGCGGTATCGGTGAATGATCTTTTTGCTGGCGCTCTCATTCCCGGTTTGGTGCTTGTGGGTCTGTATATTCTCTATCAGGTCGTGGTTGCGATCATTCGGCCGGACGCGAGTCCGGCAATTCCTAAGGGTGAAGAGGACCTGCGAGAGGATGGGCGATCGTTTGTATGGACCATGATTTCCACGTTGTTTGCACCGCTTGCGCTGATAGTTGCTGTGCTTGGATCAATACTTGCAGGGCTTGCGTCACCGACTGAATCGGCAGCGATGGGAGGGACAGGTGCTTTGATGATGGCAGGCTATCGCGTCAATCCCGATCGCGGACGGCCCATTGTGATCGGACTCGTGTGTCTTGTCGTGATGCTGGCGATTACATCTTTGTTTGATCTTCGTATGCAGCGCGATGAAGTTTCAACAATCGAGTGGGCAGCAATATTTGTGGCTCTGGTGAGCGCGATTGGGTTGGTCTATGGGATTGCGACAGCAATTCTTCGGGTGTATTCGACTCAAGATGCCAGTGGCGAATCGATTCTTCCGCAGATTATGCGCCAAACACTCTTGGTTTCGACCATGGTATTCGTCATATTGATTGGTGCATCAATGTTTTCTCTGGTATTTCGCGGACTTAGCGGTGATGCCGTTGTCGAAAACGTGTTACACAATTTACCGGGTGGCACGTTAACTGCTTTACTGTTAATTATGTTGGTCATGTTTCTGCTTGGATTTATTCTTGACTTTCTGGAAATCATCTTCATTGTCGTTCCAATTGTTGGTCCAGTGCTCCTTCAACTGGAGATTGCACCTGGTGTTCCGATGAGTCCAGTGTGGCTCGGAGTCATGATGGCGGTTAATTTACAGACTTCTTTTCTGACGCCACCATTCGGATTTTCACTGTTTTATCTGCGCGGCGTCG
>JAJDXD010000121.1 GCA_022823405.1 Gammaproteobacteria bacterium
GGAACTGCTAGGCGTTGATCCGCAAAAATATGTACCCAGTGCACGCACCGGTTGAAATCAACAGTATCGGCAGGATTTTTCAAAAAAATGAATGCTTTACCTGTGGTCCATAGCATAAATCGCCAGTGAAGTTCCGATTAAGACATATATTGAAATTCACTGCTGTCTGATAAACGAAGAGAGAAAACTTCATTTCTCATTGATAACAAAATGTAATTGGAATGTTCTAAGTTGGCAGTGAACTCTGAGCAAAATTTCAATTTTGCTGTGCAATTCCGCAGCATAGATGTTTCATCAAATTGGAGCTCACCCATCAAATTCCAGAGTTACTCTATTTTTTCTAGAACATTGCCAAATACCTTGATACTCATTCAAGCGATGTGTTGAATGCGATCAAATTAACTACCAATTTGGTACCTCTCGATGTTTACAGCAGTTTAGTAGCATGGCTCTGGCTCAGGCCATACCATTGTTAAAGTCTACGAAAACTGGAGTTTTATGTGCACTCTCACAGGTGAAATTTCATCACTCAAGCTTTGCGATCAGGTCTTCGAAAAGCACATTCAGGCCGCAGTCGATGAGAAGCGCAGCATTGTTGCAATTGAACATCTGTTGATCGAGATGGCAAACAATTTTTATACCCATGGTGAAATCCTACTCAACCTCAAATGAACGATTTGTAAATAGGGCACCTCGAAGATGGTCTGTTCCCAGTCATTTGCTTGAAGACGGTTGTGAGTTGTAGTCGTACTCTCTTTATGTACCCGCGGGGTATGACTAGATCCTTACTTTCAATGACAGTTAGATCAACCGACAAGAATATCTTGTCTCTATTGTCTAAGTCCCTTGTACGCTCGCCTCAGCAATGGTCAGTTGCGGACGTTGGTAGCCCCGTTTACTTAAGATTTGAGCTGGGTCGAAATTTTGATTAACCATAGAATTCAAGGTATTGTTCACACAGCCTATCGGTTTCCTTAGAGTAATCTAGTCCCATCGATTGAGCGAGATCCGCTTCAGAATGTGACCCAATCCACGCCACTAGTAGTAGGCGTCGGAGAATTACGAAGGTTGATATTTCCAGTTCGTCCTCATCAGACAGGTCCATAACGGAACAGTAACCTATTACCCACGACTGAATTAAATCCGGCACATCCGCTCAGCCTTCAATAAAACTGAGTGCGGTTGCACAGTCATACATAAATCATCTGAATCCGCAATCATCGAAGTCGCCGTCTATGTCGTTCAAGACACAGACCCCGATTGAATTGGAATACGAACTAGTCGATATATTCCTGCAGGTCGGTGCGAGACACTCCGAGGCAGGTGCCCAGCATATAGCGATTCAGATTGGAATTTACTAGGTGCACAGTCGGCAGCCATTCGTCGACTTTCGCCGCTGGTGTGACCCGCGCATCATGTTGATGGTGTTGTGTCAGACCTTTATATACCCGGGGTGGAGACTACCTACCATTTGCAAAGTTAAAAATTCGGTAGACATTTACCCACGGTTGAAAATTTTTCACATCCATCAACTTGCGTTTTGAGTCTGTCAGGTGGCATTTTGCAGTGCTCTGAGATAGCGATTGAAAAGATGAAACATCAACCAGACGTAGAAAAATGGACGTTCGCGGTTTCTCTGTTTGTTACCGGCCTGAAAGGCGTATCCAGTAGGAAGCTGCACCGTGAGATCGATGTGACGCAGAATACAGCCTGGTTCATGCTTCAAAATAAGGGAATTCTGGAGAGCGTCGGATCTTGAAAGGTTTGTCAATCCGGTTGAAGCGGACCAAACCTATATTCCAGCATCAAGGATTGTGAAAAATACAAGGTCATTTGAACGCTCCAGCGCTCAATTGGAATAGTGCAGATCAGAATCCATTATCAAATCAAAAATAGACAGTTAGTATGTAGAGAATTCGTGACATCGTTCCCTCTAATGGGAGAAAATCAGAGTGATTTGCTGAAATTTTCTGTATATTTACATAACCGTGAATTTTAAATTGAAGAGGAATAAATGAAACTGTTTTTAGTGTCAGCTCAAGACGATAGTGCTGAGTTAGCTGAAAAAAAGATCAATCGCCATTTCCATAACCACAATATACGATTGGAGAACAGAGAATCACCTTTGTGGGTGATAGCGACTGCAAATGATCAAACACCAGCAAGTGTTGTAGAAGCATTGGATATGACAGGAAGCGAAAGAGAAAACAATATTGACGGAATGGTGGTTCAGATACACGACTATTACGGATACGATTCCATGAAGTTATGGCAACAAATGGAGTTGTGGTCGAATGAGTGAAACCAGAAGCAATGTTGTTCCATTTGGAAGCACTCCTCGCAGAGGGTCTGGTAATGGTGGCGGGGATGGCACATCTGAACGGTTAGCGAGACTTGAAGAAAGAGTTAATCATCTCGCAACATCCTCAGATCTTGAAAAAGTTGTTACGAATGTGGAGAAACTACGGGGCGAGGTAGGAATATTAAAATGGATTTGTGGATTAATTGCCGGAGGTGTTGGACTAATCGCCGCAGGTGTTATTGTGGCACTTTTTAAATTGTTTGGCTCCTAAAGCCCTCGTTAATTTAAGTATACTGTTCCCTAAAAAATCAAATACTACCGTTGTTCTAACTCTCCCAATGACGCAAGAAAGTTCCCAGTAAATATTTACCGTTTATCAGGTATCAATTTTCAATCAAATCGAAACAGGCAGGGATTAGCGCTCCGTAGTTTATTCGGTGTACTGCGGCGACTGAACTTGGGATTTAGATTGAATTTAAAGCCAGCTGCAAATCTTCGATTAAGTCTTGTACGTCTTCCAGTCCAATAGAAAGTCGGATTAAACTATCACTGATTCCCATCCGTTTTCGATCAGACTCCTGAACTCTTGAATGTGTCGTTGATGCAGGATGAGTGATCGTACTTTTAGCATCTCCAAGATTAGCAGTAACGGAGAAAATACTAACACTATCAATTAGTTTCCACGCTTCATCCTTTCCACCGTGCACTTCGAATGCCAGCAGTGCTCCGAAGTCACTTTGTTGTCGCGCTGCCAGTTCATGACCGGAATGATGTTTTAGTCCTGGATAAAACACACCATCTACTTTTGGGTGTATTTGCAACCATTGAGCTATTTTTCCTGCACTCGAACATGACTCCTTCATTCGAACTGCAAGGGTTTCAAGGCCTTTGTGAAATATCCACGCATTAAATGGGCTCATCGAGGGGCCAGCTGTGCGTAAAAATCCATGAACGGCATTCGCTATATTCTCATCGTTGGTAACTACAGCGCCACCAACAGCCCGTCCCTGTCCATCTAAAAATTTTGTCGACGAGTGAATGACAACATCCGCACCAAGTGCTAAAGGTTGCTGCAGAATTGGTGTACAGGCACAGTTATCAACGACAAGGATGCAGTCGGAAAGCGAATCACGCACTTGAGCCAGTTGGCCAATGTCAACAATTTCGCAGAGTGGATTGGACGGTGTTTCAATGAAAATCATACGAGTTGCTGAATCAAGTTTCGCAGAACATATCTCGCTTGGCGAGTGAAAACTTGTCGTAATCCCGAAACGCGACAGAATATTGCAGAACAGATTCACTGTAGAACCAAACATTCCTCGGGTTGCGGCAATTTGATCTCCTGATCGCAGAACACTCATACAAAGTGTCAAAATCGCCGACATTCCCGATGCAGTGCCACTGCAATATTGAGCACCTTCTAATGCCGCAAGTCGACTCTCGAATGCCCGAGTGGTTGGATTGGTAAATCTGGAATAAATGTTGCCGATCTCTCTTTCAGCAAACATTTCTGCTGCGTGCTCAGCGCTCGTGAACACAAAACTAGAGGTGGCGAAAATCGGATCGCTATGTTCTCTTTCTGGAGTGCGGGCTTGTCCAGCTCTCACTGCTTTGGTCTTTTGCCGGATATTCTTCATCACCAAATATCTAGCCGTGCGCTACAACAAGCAAACCAAATTTCGCTTTAGCCGAATGTGACTGCGCGCCGGCAAGCTGAAAATCAAATTGACGCTTCACCAGGCTTTCTGCCTGAGTTTCACCAACACCCCTTACCGTTTGGTCACCCCAACCAGAATCTTGAATTGAAGGGACCAGAGGTTAATGATTCAATCTATTTTAAATCTTGAGCAGTATTGAAAAAGAGAATTTTTTGAAGAATTATTACCCATCCTCTCCATTACCAATAAATGGCATAGGGTCGAATTCCCATCCAACTGCAAAGTGTGCACCCCCTGAGACACACGAGCGGCCAAAAAGTCACTGGAGATAACTCCGGAAACGCCGGGTGGTTGATCAAGAGTCAACTGTTCTACCAACTGTGCTATGCGGGCCGCCAATTAAATTGCATCAGGGCAGGATAAATGAAAAGTGTATTAAATTTAATCTATCGAAAATACAAAAAAAATCGAACTGTAACTCTTCAATCCAGAACTTCCCTGGTCCAATGTTCATCGCTCGCAGCTACCAGCCAATCGCTCACCCAGATGCACAAAATTCAGTTTGTAATCTGCCCAAAATTCACCGAAAATGGCAGACAATTAAAGGCAATCACCTACACCCACTCCCACACTTGCAAAATCGTAGAACAATGTTGCAGCTATTTATTAATTCACAACGATATGTTTTCACCAAGGCAATGATGGTCTCGCTAGTGCTATTGGCAATACCTTTTACAGCAGGAGCGCAAGAACAAGAAACTGATTTAGACATTGAAGCGCTTGCAGCAAAGTTAGTCCCGTGTGTCTACGAGTGGGAGTGTTTTGACGTATTTGACTTTGAAAAAGAGATCGAATTAGTTCAACTATTTGGACTCAAGTGCCCTGAAGCCGAATCTGGAATTGGGAAGGTGACCCTAGGTGGACACAGTGGATTGGAACAGTCGGGCTATTTCAATATCGAAGGACTCGCATTTGCCTGGCGGTTCGGGGAAAGTGAATCAGGATACTATGACTATTTATTTAGTATCCGCCCTGACGGAACTGGCTTGTATTATGATTTCTCGAACAGCGAAGTAGGCGAAACTATCCAACCTTCCGAAAGGTTTGATTGTGTCGATCGAACCGCTGGCGCTGCAAATCGCCTATTAGACATACCTGAAGACTCAGATGCGAAGGAATGAGCGGAACTTTCGTATGAAACACAACTCTTTAGGAAATGTTTCAAGCTGCTGGATTGCCAATTTCGTTATCCACGTCAATTGAGCAAAATACAGGTAATTCAACAGAGTTGAGCAAGCGGATTGAAACACAATGATGGATTCTGTTTCAGCAATCTGTGCCGCAACAAAATAGAAAATTCTGTTTCAGTACAGTCGTACACAATTCAATTTGCAATGAGCACAATACCAGGAAGGCTAATCGCCCACCTTTTTAATTTGTAACCTAAGCCTCAGCGAAGAACTTTGGTTGACAGTCGGGTATTGGTTATCTTTTCCAAGGATGACAGATTGTGTAAAGCTGATGATACGATGTCTGACGGTAAAAGCTTGAGTTTCTGGCTGATCACACCCATACTATTCCCCTAGGCGAAACACAATGGCCTTTTTTTTCAGCGCCTAAAGCACAAAACCAGTCACGTTACAGTCACGGTCTGAGGTGGTGGCACCGAAACTTAAAGGCGGCTTCGAGGTTGGAGCTCAGTTGGTCGAACTGTTCCAATTACTGGGATGTCAGTGATCAATGCGCTAATGAAATTCTTCAAAATTTAAAATGTTGCGATAGACTTGACTAGATGATGAAATACGACTTTGAAGCATGGAAATTAAGATAGATACCGGAATCGGAAAATTGGCTGAGGTGGTTGCCAGCGGTATTGGTAGCATTGCCGGCCCTTGGCTGGCTCCTTGGGCAGCCAACAAAGAGAGCGAGGCGAAACTAATCGAGGCTAAGGGGGAAGCAAAAGCTCTAAGCATCGTAGCGCAAGCGCAAGTGGATGCGCGTAATATGCTAGGTACAAACGAAATCTCCGTAAAAGGAGAAATCGAACTGGGAAAGGAAATTACACAACGAATTGACTATCAGGAGCGTAAGCGTCAAGCGAACATTCATGCAGTTGTGAAGCATGCTGCTCAGCGACTTAAAGGAGCAACAGTACCAGCAATTGAGCCAAACCACGATTGGACAGCAAAGTTTTTTCGTGAAGTACAGGATGTGTCGTCTGAGGAGATGCAAGTCATATGGACGAAAGTGCTGATAGGAGAGGTCGAAAAACCTGGAACCACATCAATGCGAACATTGAGCATTTTGAAGGACCTCGATGAGAAGACTGCTCGACTATTTTCACAGTTGTGTTCTGCGGCAGTGTACTTGGTGGGCAACGACGGAGAGATTTTTGATGCTAGGGTTATTTCGCTAAGCGGAAATGCAGGACAGAACTCGCTTGCGAAGTATGGACTTGGTTTTGGGCAATTAACTCGTCTAAATGAGCATGGGCTTATCATCGCCGATTTCAATTCGTACTACCAAATAGAGATTTTGAATGATGATTTCGAGGACACTGGCGAGTTAAAATTTTACCATCAAGGCGCTAGATGGGACTGGGCTGTCTCAAAGCCTAAGGTGAGTAAATTGGTGAAATATCACGGAGTTGCGATGACAGTTGCAGGATGCGAGTTGTCGCGGGTTGTAACTCCTGAACCCATGTCGAGTTACACGAACGAACTAAAGTCATTCCTGCTGAGTAAATTCGGTGTAAAAATGACGCAAATTTAACCGTTGAAATCTGTACTTCAGAATAATTCGCTAACTGAATGCGCTGATACTTTCAGCTTGGGCGGGCCCGCTCTGGTACGATAGAGCTCATGGCATGTCGCGCAGCGACGAGACAGAAGCGTTCGTTCGCGTACCGCTTGAGGTTTCTCATTCTGCTTTTGCGCCACATGTGGCTAAAGCAGTAGGACCGCTATTCGTTTTGTTTGATGGCTACGAACCTCCGCAAGAGATCATTGAAAAATGCGTGCAGAAGATGATAAAACGCGAAATGAGCAAAGTCTAACGAGTCATCTTAGCATTACAAATTTAGTGTAAATTCTTGCGGCAGTGCACCTTGATGTAACGTAGTTTATTATTGACTGGAAATGACAGGTGTACTGAATGGTCTTGTGGCGGGTTGGGCTGTTGGAACAAAATTGCCATTCTGTGTCAATTGGCTACAGGCCTGAGTCGATTTCCATTGTCGACCGGCCTGATACAAGTGTCTGCAGCACGCTGGTGCGATACAGTACACTAAATGTATTGTGTCTACCGAAGGAAACATCTTACTGGTCGATCGGCGTGGCCGCAAGTACCTGACTGCGGTCGAGCGGCAACGATTTGTCGAGGTAGCCCGTACCGATCCGATTCCTGCGGTCCAGACCTTTACACTGGCTCTGGCCTACACCGGCTGCCGGATATCCGAGGCACTGGCACTGCGCCACTGCGACGTTGACTTGGATAACCTGTCACTTCGATTCAAAACGCTAAAGCGCCGCCAGGACGTCTGGCGGGAAGTGGCGGTGCCCAAGATATGATTCGAGCCATTGAACTGGTGCACTCGGTGCGTGCGGCACAAAGCCGATCGCGAAGAGCAGCGAAAAGACTGTGGGATTTCAGTCGTTCGACCGCTTCGAGACACGTCAAGCGGTTAATGACCTCGGCCGGTATCGAGGGACCACAGGCGTCGACCAAAGGACTGCGCCATGGCTTTGGTGTAGCCGCCATCGAGGCAGGTGTGCCGCTGCCGACCATCGCTGCGGTGCTTGGACATGCCAACATCGAAACCACCGCGATCTACACCACGGCCATCGGTATGGAAGCGCGTGAACAACTGGCCAGAATGTGGCAGCAGTGCTGAATCCGGAAGGAAAATCGGTATCGTCTGTGTGGGGAGAGTGGGAGTGGCCAGCCAGGATCTGAGGCAATTCTGGCCTCATATAATAGAGATTCTGTAGAGGAATTCAACCATCTAAATCAAGAGGACAGCAACCTGATTTGCCATGAAACGTGATGTGGAGTATATGATCGAATTACTGCGTAAGTTTGAAGAAAATAACCATCATTTACTCTTCTTTCCACCGGATATTTCCTTGAACCAAAAAAAATATCAACACCTTCTATTGTTGTGCGATGAAGGGCTTGTTGAACAGGTAAGCGATTCAGGTTATCGCATTACTGGATCAGGGCATGATTTCCTTGACAGCATTGGCAAGAACCGGCTGGATGAAATCAAAGAAGAAATGAAGGATGAATATGGTAACACACCGCTCGAAGTAATCAGTTCCGTCGGACTGAAAATTCTGAAATCGAAACTAGGGATATAAGAGCTGATCTAAAGGGCATAATCTTCTTCTTGAAATATTTTTCCGCAATCGAGAAACAATTGGGTGAGTTGTCTTTGAATAATGATGCGACGGTGCTGGCATTGGAGATTTTATGAACACACCGTCAGACAGGAGTGCTAGGTGGCAGTAAACAGAGATAAGCCAGACCGGTGGAAACATGACATTGCGCAGTCGGGGGATATGTACAACGACTGGTTCCTGCGCTTTGCACCGGAAGCCTACCGGGAGACACGAGTGCAGACTACAAAGGATGTCGAAGCGACTCTAAGAGCGACAAAGAACCTTACCGATGTGGGGTTGAATCTCCTGAAGTCGAACCCCTCCGTGTTGCCTACGCTACGGATGTCTACCTGTCCGCCCCTGGCGGTTGACCGGCTGATCGGGCTTACCGGTGTATCCGCCAACCTGGTCAGGACGATGGAGAAGAAGAAAAAACTTCCGGCGCGAATGCCGCGCGGGATGTTGGACACCGATCTTGGAAAGATCGGGGAGATCATTGTAAAGATGGCCGATCCTGATATTTTTGTTTGGTTGGAACATGAAAAAGAACCGGCTGAACAGGAACTATATCGGGCCGCTACGATTGTCGCTGACCGTTTATGTGGAGCCGTTGCCAGCCCAATCGTTCGAAACGCACAGGAAAAGCGTCAGCTCGCCGCAATTGATGAGTGGTTGTCGGAACGGGGGTATGAAAACATACCGGCGGGCGGTGGCGCGAAGTATGACGACTTGCAGCCTGGTTCGTATTCGTTCCGACTCAACGTCCCTGTCGGACAGGAAAGAACTGAAAGCGTTATCAATATTCCAGTCGATGCCGTAGTGATGCCTAAAGCAGCAGAGGAAGATGAACTACCATTACTGATCGAAGCAAAGTCGGCAGGGGATTTCGCAAATGTCAACAAACGCCGCAAGGAAGAAGCTACAAAGATGAACCAGTTACGTCGGACCTATGGTCAGGACGTGCGCTACATCCTGTTTCTCTGCGGATATTTCGACAGTGGCTATCTGGGTTACGAAGCTGCTGAAGGAATCGACTGGGTCTGGGAGCACCGCGTCGATGATCTCAGGGAGTTCGGATTGTAAATGGAGATGACACCCTTCACACAACTGGAATCGCAGCGGTTAGTGACCCAGGAAAAACTGGATTCGGGAAAGCAAATGACCGAACGAAACCGGTTAGGGCAGTTTGCGACTCCGACTGGCCTGGCTGTTGACATACAGCGTTATGCTAAAGCGCAATTGGGTAAAAGTGAGAAAGTGCGGTTCATCGACCCTGCGATTGGAACTGGTGCATTCTATTCAGCACTGCTGGATGTTCTCCCGGAAACTCGCATCAGTTCTGCTGTGGGGTATGAGATCGACGAGTACTACGGTAGACCGGCCTTGGAGCTGTGGTCTGGAATGGGATTGGATATCCGTTTGGAAGACTTCACTGAAGCCGAAGTTCCAAAAGGTACAGAAAAGTTCAATCTGCTGATCTGTAATCCCCCATACGTGCGCCATCACCACATCATTAACGACGAGAAACAGCGATTGAAGCTGCGTGTGCGAGACTCCTGTGGGATGGATCTCAACGGACTGGCGGGACTATATTGCTACTTCATGTTGTTAAGCCATTCATGGATGACCAATGGAGGTTTAGCGGGATGGTTGGTGCCGAGCGAGTTTATGGATGTGAACTACGGCGCATCAGTCAAGCGGTATCTGCTTGACAAGGTGACGCTTCTGCACATTCATCGATTCGATCCGAACGATGTGCAGTTCGGTGACGCGCTCGTTTCATCAGCCATTGTTTGGTTTCGTAACAAGCCTTCTCAAACTGGTCATGAAGTACGTTTCAGCTTAGGAGGAACGTTGGGACGGCCAAAACACGAGCGATCGGTGCCTGTCAAAGTACTACGATGTGATCCTAAATGGACGCGCTATCCGTTGAAGAAAAACCATCGGTCGATCAAGGGACCAGTGCTGGGAGATTTCTTTAACATTAAGCGTGGGCTGGCGACGGGTAACAACAATTATTTCATTCTATCGGATGAGGATGTAAAGCGTCGTGAGCTACCAATGGAGGCACTCAAGCCAATCCTGCCAAGTCCCCGCTATGTCCCGGAGAATGAAGTCAATGGCGATCACAACGGCAACCCCGTTCTGGAACACCGTTTGTTTCTACTGGACCCACCGTGGACGGAAAGTCAGATCAGGGAACGCTATCCGAAACTCTGGACGTATCTGGAAGAAGGCAAAGCGAAAGGCATCGCTGATCGCTACCTCTGTCGGCACAGAACGCTCTGGTACACGCAGGAATATCGACCACCAGCACCATTCGTCTGTACTTACCTCGGACGAAGCGACACGAAGAGAGGTAAGCCCTTTCGGTTTATATTGAACAATTCCAATGCAACCGCCGCTAATGTCTACTTGATGCTTTACCCGAAAGACCCCATCAAGAGTATGCTACAGGAACAGACGAAGCTAAAATGGCGGGTTTGGAAAATCTTGAACCAAATTCGCCCACAAGTGATGCTTGAGGAAGGCCGGGTTTATGGAGGCGGATTACACAAGCTGGAGCCCAAGGAGTTGGCAAATGTCCCAGCGCCTGCACTCGTCAAGTTACTACCCAACTCACTATTGTCGTACCCTCAATCGTCAGGATACAGTAGTTGATGTTTTGACCAGGAAAATCGTGGTTTCGATTGTGCCAATGACAGTACCGTTCGCAGTATGAAGACAGATCTGGAAAATCCTAGAACAGAGAAGGACATCTTGGCCGAAGTACGGGCATTGGCTGTCGAATATTATCAACTCACCGGAAAGCCTTTAGGTGTCACTGGCGAGATTGGAGAGTTCGAGGCGGCAGAGAAAATGGAGTTGGAACTCGCAACGGCACGTACCGAGGGCTACGACGCTATTTGCCATGGTGGCCCATATAAGCGAATTCAGATCAAAAGCCGTTGGAAGCGTGATGGACTGGGATCCGGTCAGCGAGTTTCGAAGATTGACATTTTGAAGGAGTTCGACAGCGTTATGCTGGTTCTGATGCGCGGCAATTACGAAGTCTATGAGATTTGGGAGGCGGGGCGGCAAGCCGTTATTGATCGATTGAACGCGCCCGGTTCAAAGTCTCGGAATGAACGGGGTCAAATGTCAATCTCACAATTCAAGTCAATAGCCAAAAAGGTATGGCCTATGTGAATGGGTTGTTTCCGTTGACTATTTTTACCAAGTAAATTAACTGCAATTCCGACAGAACACGGTTAGTATTCTGACTAAAGACCGTCGGTAAATAGATCGAGCGTTTTCTTTATAGCTAGGCGAAACCAAATGAGGAGTTCTTTTCAACGTACATCAATTCCTTCAAACCGCGAAAATATCTAAAATGAGAGCAGCAAAGAAAAAAGTTGACAGTGCGAGAGGGTGGTTTGACAATGCCCCTCGCTAGGATTTGACAAATAGTATTAATAGGTGAACTGAAATTCTTGGTGCAATGGTGGATAATTCTTAAAATTACGAAGCACTTGTAGCTGATTTTCTGAGGAAATAAAATCGAAATGTTAGATTCATTGAATGTACAAGCATTTGACATGTTCTGTAGCATTGGAGGTTTGACTTACGGGTTACAAACTGCCGGAATACAAGTAAACGCGGGGTTGGATTTGGATAGTTCATGTTGTTACGCGTACGAAAATAATTGCAACGCGGATTTTCTCAATTCAGACATTAAAGACATCACGTATTCCGACATATCGAGATATGTAGAAACTGCTGATTATCGCATTCTCGTTGGATGCGCGCCTTGTCAACCGTTTTCTGGTCATACGGCAAAAATGAAATCTACGCAATCAGATCCACGGTGGAACCTGATTGACGAATTCCTTCGAATCATCCTAGAAGGAAAACCCGAAATCGTTTCCATGGAAAACGTTCCCCGACTCTTACGTATGCCGATATACAAATCTTTCAAGAGCAAGTTGGCTGATGCGGGATATAAAGTATCCGATGGCATCGTCTCCTGTTCTGAATTCGGCGTTCCTCAATATCGGAGGCGACTGGTGATGCTGGCTTCTCTACTTGACCGAATTCCACTCCCGACACGTACTTCAACAACCACTAAGAGCGTAAGGCAAACGATCGGGAACCTTGATCGTATTGCGCACGGACAATCCAACGATTCTGATCCTTTACATGTCTGTTCCCGTTTGGAACCGATAAATCTTGAGCGAATTCAAGCTTCCAAGCCCGGTGAAAGTTGGCGAGACTGGCCGCAAAGATTGCTGCCGGACTGTTTTACGAAAGACAGTGGACAAAGCTATACGAACGTATACGGTCGGATGAGGTGGGATTATCCAGCGCCGACACTCACGACACAGTTCTATAAATACGGAACCGGTCGCTTTGGTCATCCAGAACAAGACCGGGCGTTGAGTTTGCGAGAGGGAGCACTTCTGCAAACATTTCCGCAGGAGTACCAATTTATCAAGCCGGACGGTTGCGTTTCATTTACTGCCGTAGGGCGGCATATTGGCAATGCTGTTCCTCCCGCATTGGCTTCCGCCATCGGTAAAGCCATTGTAGGTCATATCGATAACAGAGGAAAAATCTGTGTCTAAGCGTCTCGTATTAAACATCGATTTGAACGTGCTCAATCATTTGGGCCTTAATCTATACAGTAACGTACCCGCAGTTTTAGCCGAACTCATCGCGAACTCCTGGGACGCTGATGCGACTCGCGTTGATATAACCGTGGACCAGAAAACGGCAAATAAACAAATCTTCATTAAGGATAACGGCTGCGGTATGAACGAACTTGAACTTCAAGAAAAGTTTCTAAACGTCGGTTATCAAAGACGGGCGAACGAAGCAGGGGATTTGACAGAAAAAGAACACCGCCCGGTCATGGGTCGCAAGGGAATAGGTAAACTGTCAGCATTTTCGATCGCCGAGATAGTTCAGGTCGTTACTCGAAAAGACAATAATGATTTGCTATCCATAAAATTGGAGGTAGATAAAATTCGTGAAGCGATCAACAATAAGGAAAAATACTATCCCGCTGTGGTGGAGCCTCCAACTGAAATTCAGTTTGACGGTACGGGAACAGTGTTAATTCTCAGTGACCTCAAAAAACGAGTGAACGTTTCGCTTGACATCCATTTAAGTCAGCGAATAGCTCGACGTTTTTCGATTTTTTCTGACAAATTCCGAGTGTTCATTAACGATAAAGAGGTAACGCTGGAAGACAGGGGATATTTCAAAATATTGGAATTCGCGTTGTGTTACGGCGATTTTGAGTCGTCAAAATTCACGCACGATCAAGAACATGTGGTCAAACGAGAAAATCTCATACAGAATTCAAGCAAAAAATTTATGATTAACGGATGGATCGGGCTGGTCGAAAATTCGGGGGATCTGCAATCCGGTACGGATAATATTAACAAAATTTCCATTCTTGCCAGGGGAAAAGTAGCACTTGAAGATATTTTGGAGTCATACCGTGAAGGCGGGTTATATACCAAATATGTAATCGGAGAACTTGAAGCGGATTTTCTCGACTTGACGGACAAAGAAGATATCGCTACATCCAGTAGACAAGATTTCATCCAGAGCGACGAGAGATATATCTTACTGCGTAAATTTGTAAAAACCGAATTGGACCATCTAAGACAATGTCGAGTAGAACTGAAGGATGTGAAAGGCGAACAAAAAGCATTAGAAATTCCGTCTGTAAAAGATTGGTATGAAACCTTGAAAGGTGACAGAAGGAATGCAGCGAAAAAATTATTCGGCAAAATCAACCAAATAGCCGTCGACAATATTCACAGAAAGACGCTTTATAAACATGGAATTTTGGCATTTGAACATTTACACCATAAGGAAAAACTAAACCAATTGGACCAGTTGGATATAGAGGAATTGGACACTGTTGTAACACTTTTCTCCGAGTTAGATGACATTGAAGCGTCTTGGTACTATCAAATAACCGAAGGAAGACTGGATGTCATAAGGAAATTAGCTCAAGATGTTGACTATGATGTATTGGAAAGAATCATACAAGAACACGTATATACACATCTTTGGTTATTAGATCCATCTTGGGATAGGGCCACAGAAACACCCACATTAGAGAAAACAGTCACTACGGCGTTTGAGGCAGTTTCAAAAAAACTCAGTGACGAAGAAAAAAGAGGGCGCATTGATATTAGATACAAGAAAACTCTAGGCCAACATGTAATTATTGAATTGAAACGAGCATCCGTGATTACCAATACACATCTGCTAATGGGGCAAGTCGAAAAGTACAAAGTAGCATTGAAGAAGCAGTTAAGGGAAGCAAATGAACCCGATTCTATAGAGATAATATGCCTCGTAGGCAGAGAGCTTCAAGATTGGTACGACTCAGAAGCTCGGGATGAATCAGAAAGATCCTTAGCGGCAAAGCATATCCGTGTTGTCACCTACCAAAAAATGATCAAAGACGCAGAATTACAATATCAGCAATATTTGGAAAAAGATAAGGATAGAGGTCGAATTCAAAAAATATTGGATGCAATTCAGGAATATGAGTATCCTGAGAATAGTTAACGCATTGAAGCATAAAACCGTAAATCCTCTCAACGAACCCCAAAAAAACTCCCAAATTTAGAATCCCAAAGTGTAGCAGTCGAGACGGCTATACTACGTTGAAATCTTGTTTAATCGCATCTCACCGTTAAGTTTGCCTGATGCGTTCAAGATCTCTTGTATACGGTGGATTGTGCGAATTTCAGTTGTCACGAGATTGACGTGGATTTCAGGCCCTCGCGGTGTAGCTTGGGGACGCGTTCGCTGTTGATTATTGTTTTTCTGTGGGAGCTGACACCGTTCGCTTTCGCCTTCAGCTGCCCCTCGTAGGTGCGTACCAGAATTGGTTCTCGGTCCGCCTGTGCTACGGTCGACAAGGAACCAAATTGCCACCCCGTTCTCATCAAACTCCTTGATCAGCTGAATCATGTCTGCGGTATACGACTAATTATTTTCTCTCTTTTTTGGCAATCCAACCCTCAGCGAAGGTACTCAGTCACGATATCGGGTCGGAAATGACCGAGTTCCTGGCTGATTACTCCCATCCTTTCTTGCCGGGTGAAACCGAGTTCCAGCAGTTCGGACATACGGTCCTGCGCATAACCGTGTCTCAGCCCATGCGCTCCAGTCGACCACCCAAGTACAGCTTTACTGGTTTTGCCAAATATGAAGGAGAAATACACACCACCAGTTAGATCGTAGTGCTGCTGATATTTGATGTTCCTGTCTACGACAGTTTTTGGTTCAGCGAGACGAACATCTTCGAGAGATTGAGCTAGATGACCAGGCAGTCTGATTTCCCGGATCAAGCCACCCTTCCCAACAACAGTGAAGGCTTCGCCGTTTCTTCCTGAAAATCGTTTGTTTGACCATTTGCGGTGAGTGCTGGCCGGCTGTTCTGACTTGCGACGGATCGTAAGCAATTCATGCGCACGCAATCCTGCTGCATATGCGATTCGAGTTGCCAGACCAGTTCGAGCTGATTGGCTCAAAGCAATGGCTTCAACCTGCTCAGGTGTGTATCCACGCGATTGATTTGCGAGTTTCCGTCCACCGCGGAATGTTGAAAACAAGCGTTGCAGTTTGGCATCTTTACCGCCCTGGCACAATAGGAATTGTGCCGCCTGTCGATCGCGGTCAAGAGTTTTCTGACCCACTTGAAATCGTCGTTCATTGAGATATTCCTGCACCAGTCCGACATCAGCGCTTCGCAAGTCACCCCGCCGCCTGCTTTGGATCCATCGACAAAACAGTTTGAGTGCCTGCTGATACGACCGGGCGGTTCCGATCGAATGGATCAGCCCATCGTCGCGAGCCTGGTGGCGCGGCTTGCCGAGCGCCAGTCCTTTCCGGACAAAAAATGCGGCCTGTTTGTCCGGAGATCTACGGCTGGTTCGCCGTGCCATGGATGCGCGCCTGGGGAAGAGAGTTGATGTAGCGAAGAATCGTATAACGCGCAACGCTCACTCCGTATGATGCCAGCTT
>JAJDXD010000077.1 GCA_022823405.1 Gammaproteobacteria bacterium
TCACCTAAAATTCTACGGTTTTGGATTTGAATTGCACGACAGTTAACGCACGTTAGTGGACTGGATGCAGGCCATGGTATCGATAGATGGAGGCTGCTTTCTCGTTGAGAAAATACTGAAACGCATTGCAAGCCACTTGACAATTTTCATTGGCTAGTCCGACTGCATAACGCGTGATTATGTTGTGCTCATCTGCTGGCAATTGAATTCGATCGAAAATTTCGGGGAAAATACGACAGTAGCGAAGCGCCAGATGATCGTAAACGATCGCAACATCAGCAAGCCCATCCGCTATCGCCTGTGGCGCTTCTCGATGGTGAATCAATTCTCCGGTATGTACCTGACCACCTGACAGTAAATTTTCTATAGATTGCTTATCAATCCCCTCTTTCGCGCCGATTCCTTCAAGAGTTTGACGATAAACCATATGGCTCGCATTTTCTGTCACTGGGTTGGAGATAAAGAGTCTTACATTCTCCCTAAGCAGATCGCCTACCTGTCGAATACTCTTTGGGTTGCTTTTCAGCACCAGAAAACTGTTTCCACAGCTTTGGGCAAACACTTGGTTGCGGCATACTTTATTTTCCACCAGAAGGTTTTCCATAATGTCATCGGGGCCGATGACGATGTCAGGAACCACACTCAGGCGAAGATTACCTAACTCGATTAATTCAGACTTCATCCAATCGAGATACACTTTCGGTGGTGTGGTGCAGTAAAAAACAGATGAGAGATTGTATTCTGAGCGGAATGACTCGAGAGTTTCTTCGAGAGCCATATGGTGGTTGCCGTCAGAAAACACCCGCAAGTTAGAAGCAACCGGATCGCCATGAAAATCCAAGCAATAGTTGCTTGCGGGATGAAACCAACGACTGTACTCCGTTGTTGGATTGACAGCGTTTTCTCTAGGCCAATTAAGTTGCAAACGTAACTCCTGTCAATTGATCAGTTTCATATGCCATCGACTTTCAAGGTATTCAATTCGTTGCAAATAAGTCCAACAGCACGGTTCTATGTTCGATTCAATACGAACGATAAAAAACTATGTCAGTCTTTCTTTTTCATTCCCATAACAAAGGTGCGGATGATCACGAAAAAAGTCAGGCACATCAAAATTACCGCCACAGGTCGTCGAAAGAACAGGAATGGATCATACTGAGAAGTGATTACGACTTGCTGAAGAGCCCGTTCCCATTCAGGTACGAGAATAAACCCGATTAAAAATGCTACGTAAGAAAAGTCGAACTTACGCATAAAGTATCCGATAACGCCAAATACCAACATGACGATTACATCAAACATGGACGACTGTCCAAGATATGCTCCCATAATACAGGTAAAAATAACCACGGGATAAAGCATCACAGCCGGGATTTGAACCGCCTTGCAGAACAGTTTCAAACCGAATTTACCGATGATCAGCAGGAACAGGCTGGCAATTACAAGGCTACCAAATACGCCGTACATCAATTGTGAATTCTCTTCAAATAGAAGCGGGCCAGGCATCATTCCATGAATCATAAACGCACCCATCAACATGGCTACAGCCAAATTGCCTGGGATGCCCAGCACGAACAACGGGATTAGGCTGGCTCCGACGACTGCGCTATTGGCCGCTTCCGATGACGCTATACCCTCCAATCGTCCCTTTCCGAACTCCTCAGGACGTTTGGCTCTTTTGAGCGCCTGGTCATACGACAGGAACGAGGCCACAGGTGCACCTAGTCCCGGCATGGCTCCGACGCCTATGCCAATGGCACTGGCTCGAAGCAGAGTTCTCGTACATCCAAAAAACTCTTTTTTTGATACATATTTGTCTTCAGGTTTGTCAGAAAATGTACGTGCGGCTTCCTCAGAGCTTGCGCGCGATTTGAGCCGCTCCAACTGAATCAGAATTTCGGAAAACGCAAGCAGTCCAATCGCAACCGGAATTAAAGACAAACCACTCTCAAGACGATAAAGATCAAACGTCAGGCGCGGTAGGGCGGTAACCGGTTCAGTGCCAATCATACCGACCAGCAATCCAGCAGCAGCAGCAATCAAACCTCGGGAAATCGACTTAGTTCCGATTCCGGCGATCACGGTCAGAGCTAACGAGATTAACGCAAACATTTCTGGTGGCCCCATATATAGTGCGACTGTTGCAAGTGGGGCAGCAATCAGAATCAATACAGCGGTCGAAATGAAATCACCGGAAACCGAACTGAAAAGCGCCATTCTCAGGGCTTTCTCTCCTTTTCCCTGCTCGGTCAATGGAAAACCATCCCAGGTCGTTGCCGCTGCTTCAGGTGTTCCTGGTGTGCGCAACAGAACGGCAGATATGGCACCTCCAAAAAATGCGCCTTTATTCAGCCCAACTAGAAAGCCGATGGCTGCGAGCGGAGACATGTAATATGTCAATGGAATGAACAGAGCTATGGCCATCGGACCATTGATACCGGGAACCGCACCGACAGCAACACCTGTAAAAACGCCGACAAAAACAAAAATGAGACTCACAGGGGACAGCGAGTCCATCAGTCCGGCTAAAATCATCTCCATGAATAAATCCTATGGATTCAAATACAGGTTAATTGCCAGGAACCGGTACTCCAAAACCGTAACGCATTGCAGCGTACATTAATGCGACAGTAATGACCGCCAGGAGCACGATTTTTATCCAACTGCGGGCACCTACCAGGAACTGGAGCAAAAGCAGAAAAGCCAGAGCCGATGGTATATATCCAATGGTATGGATACCGACCACCAGCAGCGCAGCCGGAATCATGAACTTAACCAAATGTCCAATATCCAGCCGACCGACCTGAGTAAATCCGGACCCTCCCCCTTCGTCCGGATAGGTAGATTCCTCCTCACTCAAGGGAGCGTTGCTTTTGATGGCCAAAACATATCGTATGATTGCGAGAATTGCCATGATAAGCATTACACTAACGGCAACGATTGGCACCAGTGCTGGTGAGGCACCATACCCGGGATAGGCTGGCGTATACACTGGAATTGCCCACGTGAGTAATAACACGCTGGCCAAAGTGATCACCACATTGGCCAGCATGTCTCGTCGGATCCTGTTCAATGTTCTGTCCTACAGAACATAATCAGGTTTCTGAATTGAGTTGAAACTATTGATTTTTAGCCTGTTCACCAAAGAGGTCATACAACTCCTTGAGTGATTTTTCGGCATGATCTTGCCCCCAAGTCACAGGAAGCATCAGCAGTTTTTCTGTGATAAATGCATTGGTATCAGCATCATTGGCGAGTTTGTCGGTTGCACCAAGTACTGTAGCCGCTACATCATCAGGCAGGCCTTTTGGAGCAACTAATCCGACAATCATCTCGACAGCTTCATCATAGCCCTGTTCTTTTAGAGTTGGCACATCTGGGAGTGGAGGCAATCTCTCATTGAGAGCGGATGCCAGAAGTTTCAACCTTCCCGCCCTGACATGTTCATAAAGAATTGCTCCAACATAGCCAATGTCTGCATGCCCTCCTGTTACTGCCTTGATTACGGAAGGGCCGCCTTTACTAGGAATCAAGGAAATATTGACACCTTCGGCCTTGGCAATACGCTGTATGGCATCGCGGTCATCTGCACCATGAAACATGCATACCAAAGCTTCATTGTTGGCTTTCGCCCATTCAAAAGCTTCTTTCAGAGTGTTCCAAGGGCGATCCGGCAAAGAGATAAAACCACTTGAGTTCAGCGCAACCAAGGTTAGATAGTCAAAATCGTCAAATCCGTATTTCACTGGTGAATGGTGAGGCTGGTATGTATAGGCAGTGACTGCTGCAACACCCAATGTGTATCCATCAGACTTGGCTTTACTCAATTCAGTTGCCATCACGCTTCCGTGCGAACCTCCAGTTACATTTTTGACATTGACAGGTTGACCGAGTTCCTTACTTAGTCTTTCTGCGAGACCTCTGGCAAGGCGGTCGATCTGGGCTCCGGGTTGAACCATGGTCATTAACGTTATTGGTTTTTCCGGGTACTCGGCCATTGATGTCGGGACAAGCAGGAATCCTGCTATAACAACCCCGATTATTCTGAGAATTAACTCTTTCATGCTGTTTACTCCATTTAATGGTTTACAAAACTCTTTGAGGTTTTTAATTATTGTGAAAATTTGATTATAGTGTGGTGGTAATTTCTATTAAAAAAATTGCTGGCTCAATATGTCAAAGTATCGACTTTACTAAGATGTTATATTGCAATATAAAAATTAGGTTAGCGACAAAGTCGAATGTTAAAAATTGCAAAAATGGTAGCTACTCTCCGACCCTAAATGGGTCATACCCTTTGAAAAACATGGGCTTTAGTTTGTTGTAATTCATGTTCCCCCTTACGGTCGATAGTGTCACTACCGTTTGAAACTGCTCGTGTGATCTGATTAAACTCGGTGCAATAGAACTCGCTTTCTGCTAATTCCAATCGTTTTTATCTCTCAAATCGTCCTTACAATTCCCATCAGCTGAAGATTGTTCAACTTACTCTGATTGCGGGGACAAGTGGACTACATATCATCTAATAATTGGTTCTCCGACGCAATAAAATATGATTTCATTATCAATCTGTATCAGAAATTCACCATGGAAACAGGCTCAGTATTCGATCAATTGAACGACATCAATCTTCGGATTGAATCCTTGTGGAGGTTTCTTTGACGTCGAAACGAAACAGTCTCGACTTAATGAGATTGATAAACAGTTGGAGGATCCGGACCTGTGGCAGAATTTCGATCTTAGTCGGAATCTAAACCAAGAAAAAGCCAGCCTGGAAAAGTCGCTACAGGCGATTCAGTTGCTCAAAACCTCGGTAGCTGATGCACTTGAACTCGCAGAACTTGCCCGCGAGGAAGATGATCAGGAAACTCTCAACGCTATCGCGGAAGACGTCAAGGATTACAGTCAAGAAATTGACAGTCTTGAATTTACCAGTATTTTCAGTGGGCAGATGGATGCTTCTAATGCATTTGTTGACATTAAACCCGGCTCTGGCGGTACAGAAGCACAAGACTGGGCTGAGATGTTGTACAAAATGTATCAACATTGGGCGCTGAAAAAGGGGTTTCGAATCGAAACGGTTGATTACAGTGATGGAGAGGTTGCGGGAATAAAAAGCGCAACACTCAAAATCATTGGTGAATTCGCGTTTGGTTGGATTCGTACCGAAAATGGTGTACACCGACTGGTTCGTAAATCGCCGTTTGATTCGGGGCAGAGACGTCATACTTCATTTGCCTCAGTATTTGCTTATCCGGAAGTCGATCAGCAGATAGAAATTGATATTGACCTTGGAGACCTTCGAGTTGACACCTATCGGGCGAGTGGGGCAGGCGGTCAGCATGTGAATCGAACTGACTCAGCGGTCCGAATTACACACAAGCCTACAGGCGTTGTTGTGCAGTGTCAGAATGACCGGTCCCAGCATCGAAACAAAGCTGAAGCGATGGCTATGCTGCGTGCAAGGCTGTTTGAGCTGGAGCGACAGAAAGAACTTGAGGAACGTCAGAAATTGGAAGATGCGAAACCGGATATATCTTGGGGAAATCAAATTCGATCGTATGTACTGGATCAGTCGCGAATTAAGGATATACGCACGGGAGTGGAAACAGGGAATGTTAACGCTGTATTGGAAGGTGATTTGGATGAATTTATTGAAGCTAGTTTAAAGGCAGGTCTGTAGCGAACAATGTTGAACGAAAGCGAACAGAGCAAGTTGCGGAGGGAAAAACTTTCTGAACTCCGCCAGTCAGTTCTGGCCTATCCAAATGACTTTAGACCGGATGCACAGGCCGGTGAGTTACAGCAGCGATTTCAAGATTACTCAAGTGAAGATCTGCAAAATGAAAAGGTTGTTGTGAATATTGCAGGTCGCTTGATGAGTCGGCGCAGGATGGGAAAGGTAACTTTCGCCGATTTTCGAGATGCCAGTGGAAAGATCCAGTTATTTGTCCGGAAGAATGCACTGTCTGAAGATGAGTACAGCCAATTTCAATCTTACGATATTGGAGACATAGTCGGTGTGCACGGTACAGTGTTTCGAACGCGTACAGGAGAGTTAAGCATTTCGGTCGATTCAATCAGGCTTTTGACCAAAGCACTGCAACCCTTTCCAGAGAAATTTCATGGACTGACCGATCAGGAACTTCGATATCGACAGCGATATCTGGATCTCATCATCAACCAGGATGTCAAGGAAACATTTCAGACTCGCAGCGCCATTATTCGATGTATTCGGGCATTCATGGATGAACATCAGTTTCTTGAAGTTGAAACGCCAATGATGCATTCCATCCCCGGCGGTGCAATTGCCAGACCATTCATTACCCATCACAACGCGCTGTCACTGGATATGTATCTGAGAGTCGCTCCTGAGCTATTTCTCAAGCGTTTGGTCGTTGGGGGATTGGAAAGGGTCTATGAAATCAACCGAAATTTCAGGAATGAAGGTGTCAGCACACAGCACAATCCTGAGTTCACTATGCTGGAGTTTTATCAGGCATATGCGGACTACAACGACTTCATGAAATTTACTGAGCAGATGTTCGAAAGGTTAATCGAAGAGATTCCAATACCGCCAACAATCAATTTTGGCGAGCATGAAATTGATATACGACCACCGTATCGGCGACTGTCGTTACATGATGCGGTATTGTTACACAATACCGCACTGAAACGGGAAGATCTGGATCAAATTGATTGCTTGCGAAGTTATCTAGAACAGGTCGGCGGACCGGTATCTGCTCAATGGAGAGCTGGTAAGTTATTGTTTGAAATTTTTGAGCGAACGGTTGAAGACCAGTTAATTGAACCGACTTTCATCACGCACTATCCGCTTGAGGTGTCTCCCTTATCCCGTGTATCTGATTCTGAGCCAATGATTACTGATCGATTTGAATTTTTCGTCGGCGGTATGGAAATCGCCAATGGATTCTCGGAACTCAATGACCCGGAAGACCAGGCGGAGCGCTTTATGCATCAGATCGCACAACGTCAATCAGGTGACGACGAAGCGATGCATTACGACGATGATTACATTCGAGCGCTGGAGTTTGGTTTGCCGCCTAGTGCGGGGGAAGGTATAGGGATCGACCGGTTGGTGATGCTGTTGACCAACAGACCATCGATCCGTGATGTGATCTTATTTCCGTATATGAAGCCAATATCGCAATCCGGTGAATGATTCGTCCATTTGAACTTTTTATCGGGCTGCGCTATATACGCGCCAAACGACGCACCCGATTTATCTCATTCATTACGGCAACTTCAGTCTTGGGCATCATTATTGGTGTTTGGGCGCTGATTTCAGTGTTGTCGGTTATGAACGGGTTTGAGCGGGAACTTAAGTCCAGAATATTGACTGTTGCATCTCACATTCGGGTCAGTGGAACTGGCGGTTGGCTCCTGGATTGGCAAGATGTGGCTCAAAAGGTCGATAAGCTACCAAGTGTCAGCGCGCACGCTCCATATATTCTCAGTCACGGGATGCTGAAATTCAATAACCGAGTAAATCCGGCCATTGTGCGGGGTGTTACACCTGAACTTGAAGCCACCGTTTCAGCAATTGGCGAAAACATGATCGCAGGCAGTATGGACGGGCTACAGGATGGTAAATTCGGACTGGTTCTCGGGGAAGACATGGCACTTTCGATGGGAAACATACAGGTCGGAGATCAGGTCATTTTGATCAGTTCCAGGGGTAAATCTTCACCTGTTGGCGTCTTGCCTCGATTGAAGCGTTTTACCGTTGTAGGAATATTTAACTTGAATTTCTACGAATATGACAGTGGGCTCGTTCTAGTCAATATCAATGATCTTGCAAAATTACAAAGAGTGAATGATGCAGTTTCAGGTTTGCGTATCAAAACGACAGACGCATTTCAGGCGCCGTTGATATCAAGGGATTTACGTCAGGTGCTTGGTGCGAATTTCACTGTCGCAGATTGGACACGGGAGTATTCAAATTTGTTTGAGGCCCTGAAAATTGAACGGCGCGTCATGTTCATTATTCTGTTCCTGATCGTAGCGGTTGCGGCATTTAACATTGTGTCGTCGCTGGTCATGTTGGTATCCGATAAGAGTGCAGATATTGCCGTTTTGCGAACGATTGGAGTAACGCCAAAGAGTGTGATGATAATATTTGTTGTACATGGAATTGTCATCGGCATTGTTGGAACACTGCTTGGCGTCATTTCAGGGGTAACAACAGGGCTTAATCTAGAAACTCTGATTCCAAGGGCGGAACAATTGCTTGGCACGCAGTTTTTTCCAGATGAAATCTATGTCATCTCTAAATTTCCTGCTGAACTTATTTGGGAAGATGTGATCAAGGTCGCGGTTGTTGCATTGTTAATGAGTCTGTTGGCTACGATTTATCCAGCCTGGCGTGCTTCCAAAGTTCATCCGGCTGAGGCACTGCGTTATGACTGAGTTGGTACTGCAGGCAAGTTCGGTTTCAAAAACCTATCGACAGGGATCATTTGAAGTACCTGTACTTCACAATGTCCACCTTGAAGTTCGTCGAAGTGAACAAATTGCAATTGTTGGTGCATCCGGTACTGGGAAGAGCACACTATTACATTTACTCGGCGGACTTGATCTACCGACGAGTGGCACCGTCTCACTAGACGGGCAAAACATAGCCGAATTGAATGAGGTTGAGAGGAGCCGCCTTAGAAATCAAAAAATTGGTTTTGTTTACCAGTTTCACCATTTGTTACCGGAGTTTACCGCACTAGAAAATGTGATGATTCCATTGTTGGTAAGACGGCTTTCCACAAAAGAGACCAAGGAAAAAGCAGTACATTTACTCGATCAGGTAGGACTAGCTCACAGACTTAATCACAAGCCAGCTGAACTTTCTGGGGGAGAACGCCAAAGAGCTGCAATAGCGCGAGCCCTCATTATCGAACCGTTGTGCTTGCTGGCAGACGAACCAACCGGAAATATTGATCGGCAAAATGCCAAGAACATCCAGCAGTTGATGACGCACTTGGACCGGGACTATCAGGTCAGCTTGATTGTTGCAACACACGATTTGCAACTGGCATCATCAATCGATCGTGTTCTTCAGATTGAAGATGGCAAACTGAAACCGGTTGAGTGATTGGTAGAGTGGGTAAAGAGAATAGTAAATTAGAGTTTAGGACTTTGCAAAATATAAAGTTGTGAATTAGCAGTGCACGATAACTTCAGAGAATTCTTCAATAGTCATTAGCTCAACCTGCTTTGTTGTGAATTCAGATACATTGAGAATTTCGAAATCCAGCTGTAGCCGGAATTCAAATGTGGTCAGAAATTCATCAAACTTCTCGCCACCTCTTGTCCCAACAGCGGCAATCGTATCGTCTTCGGTAGAATATTCAAGTTGAATTGAGGCGAGCGGCTGTGGTGCCGGGCCACCCAAAACCTTGGCACCAAGTTTTGGATCGTAAACACTACGCTCCGAGCAGCAGTAAATAATTTTTTCCCTTTCCTGCCTGCCACGATTTTCATCAAAAAAAACGACTTTCGAATGCCGGTAATTTATAAAGCTTGCGGACTTGGCAGGATACGTCATCTGATGGGCACAGATTGCAGAATACGCCACAATGGAGTGTGAAGGGCCAATCCCTCCCTGCCAGGAGTATTGTGAACCCGATTCAGTCTCAAGCTGATAGGGGTCTTCTACAGACTCTCCCAAATTGAAGATCATACATGGAGTCGTAACATAAGGGTAATGAAAAATATAGACTTGACCCTCTTTGAAATCACTGGCACGTATGGGTCTGGATTCCCTCATCAGCTGTACGCGGTGATACAAACGAGTCGGGCTTGATGCGGCCGTAGTCTTCGGATGCAATGAGGCCAGTCCTGCAACATAACCTCCACAAATCTGAAAGAATTTTCTTCGATTAAATTGACTCATGCCAAATTAAGGTAACAAACTCAAGATCGACTGTCGAGTAAATTCACAATTGAGGTGTGATTGTTTACAACTGCACGGCCACGTGGGTCCAGTTCAAATCGGTCTCTGATTGAAGATGATGCATTGTGTTTCAGCAACAACTCAACTATCTCAGTGTAACCGTTGGTTGCTGCGTGATGCATCGCTGTAGCACCATTATCATCTTGTGCATTTACATCTATTTTTGCATCACTGAGCAGTACTGCAACCGCCTGCTCATGTCCGGAAAATGATGCTCGCATGAGTGGCGTCCAATGATAAATATCCCGAATGTTCACCTCTGCGCCATGATCAATTAATATTGATGTGACTTCAGCGTGCCCCTTGGCTGCCGCAACCATGAGCGCAGTCCATCCGAACTTAGCGCCTACATTGACTTCAGCCCCGTTCTCCAGCAATAGCATCAGCGTTTCCGGATCACCCCGAATTGCGGAATACATTAATGCCGTCCCTCCATTCAGATTTCTATCATTGATTTCAGCTCCCGCACTAAGGAGCTTTTTAACTACTTCGCGAGAACTGAGTTTGGCAGCGAGCATCAGTGCCGTGCGACCATCATCAAGGCGGATATTGGGGTCCTGAAGCTGGTCTACAAATCGGCTCATTGCGACAATGTCTTCGCGCTTCATCGCTTCATAAAAACTGTCTGCCTCCGCCAATGGTGTTTTGATTGCGTTACCGATCAATATCAACGATAGACCGGCAATTGCCACCAAAATATTCTTATGAAACACTATTGAAATCATCACTCAATGGACTTCTGATGATGACACTGAACGACTCCAACCAGTCTCCCGGAATTCATAATGTGATACAACCTCGGTAAGAGCTGCCTGAACATCGTACTTTCCAGTCAATCGGATCAAGGCATCGTGCTGTGTCGCTTGATCTAGCACATCCTTGAAAGCCTCGTGCTCCATTAGACCTAGCTGATTTTGCTGGCTGTGAATGACCCAGTACGCCGCGTCTGCAAAGTACCAGCGAATTCGTGGTTGAGAAGACAAAAGTTTAACTGTTTCGAAATGTGATTCCGTTTCACCCGGTGTAAGCAGAACCTCACCGGTGAGTGGATTTTCATCACCTCGGGTGTAGGCTTCAAGTCGAATGACAACGACAGATGCACTTTCATGTTTGATGACATCGGATTCTATCGCAACCGGTACGACACCATCACCAAGGCGTGTCAGATTACGTCGGTCCAGTTTCGATTCACCGCCGCCAACCTGAAAAAAAATTGCAGTTTCCCAATTGCCGGCATCAAAGCTGACGGGCAGACAGGTCACACTTGAACCGGTGTAATCCATACTGCTTCTGACAAATTCAGGAAATCTTTTCATCTAATTGATTTTAGTTTCTAGGCAATAAAAAAGCGCACCTAGAGCAACGAACACTCAAGATGCGCTTTATGTCTTTGGAATTCTTATCAGAAGATCAGGCAGTTGATTCCGTTTCGCTTGAACTCGCAGGTGATGCTGAACTTTCTTCAGCATCTTTAACTTCGTCATACCACAAATCATGATGTTGCTTCGCCCATTCCTTGCTAACGTGTCCTCTGGTCATTGCATCAAGGGAACCTTCAGAACCGATTGTTCCGATGTACACGTGCCCAAAGAAAACAGCGATCCAAAGAAGTGCTGAAACTGAATGCAAGATATGCATGTATTGGGCGTAGGAGCGAGTGAACTCGACTCCGAAATACTCCTGAACCCAACCAATTAGTGCGAAGCCTGAAAAACTGACAGCACCAACCCCAAGCAAAATGACAATCCAGAACCAAACTTTCTCACCACCGTTTAATTTACCTGCACTCGGATGTGCTTTCCCGATAATTCCGCCACCTTTAAAAAACCACGCGACATCGACCGCTGTGGGAAGGTTATGGCGAACCCAGAAAATAAACATGAGAATTGGACCCAGCACGAAAAATGGGCCGAGGGTGTTGTGAATGTTGATTGACAGTCCCGCCCAGAAAGAAAATCCTTCAGGTCCAAGCAATGGAATCAGCAGGGCTCTTCCAAATAGCAAACTGAGTCCAGTTACTGTCAAAGCAATAAATAGTGAAGCTGTATACCAATGCAGCGAGCGTTCCCAAAATCCCCATCGCTGGACTCGTTCACCGGATTCCGGTTCTGTCAGATCAATGCGACCTCGCAGCGCATAAAACAAAACAATTGCAATCACAACGCCGAATAAAAACCATCCGCCATAGTTTGCAATCAAACCGTTTCGTATTTGACGCCAGTTCTGACCAGTTATGTTGTAGAGAGTGTTCGTTTCAGGATTTGCTACGGAACTGACTACAGAACTGTAACCAGCACCGCCTTCCCGAACTACACGCCAAAATTCAGACCGTTGATTTGCGTCGCCTGTTGCCTGTTGTGCCTGTGCAGTTACACTCTGCGTTTCAGGAAACAAGTATCCCGTCAGTGGCAGAACCATCGCACACACCAGGACGAGCGCCAAGGTTTGTGTCATTTGCCGCACCCGTTTGGAGCGCACTCTGCCAGTAGTGATTTTGTGTGTGGCCATTGATGTTAACTCCTTTCCTTATTCGTTACACTTACAACGCTTTACGCATTAAATTGAGTGTCGTTTTGTTTGTATTTCAATTTTCGGTCAGTTATCACAGCGGACACAGAGCCGTTCAACCGTCTAACTATCGGTCCAACTGACCCGTGGTCAGTCTTTCTGCGAGAGCACTGGACTGCGAAGTTCCCAACAATTGATCTTCGGGGCCCATGTAGACACCTGGTTCATGTAGTGTGACTTGAAAATCTTCCAGGCATCCACTGAGTGCTAAAGAGCCGAAAACAATAACAATGATTACTAAGAGCTTTCGATGCATGTCCTTCATTGCTCCGATTAATTTGTTGATTTGTATCTGATAATTTGGTTGTAGCATATTCGGAGTCAATAAGGGGGAGGGCATACCTCCCCCTTTTGACTTTTTCAGTTTATCCGGTAGGATAAGCCGTTTCCCATCCCCATGTCTGAGGTCGGGTTCCTCTTTGCAGTACGCGCTCGCGGTAGATATCGGCGATCGTATCACCATCACCTGCAATGAGTGCCTTGGTGGCACACATTTCAGCGCAAAGCGGAAGCTTACCTTCGGAGATACGGTTACGACCATATTTGGTGTATTCCGCATCCGAATTGTCAGCTAACGGACCACCTGCACAGAATGTGCATTTGTCCATTTTTCCGCGTACTCCAAACGCCTGCTGTTGCGGGTACTGCGGTGCGCCAAACGGGCACGCATAAAAGCAGTAGCCACAGCCAATGCACAGGTCCTTGTCGTGCAGGACAATGCCGTCGTCGGTTGTGTAGAAACAATCGACTGGGCAAACCGCAGCACAAGGAGCATCGGTACAGTGCATGCATGCGACTGAAATTGACTTTTCACCAGGCTCACCATCGCCTAACACGACAACGCGTCGACGATTGACACCCCATGGAACTTCATTTTCATTCTTGCATGCAGTAACACAAGAGTTGCATTCGATGCATCGCTCTGCGTCGCACAGAAATTTCATTCTAGCCATAATTCAGACCTCCTTTCTTAGGTGCTGAGTTTGCAGAGAGTAACTTTCGTCTCCTGCATTTGTGTTACTGAATCGTACCCATAGGTAAAAGCTGTGTTACAGGCTTCACCTCTGACATATGGTGCAGTACCAGCCGGATATTTATCGACTAGATCCTTACCTTGGAACCATCCACCAAAGTGGAACGGAGTAAACACAGTTCCTGCATCCACACGTTTCGTGACCATCGCTTTGACCAGGATTCTGGCTCCTTCCGGAGTAGAAATCCAGACCATTTGACCATCACGTACCGAGTTGTTGTTGGCATCAACCGGATTGATTTCAACGAACATATCCTGCTGAAGCTCAGCCAGCCACGGATTCGACCTTTGTTCCTCACCGCCGCCTTCGTACTCAACAAGACGTCCACTGGTAAGAATCAGCGGATATTCTCCTGAGTAATCGTCGGCCTGGATCGAAGCATAACGGGTCGGCAAACGATAGAACCGTTTGCGGTCCGGATAGGTTGGATAGGCTTCTGCAAGTGACCGGTCCGGAGTGTACAACGGTTCACGATGAATCGGAACCGGATCCGGGAAGGTCCAAACCACCGACCGTGCCTTTGCGTTTCCGAACGGTGCGCAACCATGCATGATTGCAACCCGCTGGATACCACCTGACAGGTCAGTCTTCCAGTTCTTGCCTTCGGCTGCTGCTTGTTCCTCAGGAGTCAGGTCAGACCACCAACCAAGCTGCTTGAGCAGTTTGTCGGTAAATTCTGGGTGACCATCCTGAATTTCAGCACCAACTGGATAGGAATCTTCGGCAAGGAGGTTGACTCCATTGCGTTCGACGCCAAATCGGGCACGGAAGTTAAGACCACCTTCTGCGACAGGCAGTTCGGTGTTGTATAGCACCGGTGTGCCGGGGTGTTTCATTTCTGGAGTTCCCCAGGCAGGCCAAGGCATACCGTAATAATCACCATCTGCTGGACCGCCTTCGGCCTTCAGGGTGGTGGTATTGAAAGTCGCCTTGTTCGCCATGTGCAATTTAATGCGCTCAGGACTTTGACCGGTATATCCAATCGTCCACATACCTGCATTAATCTCACGGGTAATGTCTTCGATCAGCGGTTCGTCATTGTTGACCTTGATATTCCTCGTGTACTCTTGGTGGAAGCCAAGCTTCTTCGCAAGTTTGTACAGAATCGTATGGTCAGGCAATGACTCCCAAACCGGTTCAATAATCTTATCGCGCCACTGCAATGAGCGATTCGATGCGGTTACTGAACCATAGGTCTCAAACTGAGTCGCTGCTGGCAGCAGGTAAATGCCGTCTGTACGATCATTCATGACCGCAGCATGAGTCGGATGTGGATCCACAATAACCATCAGGTCAAGCATTTCCATTGCTTTTTTCATTTCAGGTCCGCGAGACTGACTGTTCACGGCATGACCCATATAGATCATGGCACGAACATTGTCACGTTGACCAATGTTATTCTTGTCTTCAAGAATTCCATCGATCCAGCGGGACACTGGAATGCCCTTGTAGTTCATAGGATGGATCGGCTTACCGTTGTCACCTTCGACTTCGGCAGCATCGAACTGGCCTTTTACCCAATCAGGATCCAGATCCCACACACGAGACCAGTGTTTCCATGCTCCGTTGGACAGACCATAGTAACCTGGTAGGGTGTGAGAGAGGACGCCTAAGTCGGTCGCACCTTGGACATTGTCATGTCCACGGAAGATATTGGCGCCGCCACCGGATTTACCGATGTTGCCAAGAGCCAACTGTAGCACGCAGTATGCGCGTGTATTGTTGTTGCCGATGGTATGCTGAGTACCTCCCATACACCAAACAATGGTGCCTGGTCGGTTTTCATTCATAATCTCGGCTGCCCGCTTGACGACTTCAGGCGGTGTGCCAGTTACTCTTTCGACCTCTTCAGGTGTCCATCTGGCGACTTCTGCACGAATCTCGTCCATCCCGTAAACACGCTGGCGAATGTATTCTTTATCTTCCCAGCCGTTATCAAAGATATGCCAAAGCACACCCCAGATCAGCGCAACATCCGCTCCCGGTCGGAATCGGACGAAGTGATCTGCGTGTGCGGCAGTTCGAGTGAAACGAGGATCGCAGACAATCATCTTGGACCCTAATTCTTTAGCCCTAAGGATATGCTGCATCGCAACCGGATGGGCTTCAGCGGCATTACTGCCGATAAAGAACATTGCTTTCGACTTGTGCATATCGTTATAGGAATTCGTCATTGCGCCATAGCCCCATGTGTTGGCAACACCGGCAACTGTGGTTGAATGACAGATTCTCGCTTGATGGTCAACGTTGTTGGTTCCCCACATCGCTGCGATTTTACGGAACATATACGCCTGCTCATTGTTGTGCTTGGCTGAACCCAGCCAGTACACTGAATCCGGTCCGGACTGTTCGCGGATATCAAGCAGTTGGTTGCCGATTTCTTCAATCGCATCATCCCAACTGAGCCGTTTCCACTTGCCGGCGACCAGTTTCATTGGATAGCGCAGACGCCTTTCTCCCATTCCATGCTCGCGGACGGTTGATCCTTTCGAGCAGTGTGCACCAAGGTTGAACGGGGAATCAAAGTCCGGTTCCTGACCGGTCCAGACACCGTTTTGTACCTCAGCTACCACACCGCATCCGACGGAACAGTGAGTACAGATGCTCTTGCGGATCTCTGTCTGAATTCCCTCTTTTGGTGATAAGCCGGCTGCTGCCTGAGCTTTCTTCATCAATTGAGGGGCAAACATCGAAGCCGCTACACCTGCCCCCAGCGTAACTCCGGAGCGCTTCAGGAACGTTCGGCGATCGATAGCTTCGCCGGTCGAGGCAATGCCCGCCAACGCTCCACTATCGGTACTTCTAACTAATTTCATAGTCGTACTCCTTTCGTTTCCTAGAACCGCGCCCGACGATAGTACTCGCGGATGTGGTCGGTTTCATGATAACCAAGACTAGCTGGCGCTTTTTCCTGCGTCTCAAGGTGTGCGCTATCAGCCGACGAAGTTGATGTCGTTGATAGAGCAGCGGCACCGCCAAGCACCGCCATACCCTTGAGGGCATTGCGCCGGGAGTCCCGGTCGACAAAGTTGCTACGTTTCATAGCCTCTTCTCCTCTTGCGTATGTTTATAAAGTGACGTCACATACATACCCAAATATGCCCGCCTAAACAGGCATCTCAAGGTATTCGGTTTCAAAGTTGATGAATTCAATACCAAATTCACCAACTTTGGAATAAAAGTTTGCTTTCCTTGCTTGTGTTAGATCTTTGAAAAACCGTCTCGCCCAAGGTTTGATGTGTCGGGAAAATAGAGTTTGCTGCGTCTTGAACTGAAACTCATCACCAGATTCAATCACGATACCCATGATGTCCATCAATGCAGCAATGTGGTCTTCAGGCTCTTTGCTATTTTCTATGCGTTCAATACCAAGAGCTTTCAGATCCTGTCGCAGCAGACTAAGCGGTTTGTCCATCAGCATGCCCGTAATGTACCACGAGCCGTAGGGAACTAACTCTCCACGTCCAACACCTATAAACAGATCATGATACTCATCATCAAGTGCCTCAATATCAGGGTGTTCTTTCGCCGCCCTGGCAAGAGCATTCAGTTTGATCAGAAATGCGTTTGTCGCCTGGTGTTCGGGAACGCCCAGTTGTGCGACTTGCTGTAGAAATTCAGAATTTGGAGGTGCAGATAGAAGCAGGGAAAACAGATAGTAATTATTCGCCCTAAAGCGAAGTTCTTCCGTTGATGTTTCAACGTTTCGCAGATTCATACTACCTTCTTTTGCAAATTGCAATATTGAATATACAACCGGATTTAGCGAAAGCGTACCTTGCTAAATTCCAGTTTCATATATTCTTTGTATACTTCGTTTTAATTCTATATCAACTTGATAGCAAAATTCAAGCGAATGAACCAAATGGGTGTGCGTCAAATAAATTGCAATTTTCAATAACCGCATATTTCATATATTTTTTGCTTTGAATCTGTAAGAATATAATACCTACATTATTCACTGCATTACAATGACAGCCATGACGACCATCGAACAACTCGAAGCAA
>JAJDXD010000133.1 GCA_022823405.1 Gammaproteobacteria bacterium
AATATCCACCCCTTCAACCAGTTCGGTTCGTACTGAATTTCTAGTGACATCCGATTGACTGTCGGGGTCAACGACAATCATCGGAATTTTTACTGACGGTTCATGGAACAGATCTTTTTCTCCAAGCCAGTGATCCCCCAAGTAATCGCCGTGATCGGAGGTCAACACAATGACTGTATGGTGCAGCATTCCCTCTTCTTCGAGAAATTTCATCAGCCGACCTATGTGATCATCCAGTTGCTTGACAAGTCCCATATACGCTGGTAGGACAATGTCGCGTACCTCATCGTCTGCGTAACTCAGACTGTACTCAGCTTTCATAAATGCATCTATGACCGGGTGAGGATCATCGCGTTCGGCTGTACTACGAACAACATTCTGAATGTCGTCTTGTTGGAACATTTCGTGATATGGGGCTGGGGCAATAACTGGCCAATGTGGTTTGATGAAACTCAGATGCAGGCACCACGGTTGATCGCCTGTTTCTTTGATGAAGTCCATCGCGCGTCTGGCCGTAAATGCAGTTTCTGAGTGTTCTTCGGGAAGTGCTGCAGGGTAAATCGAACTTCGAAGTGACCAGCCAGAATGAAGGTTCCCGTTATGGTCAATCCCACTATTGGCCCGCGTGTGCCAAGGATTCCTTTCTTTAAATCCGATGGAGTGCAGGTAATTTGTATAGCCATGATTTTTTGGCAGAACAGGATCCAGGCACAGTCCCTCATGGCTTTCGTAGGGTTCAAATCCACCTGTAGCTGCGGTTAGGGCCAAATCTGACTCTGGGTCGATCGCGTTTTTCCTAATTTCGGCTGGACTCTTGTAGCTATGTGTTTTTCCGATAACCGCGCTGCGATAACCGAGCGGGTGGAGATAATCACCCATCATGTATTCACCGAGCTGTATGGCATCTTCATTGCCACAAACGCCGTGAGAGGCTTGATAGCGACCGGTATAAAAGCTTGCTCTGGAAGGAGCACACAAGGGAGATTGGCAATATGCGTTCTCAAATCGTACCCCGCGTGCAGCAAGTTCATCAAAATGAGGAGTCGCTAATGTTCGATGACCGTAACAGGAAAGGTAATCCTGTCTGAGCTGGTCACACATGATGAATAGAAAATTTGGAGAATTTTTATCTACTTTACTTTGCATTACGTTTGGCCGCAATATGGGTATAAGGGGAACTTTGAGATGATTTTGTGTATTCTGGCCAAATCCAGTCCATCCTTGCTTGCTAGTGAACTGAATCCTCTAGAATTTGCAATGTCTGCAGGTCGCTGTGAAAATCAAGCGCGTAGTCGCCGCCTTCCCGCCCAATTCCACTGATACCAAACCCACCGAAAGGTGCTGTCAAATCTCGGACCAGAAATGAGTTAACCCATACGGTGCCTGCCCTCACTGCTCGGCCGAAGCGTTCGGCTCGCCTGGCATCAGACGTGTAAACAATTCCCGACAAACCGTAAGCGGTACTGTTCGCCAAATTTAAGGCATCTGGCTCAGAGTCAAATGTCTGAATGGTTAGTACTGGTCCAAAAATTTCTTTTTGTACTACCTCCGAATCATTGGATGTCGGTTCAATCAATGTTGGCTTGTACCATAGTTTTCCAGGTTCGAATCTTTCACCTCCGAATACGATGGTGTCGCCGGCAATTCGAGCTCGTTCAACAAATCCTTCGACTCTTTCCAGATGAATGGGGTGAATGGCAGCGCTCAATGTCGTTTCGGGGTTGCGACTGTCGCCATAAACATGCTGCTCGGTGTAATGGACAAATAGTTCCATGAATTCGGATTTCACCGATGATTCGATGAGTAGCCGTGTTCCAGCCAGGCAAACCTGCCCTGAATCTTCAAACTGTGCGGCAGCTTTCTTTGCAGCTGCCTTTATATCGGCGTCAGCAAATACAACTAGAGCACCTTTACCACCCAGTTCCGCAGTAAAGGGCACCAGGTTTTCTGCCGCGCTGACTCCGATGATACGTCCTGTATCCGGCGACCCTGTGAAAGAAATACGTCTTACCCTTGAATCGGTAACGAGTGCGGTTCCGATTTCCTGTCCCAGTCCTTGAACGATGTTGAATGTTCCTTCAGGAAACCCTGCCTCGTTGATAAAGTCGGCAAGCAAACTTGCCGACAGAGGTGCCCACTCCGCCGGTTTAAGAATCACTGAGTTTCCAGCAGCCAGGGCCGGTGCGACCTTCCAGGTCGCTAGCATGAATGGTGCATTCCACGGAGTGATGACAACTGCTGGTCCAGCTGAGTGGCGAATCACACGATTAATCGTACCTTTAGAACTCCATTTTCTTTCCTTGTATTCAGCTATGAACTCAGCATAGTGTCGAAAATTCAGCGCACCACGCGGAATGACTCTAAGCTTGAGACTCTCAAGAAGCATTGCCATGTCAAGGCACTCAATTTCGGCAATTTTGCTAGCATTGGCATCAATCAGGTCGGAAAGTTTGAACAGAATGTCATTCCGCTCGGGTTGCGACAGATTTGACCAAGTTTTGTATCCATCAACAGCCGCTGAAACTGCTAGAGTTGCTGTTTGTTGGTCTCCGCGCGAAACATCCGCTAGTTTTCTGTTCCAGTCTAGTGGTGAGCGAACTTCAAAACTGCGTTCTGATGCGATTCGCTGACCGGCAATAAAGTGATGCGGTGAAACTGAAATTCCATCGACGCAGACTCTAGCATCAGATGAGTTCATTGGTTGTCCTCTGTAAACTGTAGTGTGCAGTTGGAAGTTTGTGAAGTATTGTAAGAACTGCGTCATAATTCATGGATAATTTATTTTCACTAGCATGAAATTATTTGGATCAGTAAAGGAGTTTATCTATGGGAGAAATTGTCGGTGCCGGGTTTGTGTCTCACGCGCCAACAATTATGTTTACAAAGGAACTTCGCTACGAAATTAACAACGGTCAGGAAATCAGTCTGGTACCGGGCCTGTGGCAATTGCGTGAAGAAGTGCTTGACAAGCTCAAGCCGGATGCGATTCTGCTGTTCGATACTCACTGGTTTACAACTGTTGAGTTTGTCGTCAGCGCTCATGCCAAGCGCACTGGAATTTACACCTCCGAAGAATTGCCACGTGGCATGGCAAGAATTCCATACAGCTTTAATGGCGACCCTGAGCTGTCGCGGTTGATTTGTGATCACGTGAATGCAGAGGGAGTTCGCTGCCACGCAAGTGATGATTCAGCATTGCCAATACACTATCCTACCATCAATGTTGCTCACTTTCTTAACGCAGGAGAAGCCTGGATATCAATAGGTGTGTGTCAAACTGCCCAGGATCACAATTTTCTTGCTGTGGGTAGAGGCGTTGCCTCAGCAGTAGCTGCTTCCGGCCGACGTGTTGTTTTGCTTGCAAGTGGAGGAATGAGTCATCGATTCTGGCCGCTAGATGAATTGGAGAAACATGAAACTTCAGACCCAAGCAATATCATTACTGCTGAGGCTAGAATTGCAGACCAGCAGCGATTGGATTGGTGGCAAAATGGTGACCATCAATCTGTGATCAGACACATGAATGAGTACCGAAAGCACGCCCCGGAAGGAAGATTCGGCCATTACTTGATGATGGTTGGCGCACTCGGTGGAGAGAGTTGTCGTGCCAAGGGACGATTGTTCAGCAATTACGAAAGCGCGACCGGAACGGGTCAGGTACATGTATGGTTTGACCGACCTGAAATGGGTTGGCATTAGCAACAGTTTGCCGAAAGTAATTATTTTTTATTAACAGGAGATATAGCAAAAATGAAGAGATTCCTCTATGCATTAATTCTCAGTACTTTATTGTTTGTGCCTTTAGCACAGGCAGAGTATCCAGAACGTCCCGTTACATTTGTTGTACCGTGGCCTCCAGGCGATCTTGAAGATGTGTTGACCCGCATGATCGCTGATGAATTTCAAGAAACATACGGCGTACCAGCTGCTGTCGTCAACAAACCCGGTGGTGGAGGAGGTCCATTCCCGGGTGCTGTTGAAGTGGCGGTAGCGCCGGCAGACGGTTACACTGTGGGATCTTTCATTATTGCCGTTCCCACGATCGGGCCAAACATTGGCATTCCAGAATTGTCACCTAATCCATTTGAACCATTAGGTATCTTTTTGACTTATCCGTTTGTCATTGCTGCAGGTGGAGATGCGCCATACGATGACATGCAGGGACTCGCGGAGCATGCGAAAGACAATGATGTTGCCTTAGGTCATTTTGGCGCACCACTAATTCCAACCCGAGTTACTTTGGCACTCGCAGGGCAAATGGGATTTAGCTACAGTTCTGATGCGGCTTTTGATGCGCTGGATTGCAATACGCTTGCATCAGGCGATGTCGATGTCATCAATACCACGCTGCAGTTGGTGCTTCCATGTCTGGACGACATTAAGGTTTTGGCATCGGTTGGCAACGAGCGAATTGGATTGACACCTGATGTTCCGACTGTTGCAGAAATTGCTCCAAATCTGAACATTGCCTTGTGGAATGGATTGTTTGTTCATAAAGACACTCCACAAGACGCTCGGGACAAAATTATTGCAGTGGCTGAAAAAGTAGCTTTGTCCGATGCTGCCAAGAAGCTCGCTAGCGAGACAGGCGCTTTGATTTACTGGCAAAATGTTGAGGAGGCGAATGCCCAAATTGCCAGTGATATAGAAACTTTACAGGCACTCAATTAACAGTTGCAGTTCGAAAATTAACAGTGGCGGCTAGCAATAGCCGCTCACTGTTGAAACAGTTCACTCATTCGGCACAGTGCAGCGTCGAATATGTCTGAATCCTCACTTAAGAGTCGTCCATCTCACCACCCAAAGCGAGGCGACATTTACTTTGCAGCCTTCTTCTTGCTGGCAAGTCTGTTACTGTTGTCACAGATAGGAACAGAGACCAGTTGGGTAAAAGGTACAAAGTTCTTTGCTCAGCCAAGATTCTGGCCCGCAGTCAGCCTGATTGGTATGACTGTATTTGCATCACTTTATTTCTTCAGATCCGTCTTGTCCAAACGTGCTGGGAATGAAGTCAAGGAAATTGTTCTGTGGCTGAAATCATTGGAATACACAGTGTGGTTCATGGCATATGTCGTCATCGTCCCCATACTGGGTTACCTGATTAGCACATTGGTTTTCGTTTACGCGCTATCTTTACGCACAGGGTACCGGGAAAGAATCATCCTGCTCATGTCGGGAGTGAGTGCAGTCGCAATTGTTGTCATTTTCAAGGGGTTCCTCTCTGTCAAGATTCCCGGTGGACAACTCTATGAAATCTTTCCTAGTGTGATTCGAAACTTTATGATTCTGTATCTGTAGGCGCCTGATGGAACTTCTATTGTCATCAATAGAATTACTTGTACGCTGGGATGTTATTCTGGCTTTGCTGGTCGGTTCAATTGGAGGTGTAATCATCGGTGCCATTCCGGGTGTGGGGCCTGCGGTTGCTATCGCAATATTGTTGCCTGCAACATTTGCAATGGAACCAATCGTTGGATTGACGATGCTCTTGGGAATCTACGGGTCGTCAATGTATGGGGGAGCTATCCCTGCTATCCTCATGAATACTCCTGGAACTGCGGTCAATGCATTGACGACTTATGATGGTCATCCTATTGCCGCAAAAGGAAATCCTCAGCGAGCTTTGTCATTGGCATATTCCGCGTCGTTTTTCGGCGGCATCTTTTCGATCATTTGCTTGATGTTCCTCTCACAGCTGCTGGCGGTTGTCGCACCGCACTTTGGCAGTCGCGAAATATTTCTGGCTGCACTGCTGGGAATTGTTTTGGTAGTTTTAGCTCATAGAGGACAGGTTTTGGCTGCTGGAATGCTTGCGTGTCTGGGCATCTTTATCAACACGGTAGGCCTTGAACCGGTCAGATATACGCGTCGGTTTACGTTTGATCAGACCTGGCTTGCTTCAGGAATTGATCTGATTGTTGTTGTACTGGGCCTATTCGCACTGTCTCAGGCATTTCTGCTATTGGTACAGGATGATGAACGACCGAAACCTGTAGAAGTTGGGGGTGGACTGTTTGATGGTTTAAAAGAGGTATTGGGGTTTAAGCGAGTTGCAACAGTTTCGTCATCGTTTGGCGTCATGATGGGCATGATTCCAGGTGTTGGAGAGTTCACAGCTCAGTTCTTTTCTTACACTTATGCTCAGAGAACTTCGAAAGAACCCCAAAAATTCGGCAAAGGTGCCCCTGAGGGGCTGATTGCCTCAGAAGCAGCCAATAATGCAGTTCCCGGAGCAGCCATGATACCGCTTCTGGCTTTGGGTATTCCGGGAGAGGCGTTGACCGCGATGATGTTGTCCGTGTTTTACGTTCACAATGTCATTCCGGGTCCTCAGTTATTCGCCAATCAAATGGACTTTGTACTGGCACTTTATTTTGCCCTATTTATTTTGAATGTCATTGTGCTGCTTTTTCTCGTTTTTTCCACTCGTGGATTATTACACGTTGTACGAATTCCGACGCGATTCTTGGGGATCATTATTCTGACGCTAGGATTCGTTGGTGTTTATTCCTTGAGAAACTCGATGACCGATTGTGCGATTGCTGCAGGATTTGGAATTTTCGGTCTCATTTTGAAGCGACTGAATCTTCCAGTTGTGCCGATTGTTTTAGGAATGGTTTTAGGGGGAATTATGGAAATAAAGCTACGCTCGGCAATGGCACGAGTGAAGACTCCACTTGACTTTGTAGACCGCCCAATCGCAGCAATAATTTTTGGTCTCATTGTGCTGATTATCGCCTTGCATATTCGCACGTATATTAAGAGTCGAAAACAATCAGAGAAATAAGTTTCAAGATCCGCAATTGAAACATACTGATGCACATGATTTAGAATCTTATACAAGTATTTGAATAATAATAGTTTTTTATTTCAATAATTAATATGAGCAGTAGATTTCCTCTTATCAGACGCCGATAAGCTTCGATAAATTTGACTAAATTCCTAGATACAGCATTGTTTCGGTTGAAAGCGATTGACTGGCTACGCCGAGTTGGTGAGCCGGAGATTGAATCAGATACTGAATGCATCAATGTCTACCTTGCTGCACTTGGGCGTCGATCTTGTGCAATTCGGTATGTTTATAATTTGAATGACGTAATTGCGTATACAAAGGTCCATTTTGATCCGGATTGGTTTCAGATTGAAGACATAAGACGCCGTCAACTCCTTCAATCCGTCAACGCAGCAGAGTTGGAGGGGTTTCATCGATCTTTGAAAGATGTAATTGACCCGATGGCAGGGCACGTAATGCGCTCTGTAGAAAGACATCTAGCGAGCCAGAACTTGCAATTGCAGAAAGTTGCGGCGGGGTGTGCATTGGAAGTTTGTTATCAATACACACTGGAGTGCGCGCTGGAATCAGAGTCGAATGGACTGTTCAGCAAGAAACTTCAAGTATTCGAGCAGGGACGATGGCCATTGACAGGATCAGATGGTCAATTCATCGTGTATTGAGAATCAGAAACAGAGTAAATTCTTCGCAATAAATCACTTGACTACGAAATGACTGCTCAACCTGGCATTCTTGCTCCACCATCACTTTATCACTTTCATGTTGAATATTCCTTTGCCGATTTTAGTGACCTCAATGAACTAAAGCACGTCATCAGGTCGGAGCAGGAATCCGCAGCGTTTCGGAGTCGGCAGGTATTGTTTGGTTTCAGCGACACATTGTGGAATGCACTTTCGACTGCAACCATGCCAGTTACATACACAGCGTTTGAAGAGATTCACGGACAGGATTTTATTGTACCGGCGACACAAGGTGATTTATGGATCTGGATTCACGGTGACTCTCATCCGATGAATCTGGATACAGCACTCAGTCTGAATCGAACATTGAGAGAAATCGGAGCGCATCGCACATTGGAAGTTTTTGGATTTGTGCGACACGAGAATCGCGATTTCACTGGCTTTATCGATGGAACGGAAAACCCGGAAGGGGAGGCGGCAGTTGAAGCCGCTCTAATTCCCGATGGTGCTGGCAGCAGTTTTGCGCTAACTCAGAAGTGGATACACAACCTGCCAAAATTCAATGCGCTGGATACAGCGGAGCAGGAGCGGGTAATCGGCCGTACCAAGCAGGATAGCATCGAATTGCAGGGTGATGCCATGCCCGATGATTCACATGTCAGCCGAACAGATGCCGAAGTGGATGGTATCAAGCAGAAAATCTTGCGAAGAAGTGTGCCACACGGAGATTTCGAAAATCGGGGATTGCATTTTGTTGCCTTTGCTTGTAATTTGAGCCGTATTCAAGTGCAGCTTGAACGAATGTTCGGTGTAACCGATGATGCGGTTCATGATCGTCTCACGGAGTATTCCACACCCGTATCCGGCAGTTATTGGTACGTTCCAACGATCGAAACACTGCATGATTTAACCTGAAAGCCCACATCAGGGGATGCTGGCTGAGCGATTGTCCAATTCGTGGCGATGGACTGTTAAGTGAATATCGTCGAGCAAATTTTCTGTGCTGATCAACTGAGTAAAGTTGGCAGCGTTGTCGCGCTGAAGTGGAACAATGGTTCCATCACCTATCAGGAACTAGCTTACAAAATCCAAGCAGCTAGTCTTGAACTTAAAAAACACGGTGTTTGCATAGGCGAGCGCGTCGTTTTTCAGTGTGCAGATACTGAAAATTTAGTGACCTGGTACTTTGCTGTACTGAATATTGGAGCGGTCAGTATTGCAGTTTCAACACGACTCGGTCGGGAGGACCTGTACCACGTCATTCAAGATAGTGAAGCTAACGCCTTGATATTCGATTCAACAACTGCTGAAACCTGTCAAACGTTCAGTAGCGATTCAAGATTGATACGAATTAACTTAAACCAAGTGTCACTTGATGATCAGATGTCGGGAGAACTCCAAACAGCAGAACGGGAACCAGATCATGAAGCGCTCTGGGTGTATTCATCGGGTTCGACCAGTCGTCCGAAAGGTATCATTCATACCCACCGCTGTGTACGTGACTGCTGCGGGTTTCATACAGATACCCTGAAGATTTCAGTTGGTGATTTGCTGTTTTGCACCTCAAGAATTTCTTTTGCTTATGCGCTTGCAAACGGATTACTGGCCCCCTTGCAACTCGGTGCTACAGTTTACCTGCATCCAGATTGGATTACTCTGGACGAACTTCGTTCAATTGTTTGTGTCGAACGACCGCGGGTTGTGTTTGCAGTGCCCAGCATTTACAGAGGAATTCTTGACCTGACAGACATTAGCGATGAAGACGATTTTTCCAGTGTCGAATTCTATGTCTCCGCCGGTGAATTTTTACCCGCTGAACTTCAATCCCGCTGGGAACAGTTTTGTGGCCGAACCATCATAAATGTCTATGGTTGTTCCGAAACGCTGTTTCTTGCACTGACTGGCAATGCACATGATACGCCGCCAGGCTCTGTTGGGAACCCATTAGTTGGAGTCGTTCCGTATCTGGTTGATCCGGTAGACTCCTTGAGCGTATCACAAGCTGAAGAAGGGGTGTTGTATATTGAACATCCGTTTATGTTTACGCATTACGCAAACAGACCGAAGGATACCGAATATCGATTGAGAGGTGCACGATTCAATACAGGAGATCTATACCGTCAGGATGCATGCGGCAACTGGTACCACTTGGGTCGTGAGGATGATTTGCTCAAAGTGGCGGGACAATGGGTATATTTACGCGAAATCGAGACAGTCGGTCAAAATTCTCAACTCGCAATTGATGTGGCTGTGATTGGTGCAAGAGATAATGTCGGATCAATTCGACCGGCACTATTTTTCGTCCCTAATGATGACAGATTATGTGACGAAGCAGTCTCATTGATGCGTACGTATATCGAACGGAATTTACCAATGTTCAAGCGGCCGAAATGGATTAGAGCAATAGATGATTTTCCAAAGACAGCAAATGGAAAGCTCAGTCGCTCTGCACTCCAGAGAATGGTAGAGGGGCAGAGTCGTGATTGAGTCCCAGTGGAAACACGTAGTGGAGTGGGGTGAATGCGACCCTGCTGGAATTGTCTTTTACCCCAATTTTTATCGCTGGTTTGATACCAGCAGCCACCACATGATGAAAAATCACGGGTTCGGACAAAACGAGATGATTTCGCTCTATGGCATCGTTGGCTTTCCTCTGATTGAAGCACATGCAAAATTTCTTCAGCCAATGCGATGGGAAGATCAGGTGATGGTTCGCAGTTTCATTCAGCAACATTCGCGTAGAACGTTTACAATTCAGCACGAAATTTACAAATTGACGGACACAGAAAAACTTTGTGTTGATGGCTACGAAGTGAGGATATGGGGAATTAAGGACAAGGAGACTGGTGTTTTGAATGCCTGGAACTTGCCCGATGAATTCATCCAGTATCTGGCGAAACCGTTAAATTGAATTAAAGACAGTAATCGACTGGTCAGAAAGGATAAATCGGAGTGATACTTCACGGTTATTTTCGAAGCTCTGCTGCATATCGAACCAGAATTGCCTTAAATCTCAAAGGCATCGAATACGAGAATCAATTCGTTCATTTACGAAAAAAAGACCAATATCTAGATCCGTTTCTTGCGCTAAATCCGCAAGGATTGGTACCTGTATTGGTAGATGAAGATAACGTAGTCAATCAGTCAATTGCGATTTTGGAGTACCTGGATGAGACTCATCCAGAACCAGCATTTCTCCCAGAAAGTGCTTCGGATCGTGCCTATGTGCGTTCGATTGCCCTGGCAATTGCATGTGACATCCACCCGCTGAACAATCTTAGGATACTACGGTACCTTGACTATAATCTCAAACTTGACGAGAGTCAGAGAAGCGAAT
>JAJDXD010000081.1 GCA_022823405.1 Gammaproteobacteria bacterium
AGTCGGGTGGGGCGCGAATGCCGTTCCGAATGGTAAGGCAACGCAGGTGGAGATTTATGAGGGACTGGAGGTTTCGAGCGTTAACGCCTGGCCGAGTGTTAAGTTCGATGTTTCTGCTGTCAATGAGATTTTCTCAGCAATTATCCCTGCTGGCTTCTATTACAAGACATTCATGTATCCGCAGAAGTGGTGGATGTTTTACGAAAAGTGGATCAGAAAAGCAGCCGGATTTGGCGTAGCAGAGTCAGAGACAGATCCAGACCGTTATGAAAAAGTCAACGCCTGGTGCGATGTTCTCGTGGTGGGCGGCGGTCCTGCGGGGCTTTCAACGGCCTTGAGTGCTGCCAGGACAGGTGCCAGGGTGGTTTTGGCAGACGAAAAGGGAGAGTTAGGCGGCGGATTGCTTCGTTGCAAAGACGGAAGTCGCAGAAAATGGTTGGCTGATACTCTTGCTCAGCTCGCCGAACTTCCGAATTGCAGACTGTTGCGACGTACCACAGCTGTCGGATATTACGATGCGAACTTTCTGGTTCTCAATGAGCGCTTGACTGATCATTTGTCTGCATCAGTTGCTAGTCAGTCACGAGAACGGCTATGGCGAACCCGGGCAAAACAGGTGGTTCTAGCAACCGGTGCGATTGAGCGACCCATCGTTTTTGGTAACAACGATTTGCCTGGTGTGATGCTCTGCTCAGCGGTGTCCGAATATATCCATCGATTCGCAGTCAAGCCTGGGTCACGCTCAGTCATATTTACAAACAATGACAGTGCCTATTTGACTGCGCTGGATATGACCATGGCCGGGATTCAGTTAATTGCTGTCATTGATGTTCGTAGAGATGTATCAAACGAGTGGATTGAAGAACTTCGTTCTCATGGCGTCGAACTGAAGTTTGGATTTGCAGTGAAAAGTGCGAATGGCAGGGCACGCGTCCGCGCTGTCAAAGTGCAAGCACTTTCTGTTGACGGTACATCTTTAACCGGCTCACAGATTACTTTCAACTGTAACTTGCTGGCCGTATCAGGCGGTTGGAGTCCGGCGGTCCATTTGCATGCACAATCGGGAGGGAAACCCGTATTCGATTCGGTCAATGCATGTTTTGTTCCCGGTGATTCCGCACAGAATGAAGAGTCGGTTGGTGCTGCCAATGCTGGTTTTTTATATGAGCAGGCGATTGAAGATGGGACAAGAATTGGAACTGCCGCTGCCGCTCAGTCAGGATTTGGTGACGTTGAAGCTTCAAATGAAGTGCAGGCAATCGAGAACAGTGCTCAGAACTCGCTTGCTATCCAGCCTTTCTGGCGGGTACCAAGTTCAGGCTCATCTCAGAAACAGTTCGTCGATTTTCAGAATGATACGACTGCCAAAGACATTGAATTGGCAGCACGCGAAGGCTATCGCTCAATTGAGCATCTAAAGCGCTACACATTGCTTGGATTTGGAACAGATCAGGGTAAGCTGGGTAATATCAACGGTATGGCAATTCTGTCGCAGGAACTCAATCAGAATCTGGCAGATACTGGGACGACAACATTTCGACCGCTCTATACACCCGTAACATTTGGAGCAATCGCAGGCCGTGAAGTCGGCCCCCAATTCTTCGACACAATTCGCAAGACTGCAATGCATTCCTGGCATGTCGAACAGAGTGCGTTGTTTGAAAATGTAGGGCAATGGAAGCGGCCCTGGTATTATCCTCAAACGGGAGAATCGATGGCAGAGGCCGTCAATCGGGAATGCATGGCTGTACGAAAACAGGTTGGAGTGCTTGATGCATCCACACTGGGAAAAATAGAAATCTTTGGTCCGGACTCCACTGAATTCCTGAACTACATGTACACCAATGCCTGGAATACACTGAAGACTGGCAATTGCCGCTATGGCCTGATGCTAGGTGAAAATGGTATGGTCATGGATGACGGTGTAACGTCAAAACTAGGTGACAATCACTACTACATGACAACGACAACCGGTGGTGCAGCGCATGTGCTGAGTTGGATGGAGCAGTGGCGACAGACTGAATGGCCGCATATGAAGGTGTATTTCACTTCGGTCACGGATCAGTGGGCGGTTGCCTCCGTCTCAGGTCCAAAAGCTCGCGACCTGCTTGAAAAAGTCACCTCTGGAATTAGTCTGTCTGATAGTGAATTTCCATTCATGTCATTCAAGGAAGGGACGGTGTGTGGTGTTGCGGCGCGTATATTCCGAATTAGCTTTAGCGGTGAACTTTCCTATGAAATCAACGTCGAAGCCAACTATGGTCTGCATGTTTGGCGTGAGCTGTTTGAAGCGGGGCGAGAGTTTGGAATCACCCCTTATGGGACTGAAACCATGCATGTACTGCGAGCCGAAAAGGGCTTCATCATTGTCGGACAGGACACGGACGGTTCGGTAACGCCGGATGATCTCGGGATGAATTGGATCGTATCGAAGAAAAAAGACTTTCTCGGCAAGCGTTCACTCAGTCGTTCGGATTGTGTGCGACCTGACAGAAAACAGTTTGTGGGCCTTTTGACGGAAGATCCCGATGTCGTTCTGCCGGAAGGTGCACAACTGGTTGACGAGCCATCAAACGCCTACCCTGTGCCAATGATTGGGCACGTAACGTCGAGTTACTGGAGTGCAACCTTGGGCCGGTCCATCGCGTTGGCTGTTGTCAAAGGCGGTCATTCCCGACTTGGTGCGAAAATCCATTCAACCCTCATGTCGGGTGAATCCATATCGGTCACCATTTCGAAACCGGTTTTTTACGATGCTGAAGGAGAACGGCAGCATGTTTGACTCAACTCAGCAGACTCCGCTGGCAGAGTTCTCAATGCAGAACGACGTGCGCGCTGAGTTCAATGGCGTAAATCTCCTGGAGCTGTCAAACCTGGAGCATTTCAATTTGAGGCTCCAGCCAGATAACATGTACCTGATGGGTCGCCTGCAGGATGTGCTGGGATTTCACGTACCGCTTGAGCCAAACACATTTGTAATTCATGAAAATATTCTTTGCAGTTGGCTTGGACCCGATGAATGGCTGGTTGTTGCGCCACTTGATCAATCCAATAGCGTAGAACTGGCGGTGAGAGAGAACTTAACGGGCCTGTTCGCGACCTTGACAAAACTTGGCAGCGCGCAAACGATCATTCGGGTATCCGGATTACACGCCATCGCATTTTTATCGAGGGGAATCGCAATTGACCTTGATCCCTCCGGTTTCAAACCTGGGCAGTGCGTCCAAACAATCATGGCTCACACCAATGTTACGGTATTGAATCACTCCCAGGAAGAATCGATTTTCGATTTGATTGTGAGGCGAAGTTTCGCTGACCACCTATGGCGGTGGCTTCTAGATGTTGGACAGGAGGCAGAATTTCGCGGGTAAACCTGGTCAGACGTGGAGCCTGATCGAAACAGTCAAGGTTTTCAACACTGAGCAGACTTAGATTTTCACTCCAGCCATTTCCATGATACCCGGGATCTTGTCTTCCCAGCCAATGGCCATAATATGGAGGCCGCCTGCGGCTTGGCGAAGATCTCGCACAATGTCAGCGGAAATCTGCTGACTTGTTTCCACGATTTTCTCTTTGTTCTCTTGTTGATCCGCAATTTTCTGAATCAGGTGGTCAGGTACGGTGATTCCAGGAACTCGCTCATTCATGTACATTGCCATCTTGACCGACTTGATCGGAATCACACCGGCCAGGACAGGTACTTTGATGTCACCGCACTTATCGAGAAAACGAGTGAATTCTTCGATGTCGTATACAGCCTGAGTTTGCAGGAACGACGCGCCCGCTTCTATTTTGCGATGCAGATTTTCTATTTCGACATCCGGATTCGTCGAACCTGGATTAAACACCGCACCGACGCAGAAGCTGGGTGTGCCATTGAGTTTATGACCCGTATAGTCTGTACCGGACTGCAGTGCATTAACCGCATCCAGAAGTTGTGAAGCAAAGAGGTCGAAGACGGGTTTTGCATCCGGGTGGTCACCATTCTTCGGTGGGTCTCCACCCATGAAAACCAGGTTTTCTACGCCCAGTGCTGCGGCACCTAGCATGCAGGCTTGGATAGCGATTCGATTTTTATCCCTAGAGGTCATCTGAACAATGGGCTCAACACCGCGATCAAGCAACAGATGAGCGACTGCAGTTGGGTCCATTGCCATACGCGCTGCGTGAGATTCTGTCAGGTTAAATGCGTGGACGTGGTTTTTCAGAGAGTCTGCCCTATCCAATAATGGCTTGAGGTCTATGCCCTTTGGGGGTGTCAGTTCGCAGGTGACAATAAACTCCCCGGCATCAATTCGCTGTTTCAATTTGCCCATGTTTAACCTTTGAATTTAATGGCAGTTCAAAATTTTTTTCGAAGCTTTACCGAACCGTTCACTGATCATCTGCGTATCGGATACCTCAAAATACATCTCTCTCTGGTTCGACTGCAATTGATGAGACGAATCGCTGAAAGCGCCAGATGAATAATCGGTCAGTAGTGGAAAAGCAGCCATTATGGCTTATTTCGTGGGGTATGGGCACACCTTCAACTGCGAATGGTGGATTAAAATCCGGACTCACATTCTCTTATGCAGTTTCGAATTTGCTGGTGACAGTCAGCACGATGTTGTTTCATTGCAAATACAGGTGCTTGAAACTAAAATCGACGGTCAATTTCCCCATCGAATTAATTTCGAATTCGATTGCACCGTCATAGTTTCGCTTGAGTGGTATATCTTGTAGCGAGATCGCAAAGCGAACTTTGCTTTAAAAATGTACAGGGTGATTGGCGTTTATGTCATATGACGATCAATTCGTAGCGGGTCTTGAATGGCTTTGGGGTGAAGGTTTTCTTTCACCCGGTGGCCCAGACTATGTTGCGGACATATTGAGAGGAACAGACCTTACCGGAAGAACGGTTCTCGATTTCGGCTGTGGAATTGGAGGGATTGACCGACTGCTGGTCACAGAATACGGGGCCTTGCGAGTTTTGGGTCTTGATGTTGTAGATGCGCTGATTCAGCGAGCCCGGAGTGATGCGAAAAAATATCTACTGACAGAACAGCTTGAGTTCAAACAGATCGAATCGGAAGTTCTGGATTTTGAGGATGAATCATTTGATGTAGTCTTTTCGAAGGACGCAATCATTCATTTGCCAGACAAACAGATGGTTGTCAATGAGTTTTACCGAATTTTGCGTCGCAATGGCGTGCTGGTTGGCAGCGATTGGCTGGGCAGTGATGCAACTCATACTTCCGAGCGCGTGAGAGAATGGCTTGACTTTTCAAAGCTTGATTTTCATTTTTGTACTGCACTTGAATTAGAGGAACATTTTCGGCTGGCTGGCTTTGATTCGGTTCAGACCAGGGACAGGAATGCTTGGTATCAAGCCGCAGTTCGAGAGGAAATTAACCGCGTGAGTGGTGTAAACCGGGCAGAGTTTGTGAAGCGCTTTGGTGACGAACAGGCAGACACTCGTTTCAAAAGCTCAACTTTAAAAATGAAAGTTGTTGACGCCGGGGAGATGCGTCCGACACTGTTTCGTGCTGTCAAGCCCAAATCAATCTAGAATGTCGATTCACTGCTGCTAATCAGTAGCTTTTGCAGCGAAGCTAGGCAATCAGGTGAATCATTATGAGTTCATTGGAACTCACTCTTTGAGCTTGGGTAAATTTGCGATTATTAACGCGCTGGAACTGTAACGTCAATTAGATGAGTTCGGCACGCATCGAAAAGCCGGGCTCGTGAAGTAACCTGACCGAAGTAATACACTGTTCACCCTGCCAAGTCATCCGCTCTATAACAAATGCGGCATCGCCAACTTCAGCAGCAAACAATTGGGCTTCTCTTTCTGTCAAGTTTGCCGCACAAAACGAAATGTCCCCACGCGTAAACATCACGTTTCGAACCAGCCATTCGTTCACGCTGATAGCTGAGAAGTTGACATCAAAGATTCCGGGCAGCACAACTGGATTCAGCCACCGTTCCTCGTAGATGATCGGTCTCTCGTCCGCCATGTGTAAATTACAGATATACAGCAACTCGGTACCGTCGTTGAGATTCATTCGGTATTGAACTCGCTCTGGAGCCAATACCTGAGCTCTTTCAGTCAATACGTGTCGGTATTTTGCGCCGCGCTGCTCGACTTCCAAGCGGATAATGTCAATTTTCAGTGTCGCGTACCGCGACGGCTCCGTCGCCACTCGAGACCCGACCCGGCGACGTCGGTCAAGTAAACCTGAATCAGCCAGAGCACGCAACGACCGATTGACGGTGGCACGTGCGCACTGAAACTCTACAGCCAACTGCTCTTCCGCAGGAATCAGATCACCTGGTTGCCAAATACCATCGATAATCCGACCTCGTAACTCATCATGAATAATCTGCCATGACTTGCGCGTTGTCATGTAGTCAACCGCTCCATGATTCTTTTCTTGGTCTTGAGATACCTTTCCTGAATCGGCTGACGATTGATATGGCATCCCTCCCTGACGACATGACGGCCAGCTGCCCATACGTCGGAAATTAATCTGTTATCGCCAGAAAATATAAATGTGTCAAGGATTTCGTCGTTCTGACAACAGGCCAACTGTTCGGATTCGGTATTCAGCGTCAGAATATCAGCTAAATTTCCAGCCTTGAGCGCACCACTTGATCTTCCCAATGCCAAACTTCCACCAAGTACTGCAGATTCGAACAGTGCCCGCCCGCAGGATTGACCAGGTTGCGACAACAGTGCGCGCTGTTGATGCTTCAACCGCTGGGAATACTCGAGCGTCCGTAATTCTTCACACAACGATATTCTGATGTTTGAGTCAGTACCAACACCGTAGTGACCTTTCTGATTGGTGTATTCAACACCATTGAATATTCCATCGCCCAGGTTGGCCTCGGTTATTGGGCAAAGACCTGCCACAGCCCCGGTTTGCGCCAATTCGCGTGTTTCAGATTCAGTCATATGTGTTGCATGTACGAGGCACCAGGTGCCGTTCAGTTCGGAATGTTGACAGAGCCACTCAACCGGGCGCATGCCATAGCAGCTTTCGAACTCGTCGATTTCCATCATCTGCTCAGCAACGTGAAGATGCATCGGTAGTTCGGGCCGAATGTCGCGCAAGGTAGCAAGATCGGTCGGATCTACTGCGCGCAGCGAATGTACCGCCATCCCCATTCGGCTGTCCGGTGGCAAATTTTGCAGTCCTAGCGATACTTCCTCCAACAGCTGGAGATACCCATCCATTGAATTGATAAATCGAAGCTGCTGTGGTAAAGGTGGCTTTCTTTGACAGCCACCATACTGGTAGAAAACGGGAAGCAATGTCAATCCAATGCCACTGTGTTCAGCGGCTGCAACAATGCGTGATGATAGTTCTGCAATATCATCATAGTGTTGACCGTCCGATTGATGATGCACATAGTGAAATTCTGCAACCGATGCAAATCCGCTTTCCAGCATTTCGATCTGAGCATATGTCGTAATTGTCTCGATTTCTTCGGGAATCAACTGATCAATGAACTCATACATCAGTTTGCGCCAAGTCCAGAATGAATCGCTACCCTTTTGGCTGCGGGTCTCGGTCAAACCGGCCAGTGCGCGCTGAAATCCATGACTGTGCAAGTTTCCAAGCGCCGGTATCGCAATTCCTACCCGAAACCCTTCCGGTGGTGAATTGGCATCAACCGCTGAAATAGTGCCGGTTCCATTCACCGCAATACGCACATCCGATTGCCAGCCCTCAGGGGTCAGCGCTGCTTTAGCCCATATGATTTGCATCGCGACTTAAACGAGACTCTGTTTTATATGCATAATATTATTATAATTATGTATAGACATATGAAATGGAGTTAATGGTACGACGGTGATGACTCAGCAGGTTCTCGAAAACTTGCAACTCGCGACGATGTCAACCAACGGGATACCTTATGGAATGGTTTCAGACGGTGCCATCGTGATTGACAGTGCGACCATTGTGTGGTGCGGACGCAAGGCGCAATTGCCGGATGACTATTCGAACTGGTCGCGACGCGACCTCGCAGGACGGTTGGTAACGCCCGGCCTGATTGATTGCCATACTCATATCGTATATGGCGGCAACCGCGCCAGGGAATTTGAACTTCGACTTGGCGGTGCGTCCTATGAGGAAATCACTACACAAGGTGGTGGCATTCACGCCACGCTTAACGAAACGCGTAATCTCTCGGTGCCACAACTGGTAGAGCAATCATTGACTCGTATCGACGCGCTGATTGCCGAAGGCATCTGTGTCATCGAAATAAAATCAGGCTACGGGCTTGATGTGCAGACTGAACTCAATATGCTACGAGCGGCTCGTCAAATTGGTAAGGAGCGCCCAATCACCGTAAAGACAAGCTTTCTGGGGGCACATTTGACACCTACTGCCTACCGTGATCATCCTGAGCGTTACTTGGATGAAGTCTGTATTCCGGCACTCGAAAAAGCTGCAGATGAAGGTTTGGTGGATGCGGTGGATGGATTTTGTGAGAACATCGCTTTTTCTGCAATCCAACTTGAACGCCTGTTCAGTCGTGCTGAGTCTTTGGGTCTGCCTGTCAAAATTCATGCTGAGCAACTTTCGAACTGTGGTGGTGCTCGGCTGGCCGCGAAGTACAATGCGCTCTCAGCAGATCACTTGGAATATGCCAACGAGGACGATATCGTGGCGCTTAAAATGAGTGATACCGCCGCGGTACTGTTGCCAGGTGCTTTCTTCTCACTACGGCAATCCCAAAAACCCCCTGTTCAAATGCTTCGTGACCATGGTGTTACAATCGCCGTTGCAACAGATTGTAATCCAGGCTCCTCGCCGTTAAATTCGGTCCTGTTGGCAATGAACTTCGCGTGCATTTTGTTTGAATTGACACCTGAAGAAGCGTTGGCCGGGACAACCGTATCAGCTGCCAAGGCACTCGGGCTATCCAACATGGGTCAGATCAAACCGGGAATGACCGCAAATCTTGCTTTTGGGATGTCAACTCACCGGGAGAAATCGTCTACCCCATGGGGTTCAACCCGCTCACAGAACGCATCTATGAAGGCCAAGTCAGTGCATCGCTCGCACATTAATCATCTCGACTGTGGAACCATCTAGTGACGACACCACCTGCATTTGAAATTCAACCTGGGAATTCGCCGATTGTGCTTGCGATCCCGCACACCGGCCATCACATTCCTGATGACATTCTTCCCCGACTCACCGAATTTGGACATCAGCGAATCGACACAGACTGGCATATTCACCGACTCTACGATGGATTGATACCGGATGCAACGGTGATTCGTGCACTGTTTCATCGATACGTTATTGATCCGAACCGAGACCCCTCGGGTGGTGCGTTGTACGCGAATCGACAAGAGTCTTCCCTCTGTCCCTTGTATACCTTTGATGGACAGCCCTTATATCTGGAAGATCTTGAACCGGACAATGAGGAAATTGTTTCGCGAACCCTTCGCTACCATCGCCCCTATCACGCGGCAATTGAACAAGCACTCCGGCGTGCGCTGGAATCGCATAGAATCGCGATTCTGTATGATTGCCACTCAATCAGATCAGTTATTCCCACCCTGTTTACCGGCAAATTACCTGATCTTAATATAGGCACGGCAGATGGCTCGAGCTGCAGTCCACAGCTGGAAGAAGTTGTCTACCGCCTCTGTGACCGGAGCCCCAATTACAGCGTCGTTCTAAATGGTGTTTTTCGCGGCGGCTGGACGACACGCCACCATGGTAAACCTGACGCGGGAATCCATGCCATTCAGATGGAATTATCGCAGTCAACTTATATGGTGGAACAACCGCCGTGGACAATGGATGAATCAAAAACACAGAATCTGCGTAGTCTGCTGAAGGAGCTTCTGCACGAACTTGAGCAAGCCGCGCATCTCTTGCAACCTGACCCAATTACATGAAATGAAATGAACTTTGTACCAAAATCCAAAAGGATCATCATGCCAAATACGGGCACTCGCCTTGAAGCCAAGTCCTGGTTAACTGAAGCACCTTTGCGGATGCTGATGAACAATCTGCACCCGGATGTTGCCGAAAATCCCGACGAACTGGTCGTCTACGGTGGCATGGGGAAAGCCGCGCGTACATGGAATGATTACGACAAGATTGTCGAATCTATGAAACGCCTCGATAACGATCAGTCACTACTGATTCAGTCTGGTAAACCTGTCGGTATCTTTCGTACTCACCGGGATGCACCGCGCGTTCTGATCGCCAACTCCAATTTGGTGCCCAAATGGGCAACCTGGGAGCACTTTGACGAACTGGATCGACAGGGTTTGATGATGTTTGGACAAATGACCGCTGGATCGTGGATCTACATCGCAAGTCAAGGGATCATTCAGGGCACCTACGAAACGTTCGTTGAAGCCGGACGTAAGCATTACGGTGGTAATCTCGGCGGTCGCTGGATACTGACAGCCGGACTGGGCGGCATGGGTGGTGCTCAGCCGCTGGCCGCGGTAATGGCAGGGGCCTGTTGCCTGGTCGTTGAGTGCGACTCAGAACGCATCGATTTTCGTCTGCGCACCGGATATCTCGATCAACGAACGAATTCGCTCGATGAAGCATTGAGTATGATCGATAGATGGACACGGGAAGGGCAAGCAAAATCGGTTGGTCTTCTCGGTAATGCTGCTGAAGTAGTACCTGAGATCTTCGAGCGGGGCATTCGTCCCGATGTCGTAACCGATCAAACATCGGCACATGATTTGCTGTACGGGTACCTGCCGCTTGGCTGGAGCATGGAGAAGTGGCATGAAAAACGAAAATCCAACCCCAAGGCGGTGGTAGAAGCTGCCAGACAGTCCGCAAGGGTTCACGTGGAAGCCTTGGTGAAATTCTGGGACGCTGGCATTCCGACTGTCGATTATGGAAACAATATTCGACAGGTTGCCAAAGATGAAGGATTCGAACGTGCCTTCGCCTACCCGGGATTCGTACCTGCTTACATTCGACCGCTTTTCTGCCGCGGGATGGGGCCGTTTCGCTGGGTCGCACTGAGTGGCAATCCTGAAGACATTTACAAGACTGACGATAAAGTCAAGGAACTGATACCGGACGATCCGCATCTACACAACTGGCTGGACATGGCGCGTAACCGCATCAAGTTTCAGGGGTTGCCGGCCAGAATCTGCTGGTTGGGACTAGGTCAGCGCGATCGGATTGGACTGGCATTCAATGAAATGTACCGAACTGGCGAAATTGACGCACCGGTCGTAATTGGCCGGGACCATCTTGATTCGGGCTCGGTTGCATCGCCGAATCGAGAAACCGAAGGAATGCGTGATGGCTCAGATGCGGTCTCCGACTGGGCGTTTCTGAACGCCCTTTTGAACTGCGCTTCAGGAGCCACCTGGGTCTCCATCCACCATGGTGGCGGAGTTGGAATCGGCTACGCACAACATGCGGGTATGGTCATCTGTTGTGATGGTACTCGCGAGGCCGTGCCGCGTATCCAGAATGTACTGTGGAACGATCCAGCAAGCGGTGTCATGCGGCATGCCGATGCCGGTTATCCCGATGCTGTCGAATGCGCCAGGAAAAATCAACTTGATTTACCAGCGATTCTATCCAATTGACAGCGGAATAGCCAGTACGTTCAGATTTCCATGAATCCAGATGTCGCTATGCATTCGAACAAGTTTCATTTTTCAAACCTGAATACTCACCTTACTTCACTTGCAATCAAACTAGGAGAATATCAAATGACAAAATATTTTAAGTCTCTGTTACTGGCAGTTGTAGTGGCACTCAGTTTGCCATTCGCTGCTTTTGCTGATTCGATTAAAATCGGATTCAATGCGCCACTTACGGGCTTCGCTGCTGCTGACGGCAATTCCGCTCTTGTTGGAGCAGAACTCGCCGTAGAACAGGTCAACTCGGCTGGTGGAATCAGCGGTAAGCAGCTTGAGTTGGTCATTTATGACGATCAGGCATCTCCCAAGGAGTCCGCACCTCTGGCGGTCAAGTTAATTACCCAGGACAATGTCGCAGCAGGAATTTCAGGTAGCTATTCCGGTGCGACACGCGCGGCTGCCACGATCTATCAGGAAAACAGTGTGCCCTACATTTCCGCGTACGCCGTACATCCGGATATTACCCGGGCGGGCGACTACGTGTTCAGAACATCATTTGTTGGAGAAGTGCAGGGTCGCGCAGGTGCCAAGCTGATCGGTGAAATGATGGGCCATAAGCGGGTGGTTATGATCACGCTCAACAATGACTTTGGCAAATCGCTTGCCAATGGCTTCAAGGAAAAGGCAGCCGACTTCGGTATTGAAATCGTCAATGAGTACGAATATTCAATCAAAGACCGTGAGTTTGGCGCTATCGTTTCAAAAGCGAAAAGCGATGAACCCGATGCGATCTATGCATCCGGATACTTTTTCACCGCTGGTCCACTGGTCCGCCAGTTGCGAGCAGCTGGAATTGAAGTGCCAGTCATTGGACAGGAAGGCTATGATAGCCAGAAATTCATCGAAATTGCTGGACCAGATGCAGAAGGTGTGATTATTACCACATCACTCGACCGTGACTCCGCTGACGCGGTCACCCAGGATTTCATTAGTGGATTTGAAGCCAAGGCGGGTTACCCCTCAGACATGGTTGCAGCCTCAGCACACACTGCGGTGCTGGTGATGGCAGATGCACTGGCACGGGCGGCAGATGATTCTGCTGCTGCACTACGCGAAGCCATCGCTGGTGCCAATGTTATGGCATCAACAGGTCAGATTTCGTTCAATGCACTTGGCGAAGTGCAAAAAGACGTACAAATTCAAATCGTCAAAGACGGTAACTGGCGTCACTATGCTGTAATATCAGACACGGAGTTGCTGGCACCACCGGCTGAGTAATCCCCCAAATTCGACAACACTAGAAGCCTCGGCCAGACCTAAATTTAGTCAGGCCGAGGCACTATTCTATGCTTGCAATTGAACTCGTTATCCAAGGCATAGTGCAAGGCGCAATTTATGCGTTGATCGCGCTGGGCTTGGTGCTGGTTTATGGATTGCTTCGTATTCTACATGTCGCGCACGCGGCACTGTATACACTGGGTGCCTATATCGGTGTCATCATCGTCAACCACGGCGGACATATTATTGTCGCTACCGCCGTGGCGATGGTGGCGGTAGGCTTCGTTGGCGTTGGGGTCTACCGCTTTGCGTACAAACCCCTTCTTGACAAGCCACCGCTCATTGCGCTGATTGCTTCCATTGGCATGTTTATCGCAGCCGAAGAAATTTATCGAATCATCTTTGGTGCCTACGGCATGTCTTTCGAGCAGCCACCGCTGCAGCAACAGATTGAACTGTTCAAAGGATTTCACCTGTCGACGGCGCGTATCTCGGTTGTCTTTCTTTCGATCCTCTTTATCGGTGTATTGGGCTGGCTTGCGGCATCAACCCGAACAGGTATTGCCTGGCGCGCGACGGTTTCAGACGCTGGTATGGCCGCGAGCTTTGGCGTGAATATCGAAAAAGTGCGCTACATCAATTTCTTTATCGGTTCAGCTCTCGCTGCCTTGGCAGGTGTGATGGTAGCACTGCTGAACAATCTCGTTGAACCCACCATGGGGGCCGTGCCAGCGTACAAGGCACTGGCCATCATTGTTCTCGGTGGATTGGGCTCGGTACGCGGCACACTGGTCGCTTCCATTGCCCTTGGCATCATTGAGAGTTTTGGAACAATTTACTTGGGACACGTCATGGATCGGGATGCGATCGCGTTCACTTTTTTGATCATCGTGTTGATGATTCGTCCACAAGGACTGTTGACTAGGAGGTAACCGGTGAGCTACGAGATTGCAGTATTGACCAGCATGTCAATTGCCATTTTGTTTGCGTTGTCACTCAACCTCATAACCGGGTTTTGTGGACAGGTGAGCCTGGGACATGCGGCGTTTTATGGCATTGGTGCATACGTCGCTGCCATGTTGACAAAAGTAGGTTTGGCATTACCCATTGCACTGATTCCAGCTGCCGTCATGGCAGGCGTGGTGGGCATATTGGTCGGAATTGCGTCGCTGCGTGTTCGGCATGATTTCTTAGCCATTACCACCATGGGAGTCGGGTTTCTGTTCGTGGGTATTGTTCGTAAACAGGACGCACTCGGCGGGGAAATTGGTATCTCGGGGATTCCTTCTGTGGCTTTTGGTCGCCCCGGACTCCTGCTACTCGCCCTGATCTGCATGGTACTGTTTATTCTGCTTTCGATTTATATACGGCGCTCTTGGTTGGGCTTTGCATTTGAATCGATTTCCGACGATGAGGATACTGCGCGTACTTTCGGTATTGACGTTTCCAAATTTAAACTCCTTGCCTTTGTAGTCGGAACCGCGGGCGCTGGAATTGCTGGTGGCCTTTACGCGCATCACATACGCTTCATCGGTCCGGACAGTTTCGGTTTTGTAGAATCAGTTACTGTCCTCGCAATGGTTATTGTCGGAGGTATCGGGTCAATTGCGGGAGTTGCCGTAGCGGCTGCGGCGTTGTCAACCTTACCGCTATGGCTGCAATTTGTTGACGACTATAAGCTGCTGATCTATGGCTCACTGATTTTTATTACCATGCGCTTTGCACCGACTGGAATCGCAGGTATTGTCCGTACCCTGTGGCAAAAACGACAGGCAAAATGAGTCTACTTGAAGTTCAGAATGTCAGTATCCGATTCGGTGGAGTTGACGCAGTGCGCGATGTGTCACTGGCTGTCGAAGAGCAGCAACTGCTTGGTTTTATCGGTCCTAATGGAGCAGGAAAGACCACGATGATGCGTATTATCATGGGAATGGTTCGACCGCAGCAGGGCTCAGTTAATTTCCGCGGCAAAGATATCACCCAATGGAGTGTTCACCACCGGGTGCAGCTCGGGCTCGCGCTGGCTCAACAAATCGTCAAACCGCTGCATTCACTCACGCTGTTAGATAACGTTGCACTGGCAGTCGGTGCAAGGCACATGCGAAATCCGTTGCAGGCTTTTTTGAATATTGATCGTTCCGAGGCGCGCGACCAGGCGCGTAAACTGCTTGATTTCGTCGGCATCGGTAATGTAAGCAATGCCTTTCCAAGCGAAGTACCGCTTGGATTTATCAAACGAATGGAAGTGGCAAGAGCACTAGCACTCGAGCCTGGGTTGCTGCTTCTAGATGAACCACTTGCTGGCCTCAACCAGACAGAAGCACGCGATTTGGCTGATTTGATTGCGTCTCTGGTAACACCATTGCGCAGCGTACTGCTGATCGAACACAACATTGGTGAAGTCGCTCGCATCTGTGCAGAAATCTACGTCCAGGAAAATGGCCAGCGTCTGATGCAGGACAGAGCTGAGCGCGTGATGGCAAGCGCAGCATTGCGTCAAGCCTACCTAGGCGAGCATAAATCTTAATGTTGCGTGTATCCCAATTAAGTTGCGGTTATGGTAATGTAATTGCCGTCAACGAGCTGTCTTTTACAGTGAAGCCAGGTGAAATTTTTGGTTTGATCGGTGCGAATGGTGCAGGTAAATCTGCAACCATCCTGGCACTTGCAGGCTTGATTGACGTGATTTGTGGTAAGGTCGAACTCGAAGGGCAGGATATTACGCATCTACCCACGCATCAGAGGGTGAACGCCGGCATCGCGCTGGTGCCCGAGGGCCGGCGTGTTTTCGCGGACTTGACTGTCAATGAAAACCTGATTGTCGGGGCAACCCGAATGGATAAACCGCGCCTTGATGCAGGATGTAAGCGCGTGTTTACAACATTTCCGCGACTTGCAGAGCGCCGCAATCAACTTGCCGGATTGCTTTCTGGTGGTGAACAGCAAATGCTCGCAATTGCACGTGCACTGATGGCAGAACCGAGTGTGCTTTTGATCGATGAACTCTCCTTGGGCTTGATGCCCATTGTGGTCGACGAATGCTATCGAGTTTTGGAAGCGCTCAGAAAGGAGCAATTGGCTATTGTGCTTGTTGAACAGAGTACTGAACGGGTTCAGCAGGTTGCCAACCGGGTCAGTGTACTTGAAACAGGTAGGGTCGTATGGCAAGGTACCGGGGAACAGGCAGCAAGGGACAGTTCGATTGTCGAGGCTTATCTAGGACTGAAATAAAGATTCTATCCGATGGTTCCGTCCACTCAGAGCAGAGACTGAGCGATACGGGCATAATCGGTGGCGGTAGAATCTGTTAGGAAACACCGTTTCAGTGAGGTTCAAAGCGGACCAAACCTTGCGCGAGTGGGAGGACGCTATAGCGACGAATGGCATCGGTTGCACCTGATTGATCCGAGTGCAGATGTGCCGAAATTAATTATGCCCGGCTATCTCAGGCAATTCGTTTCATAATATCTACGAACAGGCAGTTCAGACAATCTTCACAAAAACCCCTGAAAATTGAGTTCCAGGTTTGCGAATTTCGTTGTTGTCGTTGCACTTTCGGCAATAGCGACTCCCAATTTTCCTCATGCTTTTGCGAATTCTCTGGCAGACTCGACCGGTAAATCAGTTGAAGCAGCGCGGTTGACCGTTTCAAACGAACAGGGAAACAGTCGAAAATATCTTGTTGTAGGGCTTTCGTACGACAATACTTCGGCTTCCAGGTTTAGGGACAAGGACTGTTTGAGTACAGCTCCGGCTGCGCTGTATGGCTGTGGTACTGGAAATGACGGCAGGCCAATTGCGGCTTATGGAGATTTTGGTGGCCCGACGGGGCTGGAAATTGGAGTGGGTACTCGCTCCTTGACCAATTGGCGATACGAATTCACGGTTCAATTTCGCCCTGATATTTCGTTCTCCGGCAATGCAAACTTTGTTCAGCTCGATCCCACTATTCCACAGCCTGTATCCGCTGATTTGTCGACTCTGTCGTTTATGTTTTCTGGCTATCGTGACTTGATTGATTCAGGCAATTTGTATTCTGGCGGGTTTACACCGTATATCGGTGCCGGGGTGGGACTGTCTCTAATCCAAATAGGGCAGACCACGATGACATTTCCTGCAACTAGAACTCTCGTACCAGGCGGTACCCATACCAGTCTAACATGGCTATTTGCCTTAGGCGTTTCCCAAAAGCTCGAGGGATTGGGAACACTTGATTTGAGTTGGAGATACATGGATTTTGGTCGTGTTGAAACTCCGAGAGGACCAGGTGCGGTGGTACGACGGAGCGACGGCGTTCAGACAGCCGCTTTTGAACTTGCTCCAACACAGGCAAAATTGACCAGCAGCGGAATTCGAATTGCACTGCGGCGAGAATTTTAAGCCTTACCCAACCAAATCGAATCCTTACGGTTGATTGATTTCATTCGGCCCGAATTCCTGATCTCGGTAAATTTGAACGTCAAGCTGACGGTTTGGGACACACTGACGATCACCCATTTTCAAGGGTAATGCGATCGTTCCGAATATAGATGTCAGTATGAGAAGAATCTGTCAGATTCGGATGGTGAGTTGGAAGACTTTTGTAGTTGCCTCGTGTCTCAAATCTCAACATCCATTTCTAGGTATAGTGCCACTTGTCGACGTATCGCTTACCGTTTAGATTCACATGATGACTGAGAAAAGTAAAGATATTAGATAATTGGATTTCGAAACCTTGACCCTTCACACATCATGTCGATGATATTGGAGTAGCTTGTATGACTGGACCGCACTACACATATCGATGAAAGGTTTACAACGGTATGTGAGCGATAATCTGAGAGTAAACGAATTGTTCTTCATACCTGACGAGTATATGACTGATTGATAACTGGTCTGTTTGGCGATGTTTAAAGCAACCGTAGACAGCATTTTCTTTTAATGTTATCAATCAGATACAAATAAAAAACTCTCAACAACAGTACAGCAATGGGAATTTATAGATGAAAAAATTCCACGGAGAACGTACCATTGATGGTATTCGGGTCACTGTTGACGGCGAACTACTTGATCAACAACTTCACGTCAAACAGTTTACCGATTTGGGCTTTGAATGGACTTATGAGGGTGATTCGCCCCGACAGCTTGCTTTAGCAATTCTCGTCAGCCATCTAGGCGATGGGGAGAAAGCGCTTGCGTTGTGTGAGCCATTTATGAAGTCAGTTATCGCGCAACTGGGCAATGAGTGGCAACTGACGAGTGAAGATATAGAAAAAGCCTTATCAAACATTGGCTAAACTCAGAGAATCAAAATGAAGACATCAGAAATTCTCAAACACCCACCGTTGGTTCTTACCAACGAGAAGCGGCACTTCTACTTTGAAAACGGATATTTGCTGCTGGAAAAAATCGTGCCGGAACAAATGCTTGAACGGCTTAGAAAAGTTACTAACGAAATGATTGATCGAAGTCGTAGCATAACGGCATCGGACGAGGTTTGGGATTTGGAAAGAGGTCATACAGCAGAATCACCTCGGCTTCGTCGACTAACCAGCCCAAATGATCAGCACAAAGTTTACTGGGAGTATGCGTCAAGTGAGTTGATCGGCAATATTGTTGCTGACCTGGTTGGACCCGATGTCAAGTTTCACCACTCAAAATTAAATTTCAAATGGGCGCGTGGCGGTGAAGAAGTTAAATGGCATCAGGATATACAGTTCTGGCCACATACGAATTACAGTCCGCTGACGGTTGGCTTGTATTTGTACGATTGTTCACATGAGCAGGGACCGTTGGTTGTACTTCCAGGAAGCCACAAAGGAGAGTTGTATGATCAATACAACATAAATGGACAGTGGACTGGATGCCTATCTGACCTAGACGCCTCCCGCCTTGACACCACTATCGCAGCAGAGCTGGAAGGTCCAGCTGGATCGTTGACGATTCACAACTGTCGTATGCTGCATTCGTCTATGCCGAATCGCTCTGACGTTGGGCGTCCACTTCTGTTAAATGCATACTCATCCGCGGATGCCATGCCCTATACACCAGTTCCGACTCGTTCAAAATATTTTCAGACAATAGTTCGTGGATCGGCGGCCCGATGGGCGCACCACGACGAACGGCCTTGCCAGATTCCTCCTGACTGGTCGGGTGGATACACTTCAATCTTTGCGCTTCAACAGGCGGAGGCAAATTAGCCTGTCAACTCCTCGAGTGAGACTTGAGTTAATTGGTTGTTATTTTTTGATAATTTCGAAGTTTGGATAGTTTGAGGTTCCGTCGTGTTTACACTAGTGATTGATTGGATTATTGAGTGCAAATGGGTTCAAACACAAATTTTCAAGTTGGCAGACGAGCTAGTGAAAACCCTTTCAAGATTCTCAAAATATTTCTAGGTTGTTTCCTATACAATAATCTTTTCCTGCAATAACCGGTTCCCGGCTGTTGCGACTTTCACATCCCCAATTCCCCAGGATTTATGCAGATACTTTTTGCTGACAAGTTTCCCGCGAAGCAGTTACAGCAGTTACAGGCTTCCGGGTATGCGACAATTTTTCAGCCTGATTTGCAGGCTGCTGATTTACCAGCAAATATTGCAGGTAATGATGTACTTGTGGTGCGAAGCACCAAAGTTGACAAAGAGACAATACAAGCTGCCAATAATCTCAAGCTGATTATTCGAGCGGGGGCAGGAACCAACACAATCGACAAAGTGTTCGCTGCCGAGCGGGGAATTGCTGTTTGCAATGTACCGGGTAAGAATTCAGTGGCGGTTGCTGAGTTAACGATGGGTCTGCTGCTGTCAATCGATCGCAATATTCCTGACAATGTTCGTGAATTGCGGGATGGGCAATGGAATAAAAAACGATACTCATCCGCGCAGGGTTTGATGGGTCGAACCATAGGGATAATTGGAGCCGGTTCTATCGGGATGGCTGTCGCTGAAAGAGCCAGAGCCTTTGGTCTGAATGTATTGATGATCAACAAACCTGGCCGTTCGCAGACAACACTGGAACGAATGAAGAGTCTCGGGATCAGTACTGTCGAGAGCATCGATATTCTTGTTGCGGAAAGCGACATCGTTAGCGTACATGTGCCCGCAACCGATTCGACCCGTAATCTCATTAATGCTGAGCTGCTGTCAAAAATGCGCGATGGGGCGATATTATTAAATACCTCTCGTGGCGACGTTGTTGACGAGCAGGCTCTGCTAGATGCTATGGACGGCAAATCAATTCGAGCTGGGTTGGATGTTTATCCAAATGAACCGGGTCAGACTGCTTGCGAATTCGATTGTCAGCTTGCCAAGCATCCAAACGTTTATGGTACGCATCATATTGGCGCGTCAACCGAACAGGCGCAGAATGCTGTGGCCGAAGGTGTCTTGGAAGTCGTTAAAGCCTTTGAAAACGGTACCAGGCTCAATTGCGTCAATTGATTAATATTCACCCACCCAATTTATTCAGCAACTCGAAATACATAGGAGATGTCAGTTGAAACAGCGAGTTTATAACTTTTGTCCGGGTCCCTGTACCCTGCCACTAGAAGTTCTGGAAGAAACTCAGTCGGAACTCGTTAACTACAAAGGCACGGGAATGTCTTTGGTAGAGCACAGTCACCGCGGGCCTGAGTACGATGAAGTTCACAACGAGACCGTCGGTCTGATCCGAGAACTGTTGGAAGTTCCCGAAGAGTTCAGCATACTGCTTATTCAGGGTGGCGCCACGATGCAATTTGCAATGGTTGCGATGAATGTTCTGGCACAGGCTGAAAAAGCAGCTTACGTGAATTCTGGTCATTGGGCGAAGCTCGCGCTGAAAGATGCACAGGTTTATGGCAATACCTATGTCGCCTGGGATGGTGCTGACGACAACTATAGCCGAACTCCTGTAGCGAATGAAATTTCGCTGCAGCCAGACACCCAGTATCTACACATAACCACCAATGAAACAATCGGTGGAATCCGAACATTTGATTGGCCGGACTTGGGTGTTCCGCTGGTTGCTGATATGTCGTCCGACTATATGTCCCGAAAAATTCCGTGGGATCTGATGGATGTCGCATACGGTGGGGCACAAAAAAATATCGGTCCATCCGGTGTTGCGGTAGTTATTGTCCGAAAATCTCTCATGAATGTTTCAAAGCGAGAATTACCGTCAGCGTTGGACTACCGAAAGTACCACAGCAGTGGCTCGCGGTTCAATACCCCTCCAGTGTTCCCAATTTATGTGGCCGGTAAGGTGCTCAAGTGGTACAGGGAACGCGGTGGTGTCGAAGAATTTGAAAAGGTGTCGATCGTTAAATCAGGATTTGTTTACGAGGCAATCGACGCGGGCAACGGATTCTATGACTGCCCGGTCACTGGCGAGAGCCGGTCACGGATGAATGTTGTCTTTCGTTTGCCGAGCGAGGAGCTGGAGGCAAAGTTCCTTGCTGGAGCCGAAGCCGAGGGACTGGTCAATCTCAAGGGACATCGAAGTGTTGGCGGAATGCGCGCAAGCATTTACAATGCAATGCCGATGGAAGGAGCAGAAAAACTCGCGTCGTATATGGACACGTTCCGGGTTGCAAATTCGTAAGGTTTTTGTTGGGGAAAGGGCGTAGTGCCGCAGATCAAAAAGTTCGATGGATTACTGGTTAATCCTGAAAAAATTGACCAGGTAGTCACACCGTCATATGACGCGATGACACCGGCGGAGCGTCGTACGTTCGCTGAAAAGAATCCAGACAACTACGTCAATGTGATGCGTACTCTTGAGGAATTCGATGGCAATGGCCCGACACTCGAAGAAATTCTGGACCACAATCAGTCCCATCTCAACAAATTGCTCGGTCGTGGTGCATTTATCAAAACCGAGATTCCGGCCTATTTTCTGTATCAACTTCGATTGGGTTCCCATGAACAAACTGGCGTTATCGCGACTATTCCTGTGGAGGAGTACACCAGCGGTCGTCTCAAGAAGCATGAGGATACTCAGCTAAAAAAGGAAAACATGCTGACTCATTATCAGCAGACTGTGGGAGTTACGTCCAGTCCTATCTGTGTTGGATATCCCGACCAGGAAGAAATTGATGATGCGGTGGCTCGTGCAAAACTCGCATCACCTTGTCTTGAATTTAACGCCTGGGATGATGTTGAGCAGTCAATCTGGCGAATCGATGATGCTGAAATATCAGCACAGCTGGAGCAGGGATTTGGTCAAATCGTATACACCTATCTTACAGACGGTCACCATCGCTGCGCAGCTGGCGCTCGGATTGCGCAATTAGCTAAAGATCAATCTTCGGGCGCTGCAGATTCAAATAGTCGAAGGCTTTTCGTTGCGCTCTTTCCAGAGAGCCAACTTAGAATTTTTTCCTATTTCCGGTGTGTTCGGGACTTGAGCGGGTTGAGTGTTGATGAATTGCTCAATGGAATTCGGAGTGCTGGTATTGACGTACAGGAACTGAATGCCGGTAGGGACAACAGACTGTTGCCAAGCCAGGCGCGGTATATCACAATGATTGTTGACGACAAGGTCTATCAGTTGCAGATTCCTGAGTCTTTGGTGCCGTCCGATGATCCTGTCCGTTCACTGGATGTATCCATTCTCCAGGAGCATGTGCTTTCCGGAGTTTTGCATATTCATGATGCCCGTTCAGACAGTCGTCTCAGCTACGTACCTGGCAGCGATGGCATTTCCGGATTGATGGAACGATGCAGTCAGGGTTGGCGATTAGGATTCGCATGCGTTGATACAACAATGCAGGAAGTCATGGATGTTGCTGATGCGGGTTATGTGATGCCTCCAAAATCAACTTGGTTTGATCCAAAGCTGCGGTCGGGAATTTTTCTCCAATTCTGCTGACAGTTATTTCCGGAAACCACTTCTGCCTTTAACAAGTTATTCGAAACAGCATTGATTTGGAATGCTGGCAGGATGGGTGCGCCATCAACGGCTCAATCGCTTAGTCTAATACGGGCGGAACCTCTACAAAAAAGCCCATTACGAACCACGCAATTGACATCTGTTCAAATCTCCCGGACTTGAACAGTTGAAATCAATGATCGTTCTGGTCGACTGTGGATGGACCCTTGCCGCGAAACGCCAGCATGATAAGGATGCTGATGGGGATCGGCAGAATGATCAATGAAACCAAAACTGATTCACTCATGATGAACTCGATTCGTGTAGAGATAAAAATTGAATGCTGTTAAGATGCCTGGCGAAACAGCTCCGGCTCGTCCTTGTCTGGTACACGATACGGACGATCGTGTTCCAGTGCTGGAATCATTTGACGCGCCTTTTCTTCGCTCAGATCAACGTCAGAGATTATATAGCCTCGCGATTCACCGCCATCAGCCAAAACGCGACCCCAAGGGTCGATAATCAGCGAATGACCATAGGTTTTGGCTTTACCGTGATCACCATACTGACAGGGTGCAACAACATAGCAGCCTGTCTCAATTGCTCGGCTTCTCAACATCACGTGCCAGTGAGCCTGGCCCGTCGTTCTTGTAAATGCTGCCGGAACAGTGAGTATTTGTGCGCCTGAATAGGCCAACGCACGGTAAAGATGCGGGAAGCGTAAATCATAGCAGACCGTAAGACCGACAGAACCCCAGGGTAATTGTGCCAGAACCGCCTCATTACCCGGATTGAAAATCGCAGATTCGCGATACACCTCACCATTTGGCAGATTGACATCAAAGAGATGAATTTTGTCGTAGCGTGCAATAATTTCACCCTGTGGGCTGAGCATGATCGAACGATTGAGCTTTTTGCCCTCAGAATCCGATACTGCAATCGAACCCAATAGAATCCAGGCATCAACTTCCTGTGCGAGAGATTGGAATGTGGAAAGGGTGGGGTGGACGGACTCTGCGAAGGGCGATACATTCAAGCCATTGTCGTCAAGATGCAAAAAGGAGAAGAACTCAGCCAGACAGATCAGTTCGGCGCCAGCTTCACGCGCTTTTCGCACCAGATCCGAAGTATCCTGAAGATTGTGGTTTAAATTGTCCTTCGCACAGTTTTGGATGCACGATACTTTAATTTTCATTGCCAACTCCTCACATGGGCGTCTTTATCGACAGTTGCATTGTATCAGAATCGAATTTGAACCCTCGAAATTAACAGTGTGATTGTTCCGATCTGAATTCATTGCTACCGTTGTAAATATTTGGCTAATTAGTTGAATTTAATGACGCATATCAGATAGGGTATGTAATAAAATATACACAGTAAAAAATTCGTTCTTCTCTGTTTTTCGCGGCTGTTGAATGGGGATGAAAACGGGTAATGAATGCTCAACTGTTACCCTGAATTTTGATAGACACAATAGTTTGCACCATCCTATTGAATAATAGTTATTTGTAGACATTTCGTACACTTGATTGAGTGCGAAAGACGATTCCAACAGAAGGTATTTCTTGACTGCGACCGGCATGCATAGTTTGCACCGCGCAAATTTGACTCGTGTCGCTTCTATTCCATTTTTTTAATCTATGAAACTTCTTAGTTCGTGATTGCCCAAAGTGTTGATTGGGCTTAGATTGCGATCGTCGACGGCATACTCATCGGAAGTGGTGAGTTTCCTCTCCTTTATCTGTGTAAGCGGTGGCGCTAAACAAATTCATAGTTTGGCGCCCTACATTACTACCAAAATGTGCTGCCCTCCATCCAGTCTGACTAAAAATTAATTGTCATGTCGGAGAAAGTCGAGAAGTGATTGTGCCTGGTAATCTAGCGATCGATCATTCAGATGACTGAACCCCTTTCTCTGACAGTCGAAATGATTGCAGTCATCGGGATATTGATTCTGACCATCATTATGTTTGTGTCGGAAGTCTTGCGCGTGGATGTTGTTGCGGTGATGGTTATGGTGCTGATCGGGCTTACCAGTTTACTTCCAGGTTACGACGGGTTGGTACCTGCAATTGATTTGTTTGACGGGTTCTCCAGCAATGCCGTAATCTCAATAATGGCGGTGATGATTCTCGGCGCAGGACTTGATCGGACGGGAATTATGAACCGTCTAGCCGCAAAAATTTTACATTTTGCAGGGAACACAGAGCGACGCATTATGGTGTTGGTCTCAACAGCTGTCGGTTCCATTTCCGGGTTTATGCAGAACATCGGCGCAGCGGCACTGTTCTTACCTGTGATCGACCGAATCTGTAAGCGCAGCGGTGTGACACCGTCCGGCTTGTTGATGCCAATGGGCTATTGTGCGATTCTTGGTGGTACGCTAACGATGGTCGGATCAAGTCCTCTTATTCTGCTCAATGATTTGATCGAAAACTCAAACGTGAGCTTACCTGCGCACGTTCGGGAACTTGACACTTTTTCCTTATTTTCTGTAACACCGATTGGAATTGCCCTTCTTGCGCTCGGTGTCATCTATTTTTTCTTATTCGGGAAAAAATTGCTGCCAAAGGGTACTTCAAAGGCATTGGGGACAGGAGCAGTTACGTCCTATATTCTAGATGTCTATGGTATTTCAGGCCAGGTTTTCGAACTGACCGTAACGAATAAAACCACGATTGTAGGCAAGACAATTGGAGAGTTGGAAGATGAAGGGGGGTATGAAGAGCGAATTATTGCAATCAGAACGGAAGGCAAGGTAATCGTTGAACCTGACCGCAGTACAGAGATTGTTGCAAATTCCGATATAGCCGTAATGGGGCGGTACGAGCGGATCGTTAAAATCGCAGATCGTATGAACCTGAAGTTACGGGACGAAATTCGGGTTTTCCAGGAAGCATTTAATCCAACAGCTTCAGGAATTGCCGAAGTTGTGGTGCCACCTTATTCAGCTGCGATTGGAAAAACGATAAGCGACCTTGGTTGCCGTAGAAATTACCACGTTACTATGTTGGCGCTCTATCGGGACGATAAGCCCATTCGAGACCATCTCATTGAACTTCCAATCCAGGCTGGGGACACAATGGTAGTCCATAGCTTGTGGCGGGATCTGCAGCACTTTATTGACTCTTTGCAACTGGTTGCGGCAACCGATTTTCCAAAGGAAAATGAACGGCCGGAAAAAATATATATTGCGCTGGGTATATTTGTGTTTACCTTGTGTCTGGTGTTATTTACGGACTTGCGTCTTTCTGCGGCATTGCTGACAGGAGCGTTACTGATGATCGTTTCACGCGTTATTTCAATCGAGGAAGCGTATCGGGCGATTGGCTGGCAAAGTGTTTTTTTACTGGCAAGTTTGATCCCTCTGGGCATTGCGGTGGAGAAAACCGGCACAGCCACGTGGATTGCCCAGCAATTTGTCGGTTTATTGGATGGTGTGCCCAGCATTGTGTTTCTTTTCGCGTTTGGAATATTGGCAACCGTTTTCACGCTGGTCATGTCAAACGTTGGTGCAACCGTACTACTGGTTCCGATTGCTATTAATGTTGCATTCGAAATAGGTTCCAACCCGTCTGTTTTTGCTCTGACAGTTGCCTTGGCCACATCCAATTCGTTCCTGATTCCGACGCATCAGGTCAACGCCTTGATTCAAGTCCCAGGCGGTTATCGGGTTGCGGACTTCATGCGGGCAGGACTGGCGATGACGGTGCTTTTTCTGGTGGTCGTCATTGCGATGGTTCATTTCTTTTATCACGCCTAAGTGCTGATATTGAACCAACGAAATTTACTGCCATAAATCTGCCCTTTATTGGAATCTATTCCGCTCTGAACGACACCTCGCCATCGGCAGTGCATTCACGCTTTCGTCTAGGGGTGATAGCGGCCTAGCCAGACATCATTAGCTGTAAGACATGGTGCAGTATTGATCAGTGCGTACCTAGCGCCTGATCCCGGAATGATGTTCGCGGTAAAAGATGAAAAGTCCAGAACCAACGATCAACAGAATTCCAACCCAGGTTGATGTGTCGGGAAAATCGTGGAAGAACATCCATCCCAGAATCGTTGCACTGATTATTTCGACATACTGAAAAGGTGCGAGTATGCTGACCGGGGCGCGACGATAGGCATAAACTACAAACAGGTGACCCACTGTACCCAAAATTCCGAGCAATCCGAGCCAAAATAACTGATTTAGGGAGATCCAACTCACGGTTAAAGCATCAATGTTGCTGGCGGTACCGACTGTTAGCGCAATTGACGTTACCACCATTCCAGATAGACCTGCGAGAAACTGCATTCGGACAGGGTTCTCAACAGCTGATAGCGAGCGGGTCAATAAAATGTAGAAGGAAAAACACAATGCGGCTGCGACCGGAAACAGTACCGGCAAGCCTACATTGGTAAATGAAGGCCGAATAACAATAAGCGCACCGGCAAACCCAACTGCTATCGCTATCAGTCTTCGCCAGCCGACCGATTCACCAAGAATCACCACCGAAAGCAGAGTAACGAGCATTGGTTCAATGAAGAAAATCGATATCGCGTCCGCAATTGGGAGAAACGCCAAACTGCGAAAAAAGAACAGCGTTGCACATGCGATCAACGCTCCTCTCAGGACGTGGAATTTCAAGTTGGAAGTCAGCCACTTTCCCCGCGTCCAGTAGAGAAGCGGCAACATAATGATGGATTGGAAGAAGAATCGCGCGAAAGACACCTGTCCTGCTGATACAGAATTCGAAAGCGACTTTGCGACTGCATCCATGCCGGGGAGAATGAGCATCGCAAACAGCATCATCAGCATCGCCCGGGTCATCTCATTTTTCATCACCTTACTTGTATCGCTATGAACCGAACCGTATCGACTTGCGGGGCGACAGGCAGTTCGGATGTTGGTGTCGCCAATGATGATTAGCAATCTCGGTTAAACAAAAACGATGGCGAAGTGTCACAATAAGTGAAATAATTTCCAACAGAGCGCGGATATTGGGAAGAAAATTCGTTTGTTTAGTCAAGTATTCAATCCCATAAAATTTGCGAGAATCCTATTTTATTGCTCGCAACAATGAAACCAGTGTCTTCTGCTTAAATCTAAATTCATCGTAAAATGACCATATTCACTTTGCAGGCAAAGCTAGATTATTTATGACACCAAGACGAGCACGACGCTTGGCAATGGCCGCTTTAATCGTCACGGGTACTGCGATTTCATTAGCTCTGGCGCTGACAGCGTTTCAGAGCAATCTGCTGTATTTTGTAAGCCCTAGCGAAGTCCAGGCAGGAGAGGCACCAGTTGGGAAGGCATTTCGAATCGGAGGTCTGGTTGTAGAAGGCAGTGTCGTCAGACCTGATAACGACCTGACAGTCAGGTTTGATGTTACCGACACCGTTCATACCGTTCCAGTTCAATATTCCGGTATTCTTCCCGACCTATTCCGAGATGGCCAGGGTATCGTTGCAAAAGGCAAGCTGAATACCAACGGTGTGTTCGAGGCCACTGAAGTGCTGGCTAAACACGACGAAAATTACATGCCGCCTGAAGTTGCGGACGCGCTGAAAGCGGCAAAGACGATGCAGTACGAATAAGAGGTATTTGGTAAGGCAATGATTCCGGAACTCGGTCAATTCAGTCTGATATTGGCGCTTTGTCTGGCAGTTGTACAGACTGCACTGCCAATTTCTGGCAAGTTACTGCGTTCACCTTCGATGTTTGCAGCAACAAAATTTGCTGCCCGAGGTCAGTTCGTGTTTCTGTTCATTTCGATCCTATGCCTTGCTTATGCATTTGTCTCCTATGATTTTTCAGTCTATTACGTGGTACAGAATTCAAACACGGCATTGCCTCTTATGTACCGCATTTCTGCGGTATGGGGTGCCCATGAAGGATCGCTGCTGTTATGGGTGCTGATGCTGGCAGGCTGGACAGCGGCGTTGACCTGGTTTAGTCGCGAGGTGCCTGATGATTTTCTGGCCAGGGTGCTGGCGGTACTTGGTGCAGTCAGTATCGGGTTTCTGTTGTTTTTGATCCTGACATCGAACCCTTTCGAACGAGTCATCCCGGCTGCAGTCGAAGGCCGGGATCTGAACCCGCTGTTACAAGACCCGGGGCTGGTTTTTCATCCACCAATGCTCTACATGGGGTACGTTGGATTTTCTGTCGCTTTCTCATTTGCAGTGGCAGCATTAATCAGTGGTCGACTGGATGCCGCGTGGGCACGCTGGTCTAAACCCTGGACCAATCTTGCCTGGGTTTCACTGACCCTTGGTATTGCTTTGGGAAGCTGGTGGGCTTATTACGAACTCGGCTGGGGCGGCTGGTGGTTCTGGGACCCGGTTGAGAATGCCTCTTTCATGCCATGGTTGGTCGGTACTGCACTGATTCACTCCTTGTCAGCAACTGAAAAGCGCGGACTTTTCAAATCCTGGACCGTGTTGCTGGCGATGTTGGCATTTTCGCTCAGTCTAATCGGTGCCTTTTTGGTTCGTTCCGGGGTGCTGACTTCGGTTCACACTTTCGCGACGGATCCATCTCGTGGTGTTTTCCTGCTTGTGCTGATCTGCCTGGTGATCGGATCTTCGCTCGCGATTTATGGTGTTAGAGCACCGAGCATACGATCAAGCGGCAGCTACTCGCTGGTGTCAAGAGAAGTGAGCCTGCTGCTCAATAACGTCTTTATGGTAACTGCAGCCGCTACGATCTTGCTGGGTACGCTCTATCCTCTGTTTCTCGATGCACTTGGATTGGGCAAAGTTTCAGTTGGTCCGCCTTACTTCAATTCGGTATTCATTCCGCTCACTTTACCGGTTGCCGCACTCGTTGGTATTGGTGCGATGTCTCGATGGAAACGGGATCAGTTCGGCAGATTGATGGGTAAACTCTGGCCACTGCTCGCGGTCAGTGTATTACTGGGCTGTACCTTACCATTTTTGTTCGGCGACTCTTACCAATGGTTGGCTGCGCTTGGATTGACGCTGGCGTTGTGGACTGCTTCCTCTACACTTTACGGCATGTATGACCGAGTGAAACACAGAAAGGATAAACTCACTGCGTTGTTGAATCAACCGAGAGGGATTTGGGGTATGAGTATCGCTCACATGGGAATAGCTGTGTTTGTCGTGGGCGTTACCATGGTCAGCCTGTATGAGCAGGAAAAGGACTTGAAGATGGTGCCGGGTGACTCGTACGAATTGGGTGGATTTACCTTTCAATTTGATGGTGTGCGACAGCAGTCAGTGCAAAATTACATCTCATACATGGGAACCATCAATGCCCATCGCGGCGAGCGCCAGGTTGCGACAATATATCCGGAAAAGCGCTTTTATCCCATTCAAGCTGACCCCATGACAGAAGCAGGTATTCAACCCGGTGTGTTTCGCGATTTGTATGTTTCGCTGGGTGAACGGCTGGATGATTCGGGTGCTTGGAGTGTTAGAATTCACGTCAAACCGTTTGTACGCTGGATATGGATGGGTGCGATTTTCATGGCAATCGGTGGATTACTAGCCGCAACTGACAAAAGACTGAGAAGCACCAGTCAAGTGCGGAGGCGCATTGGCTCAGCTAACATGGTAACCGAGTCGAGATGAGAGAAAGGGGGCTGTTCACGCGGCCAAAATTTCTGATTCCTTTCATCGTTTTCATCGCAGTTGCCGGTTTTTTTGCCGCGGGACTGAGGTTGGATTCAACGGTTGTACCGTCGCCATTGATTGGGAAAGTGGCACCCGCGTTCACGTTACCGGTTCTCGATCAGGGAGATCTGACTCTAAGCACCGATCAACTGACTGGCGGATTTTATGTACTAAATGTCTGGGCCAGTTGGTGCCTTGCCTGCCGTGATGAGCATGCGATTCTGGTCGACCTGTCAGAAAGGGGCGTGCCAATTGCCGGACTAAACTACAAGGATAAGGCGGAAGATGCACGTCGCTGGTTGCGAGATTGGGGTAATCCTTACTTTGTAACGGTGGTCGATCAGGACGGTGCCGCTGCCATAGATTGGGGTGTGTATGGTGTTCCGGAAACTTTTGTTGTTGATGCGCAGGGTGTGATTCGCTACAAACACATTGGACCGATTACACAGGAAGTTGCCCAGCGTGAGATATTGTCACTATGGAACGCAAGCAAACAACAATCCTAAATAATGTTCAACATCTGTTCTGTGCGCTGATGTTTCTGATATTTTCGCTATCTGCAAACGCGGCCACAGAGGTACTGGAGTTTGACAGCACTCAGCAAGAACAGCAATACCACGAACTCATTGACGAATTGCGTTGCCTGGTGTGTCAGAACCAGAATCTGGCTGACTCGAACGCCGCACTGGCTCAGGATCTTCGTGAACGTACCTATCAAATGGTCCGAAGCGGAGACTCAAGCGATGAAATTGTTGACTACATGGTGGCACGTTATGGCGAATTCATCATGTATCGCCCACCACTTAGAGCATCAACCTATCTGCTGTGGTTTGGGCCGCTCGTTTTTCTGCTGTTGGCGGTGTTGACTGTTGTGCTGTACTGGCGGCGGACTCGCCGTAACACGGGGGATAAACTGGACGCCGCCTCGCGTCAGAAGGTACGGCAGTTGCTGGACGATTAGCAGCACATCTCACATTCAATGTCTGTCATTTTTTATTTGCTTGCCTTACTGCTGGCGGTCTTGGCCGTTTGGCTAATTGTGCCCGTCATTCTGCGTGGAAGCAGTATGGAGAGTTCTGACCGGCGGCAGAAAAACATAGAAGTTGCCAAGCAGCGACTGGCTGAATTGGAACAGCGCGAAAGTACCGGTGAAGTAGATCCTGAAGATGCTGCTCAAATTCGTGAAGAAATTGAATCCGAGCTTTACCGGGATGTACACAACCTGACAGACTCCGCTGATGCGGTTGCTAACAGCGGCACGGGAGCTACAAAATGGACAGCGGTCACTATCTCATTATTTGTTCCACTGGGGGCGGGAGTTCTCTATTTCCTGGTGGGCGAACCCTCTGGTGTTTCCATCAATCCAGCACCTAGCGTGGCAACAGTTGAAGAGTCCGAACAGGAAGGTGATGATGTGACTGGTGTTGACGCACAGGACTTAGAGCAACTCACACAGCGTCTGATGACACATTTGGCGACCGACACCGATGACGCACTAGGATGGAGCACTCTGGGACAGTTGTTTGTTGCACAACAGCGATATGCTGAAGCTGCTGGTGCGTACAAGAAAGTGCGAGAGTTGCAGGGTGACAGCGCTGAATTTCTGGTGCGTGAAGCGGATGCTCGAGCGATGGCTAACGATGGTGTCTTGCAGGGTCAGCCTGAAGCACTGATTTTGGCTGCACTCGAAATTGAGCCAGACAATACCGGTGGATTATGGTTGGCAGGACTTGCTGCTGGCGAGCGTGGTGAAGTGGAGGTTGCGATGGAATACTGGCAGCGGGCAGAGCAAACCACGGACAACGAGGAGATGCTCAATCAGCTACGTCAGTTGATTGAGGCCGGAAGTGCAGAACTTGCGAGGGTTGGTGCGTCAGCTTCAAGCCAGAGCGAACAGACTGAAGCTCCCGTAGTCAAGGTTCAGGTAATCATTGAGTCTTCCATTTTGAGTCAGATTGATTCCGATGACACTGTATTTATCATCGCCCGTGCTTACAATGGCCCGCCAGCGCCACTTGCTGCTGTCAAAAAGCAGGTAAAGGATTTGCCCATATCTTTGGATCTGGACGACTCCCTGGCGATGCTTCCCAATCTTAATATTTCATCATTTGAACAGATCCTCGTCATTGCCAGGGTTTCACGCTCAGGAACTGCACAGTCGCAGAGTGGTGATTTTTTTGGCCAGTCTGAACCCATTCGACCGGGTGTTGATCACGCGGTCGTTGAGATTGTGATCTCGGAACAGGTTCCATAGTCAGGGCAGAAAATTTGTCGTAATAAAACTGAACCTATGGCAAATGTTTCGGTCACAATAAGGTAGCTCCAGTGGCCATCAATCAAATATTCATACTTTAGTAGGTCTTTTTATAATGCGAAAGATGCTGGACATCCAAGGTGTCGCATCTCTACCTTAATTGAGGGAAATTATCATGAAGAAAACAATTGGATTCGCCATCAGCATACTGGCGCTGACAGGTGTTGTGCTGAGTGGCGGTGCTCAAGCAGAATTTTCCGGTACTTATGAAGTAGATGTTCCCGTTCTCGGTTTTACCGAGCGGTACGTCACTGTGACAGAAGTGAGGCCGGTTCAGGAGTGTCGAGAAGTTGCAGTGAGTGTTGGTGGTTCGACCAGTTCCGATACACCGGAATTGCTAGGTGCGATTCTTGGCGGAGCGATTGGCAAAGAAATTGACGATGACAGTAAGTCGAGTACTGTAATCGGTGCGTTATTAGGCGCTTCCATTGCAAGTGATCTAGAAAAGAAGAATGCGCAGGGAAAAGGTGGAACTCGAATGGAAACGCGTTGTACAACGGTTGAGCGGAAAGTTGAAACTCAAAAGTTGAGCGGATATTTTGTCAATTATGAGTTCCAAGGGCATGTTTTCCGAGCGACGGTACCTAGTCGTCCGGGTTCAATGATTAAAGTCAAGATTGTTGCAATTCCCGTAGACTACGCCAACTGATTGCTGACAGAGCCGATTTTTTTGCCAGCTAAGAATATTAGAGCAGCAGGCTAACTTTGCGGCCTTCATAGGTTGCCGCTGGTGCTTGTCTGGGTGACAGACAATCGCCGATGACATGGAGGTCAAATTCCAATGTTTGCTGACGCAGTTCCAGTTCAAGATCATTCACTGGAATGTTAACCGTGGCAAGGACCAGACTGTCGAACGGCATTTCGGTTTCCGTTCCATCCAGCAAATCCATAACTTGGGCGCTTGTACCTTGCCATTCATTGACCACGGATTCGGGATAGAATTGGGCGCCACTCTGACGTAATTTCTCACGTACCGCGAAGTCAGCTGCGGTTCGCACCAATTCCCTTCCAATCACTGCATAAGGTGTTACGATCGACACTGAGTGGCCTTTTTCCACCAGATATACAGCGGTACCAAGAGACTTCCAGGTACCAACGTCGTCTAACAGTAGCACCGATTGGCCAAGTTTCGCTGAGCGATTCATTACATCTTCTGCGTGCCATACGTTACCCTGGTCTATACCGGGCAATACATCCCGCGTCGGGATTCCACGCTGATATCCGGTATCTGAAGGTAGCGATCCGGTGGCAAGAATAACCGCATCCGCCCCAAATTCAACGACATCTTCAGCAAAGAAAGGAGTGTTGAGACGTACATCGACACCGAGTTTGTTTAGCTGCCGTTCAAACCAGTCGATGTAGTCCAGAATCTGGCTGCGCCTGGGTTGCATTCCAGCAAGGCGAAATTGTCCACCAAGTTGACCGGATGCTTCAACCAATGTCACTGTATGGCCTCGCTCAGCCGCGACACGTGCGGCTTCACAGCCAGCTGGTCCGCCACCAACCACCAGAATCTTTCTCTGAACTTCAGCTTCTTTAAAACGATCACCACCCCATTCGTATTCACGCCCGGCTGATGGGTTGATCAGACAGCTGATCCAGTAATCCTTGAATCGCCGTCCCCAGCACATCTGATTGCAGGAAAGGCAAGGTCGGATATCCTCTGCTCGCCCTTGCATGGCTTTGTTGGCGAGATGTGGATCTGCAATCTGACCTCGAACGATACTCACCATATCAGCAGCTCCAGACCCGATCGCATAATCAGCGGCGTCTGGTGTACGAATGTGACTTTCAGCCTGCACTTTTGCGTGTTTGACTACTTCACGAATTTTGGCAGCGAACGGCATCCCAATTTGATCCTCGTGCATGGCAGTCGGAATAATCAGGTAAAAGTTGTAATATCCACCGGTACCGATGGTTACATAATCGAATAATCCTCGAGAGTCGTGATAGGCGACAATTTCCTGCATGGTCTCCATTGGCAGAACATCGGGTACGACCGGGTCATAACTGGTACAGACACCGATAATGAAATCGTTCCCGACAGCATTTCGTATGGCACTGAGCAGTTCGGTTGAAAATCGCATGCGATTTTCAAAGGAACCGCCGTAGCAGTCCTCTCGACGGTTGTTGAACGGGGACCAGAATTGTTCAATGATGGCATTGTAGGCAGCCATCAATTCACAGCCGTCAAATCCCGCTTGTTTGGAACGAAGTGCAGACTCGACAAAGGCCTCAATCACCTCATCGATCTGATGTTTGGACATCGCCATGCTGCCATCATGATCGTGCATGGAAGGCAGCCCTGACGGAGACCAGTTTGGCAAAAATGAGTTGTCCCAGTCACCGTGTTGCCCGACATGGTATAGCTGCTGAATCATCACGGTACCGTACTCGTGACAGCTGTCGGTTATCCTACGAAAATGGGGAATGACTGAATCATCGCTGTGGCGAAAGTTGCCCCGCGTCAAAGTCGCAGGACCGTGTACTGGAACCGGTTCGACCACGATCATTGCCGCACCGCCGATGGCTCGCTCGAGATAATAGCCGTGATGCCTTTCACCTGGCAGTCCGTCAACTGCCATATTGGCGGTATGAGCACCAAAATTCAGTCGATGTTTGAGTGTTTTGTGTCCAACGTCGATTGGACGGAACAGGTGCTTGAACGAGGTGTTTTGCGTAGACATGAACTGATCGGCGAATTGGATTGCATCACCATATCACACACAATACTACCGTTGCTACGTTTATTCTGGATCAGTCGAATGAGCGGCTGTCAGCAGGAAAAATATTCCGTTGAGCATGATTGAGCTGATCGCACCATCATATATGGCACCGAGAAAAATGAGTGCGGATGTCGGCGGTACAAGAAAGGTAACTAGCAGCAGAATTGCAACACCATTGATCGAACCGAGTCCGGGCATCGCTCCGATGAAAAGTCCGGCGGTAATGCCGGCGACGAGAGCAGAGATGCATTCAAGTTTATCCGTACTTCGCGCCTAGGTACCGATGAATCTAAGGCGGAGATTACCCGGCTATCAACTCAGTGAGGCGGTCAGATTAGATGTGAACCGGATTCAGGCCGTTTGGCGGCATAGTCGAGAACATTGTGTAGGAGAGAAACCTTGGCGATTTGATGAATTCAACATTGCTGCTAAGATGTATGCTCCCGTGGTGATGCGCTTTCAAAGTGCCGCAGTGCAACTGAATGACCCTTCAGTACGGGACTGGTTACGACGGGGATTGAAAGAGGCACATATCGTCGAAGAGGAAGAACTCGACTGGCTGTCAGAATCAATATCGTCGGTAGATCATTTCCCAAGTGACAGATGAAGAAAGCAGTTTGTCTTGCTATCTTGTCAAGGCACCAACCCTGCTGAAGGTCAGGATGCTCTCATGCTATATTGGGGGTATTCGTTTCAAGGCGAACCTTTTGTTACAGCAATCTTCCATTGACCCGCTTGCCCAAACAGTTTATCTCCTCTGCAGCAAACCGGTTGGTTTTGAATTTTGCTGCTATGGTATTTCTTGGTGTTACCATCTTTCTTACTTGGCAAAACAGTGCCTGGCAAAACCTCTTTGATTGGGGAGGACTTGCATTTTTAATTTGTGGCCTGATTGTCTCAGGTGCTGTCGTCGGCGCTGTGTCTACCCGTCTGCATCAGGGTATAGCAGCGATAGTTGTTTCTCGCAGCAACAAAGAACTCAGTGCCGCGCAAGTAGCCATGATTCGTTGGACTGGAACGGCCATGTTGCTGGCGCAGGTTTTACTGGTCTATTATTTGACCGCTTGGGCATTCGAATTATGGCTGGCAAATTCCGCACCGTAGTTACGCGTCGTCTGTAGCCAAACGCTTGGTATCTGGGTAGACCCTCACTACCGGAACCTTACTAGCCTTTAATTCAGTCTGAAGTGATTCCAGTAATCGACTTTCGGCAGTCGTGCATGTTCTCAGTAGTTATGGGTTCCCATTGTCATCCCGAGCCTGTTCCAGCATTTGCCCGTCGGCGTTTTTGCAGTTTTTGCAGCATGGGATAGCAGATTAACGCGACGGCAATTGCAATACAAACCGCAGAGATGGGGCGGGTGAGGAAAATGCTGACATCGCCATGAGAACCCAGCAGGGACTGTCGCAATGAGCGTTCAGCAAGAGGCCCAAGCACGATTGCCAGGACAGCGGGGGCAACCGGATAATTGAGTTTCCTGAGCAAATAACCAACAACTCCAAAAAGCAGCATCAGCCATACGTCATGCATGGTTTGGGTAGGTGCATAGCCCCCGACTACGCACAGAATGTATATCACCGGTGCGAGAATGCTGAAGGGCAGTGTGAGAATCTTGACGAATAGCGGGATGAACGCCAGATTGATCAGTAGCGTGGCAAAATTTGCAATGTACAGCGAACCGATCAGTCCCCAGACGAATTCTGGGTTTTCAGTAAACAAAAGCGGTCCTGGTCGCAGTCCCCAGATAATCATTCCGCCGAGCAGAATCGCGGTAGTCGGAGATCCGGGAATTCCCAATGTGATCATCGGCAGCATGGAACCTGTCGAGGCAGCGTTATTGGCTGCTTCCGGTGCAGCGACACCTGAAATATTCCCCTTACCAAAACTATCCGGATCTTTGCTGAAGGTTTTTGCAAGACCGTAGGACATAAGCGATGCCGGGGTAGCGCCTGCCGCTGGCAGGGTTCCGACAAAATACCCCAAGGCTGAACCCATACTTGTCGTCTTGATGTAATTCCTGATGTCCTTGAAATTGTGTTTCATCCGCTGCCAGGAAATGGTCACCTTATGAACCATTACCTCGCCTCTGGTGGTTTCAAGGGTCCAGAGCATTTCACCGATACCGTAGATGCCGATTGCAAGCACTAAAAAGTTGATTCCATGAAGAAAACCGTCGATATCACCGAAGATCAGCCTCGGCTGACCTGAGATGATATCCAGTCCAACGGAAGCCATTACCAGTCCGATCAGGATGGAGAACACGGTTTTGGGAATGTCATCTCCACCAAGGCCGATAAATGTCGCAAAGGCCAATACCATGAGTGCGAATTCTTCGGGTGGACCAAACTTGAGTGCGAAAGATGCCAAAGGCGGTGCGAACGCGGTGAATAGCACGACTGAAATCGTACCGCCCACGAACGATGCAACAGCAGCAGCAGTCAATGCCCTGTCGGCATGCCCTGCCTGTGCTAGAGGTCGGCCATCAAAAACTGTTGCTACCGCAGTTGAAGCGCCTGGAATTCCCAGGGTAATTGAACTGATAGCGCCTCCATACATCGCACCGTAATAGATTGCAGCAAGGAAAATAATCGCTGCTGTCGGAGGTACCAGAAAAGTTATTGGCAACAGAATTGCAACGCCGTTTACCGACCCGAGCCCCGGCATTGCACCAATCAGCAGCCCTAGGGTACAGCCAACAACAATCATTGTCAGATTGAGTGGCTGCATCGCCTCCGCCAGACCACCAATTAAATGCAGGACAATTTCTTCCATTGCTAGATCAGGTGTGGCTAAGAGTGAAGTTGAATGTTGTTACTTTCTGTGAAAATTGTTGCCAATCCATAAGTTCCGATATCGGTACTGCCTATAGCAGAATCGACTGTTGTGACAAATCTTGGTTACTGACGCATCTCAATTGGAGTTTTACGAATACATCAAGTCGTAAATCGGATAGAACAAAGGTTCTGAAATCGATTTGGGAAGTGGGATCTTCAATGCCCATTCAAACAGGCAGAATATGAAGATCGGGACCACGATCGTCATTGTGATTGTTACCAGCCAGGAGTGTCGGCCGACAAACTTCAAATAGAATAGAAGAAACAGAAAAAGTGCGACGTAGATGCCGAGCAGGTGCGTCACAACCAGCAGAAATACAATAGATCCGGCCGAAATCCCAACCAACAGGACAGTTTCACGTGTCATAAACAGATCAAGGTTGGTCGATTCCGGAGTTACTTTTCGAAACCATCGCACTATCGTGGCTAGGCACGCAAGCAGCATACCCGTCGACAGCCAGAATGGCCAGGCACCGGATCCCGGTCCACGTTCGGGTACCCAATCAATACGAAGTTCGGCACTCTTGATCATCAATCCAATTGAGCAGAGCGCCAGCAATATAGCGATTAAGAGTTCTGCGGTTCGAACTGTCATTGTCACTTACTACTCAGTTTAGTTCTGCTGTTCCGGGTTGGGAAAGTCTGAAATTTGAGCAAATCAATCCAAGTCGTGTTCATCCAGGATTGTTGCCAGGTACCGCAAACCGGTACGACGTAAACGTCGCACCGGTAAGCGTTGAAGTATGTTTGAGCGAGTTATTCGCCTGTAATCGCGGATGCGCCGACTGATTCAATCAAGTCCTTATGCAGTGCGATTTGCTCCTGGTGATAAGTGCCTAGGTCGTCACCCGCCAGCCACTGATCACATGCCAACCCGTCATCTGTACAGAACTGTTGCCACTCTTCCGAATCGAAGAGAGCTTTAAACAGACCAATGTACCAGTCCTGTGCTTCCTTGGACATTTCCGGAGGACCGTTGATGGAGCGCTGCATGTAGTATTGCATGTCCACGCCGAGCTCCTTCGCGGTAGGAACATCAGGATACGCAGGAAGGCGTTCTGCTGTGAACTGAACAATTGGCTTGGTCTCACCAGCTCGATAGAATTCGTTTTGTTCAGCTGGGTTGTTGACGGTTGAATCAACATGATTACCAACCAGGTTTTTCGCTACGGTCCCACCTCCGGGGAAAGGAATATAGGTTACGTCGTATCCAAATTCTTTTTCCATCATGGCGGTCAAGATTGAATCTTCCTGGCCGGTTCCGGTTCCGCCGACTTTCCAGGTGTTACCAGCTGCTTTGACGGCTGCTATGTAACTGTCCAGATCGGTAATATCGTCACGCGAGCTGTTCACCCAAAGCACGAAATTGTCAACGGCCATTCGACCGATTGGCGTGAAGTTTGACACATCGACACCAATACCTTGCTGGATGACAGGCGTCGTGTAGAAACTGTTCAGCGTAACCAAAATGGTGTGGTCGTCTCCTGCTTTGTCCTGAAGGTAACGAAGAGCTTCAGCTCCTGAACCCCCGGGCTTATTTATCGGAATGATCGGCCGCGGAGACAGATCTTTCTGTTCAGCCAAGCCCTGCAGCAAACGCGCTATCTGGTCTGCACCACCACCCGCGCCAGCCATAATAATCAACTCGATCGGTTTCTTGGGAGACCAATCAGCCATAGCCGGTGATTGCAGTCCTAAGCATGTAACGACGACGGCTGCGATGAGCACGGCGATCGTTTTCATTTTTGAAATGATTGTTACCATAAGTAAATATCCTCGTTTTGGGAACTGTTTATGTTTGGCACCGTGGTATACCAAGTGCCACGAGTAAAGGCATTGTAAAACAAAACAAATTGAATTGTATTTTTCAGTGATGGTCTGCATCAATCGTGCCATATTGTCCGCACCTCCACCTTGACCAGCCATTATTACCAAGTCAACCGGTTTTGGAGTTCAATTGCAGAAGCGACCTGCACTTGTGTCAGCGGCATAACGGCCAGTGTGCATACACTGAATGCAACTGCCATTGTTGTCTGAGATGTGAACATAGCATATCGCAAGTTTACAATACGTTGTATATTGTATACGATATACCGCTTATCACCTTGGTTTTTCCGGAAAATACCGACCTTCAACAGCGTATTTGGTGAATCAATAATAATACTCAAAATTCAAACGCAATATATGGGTCCGCGCGTCGTTTAAAATTGAGGTTCCGTTATACACCCAAGCCGGTTCCTATTGACAGAGATGACAGATGTTTGTTCATGAGTATCAGGCAAAGAAACTTCTAAAGAGATTCGGATTTTTTTTCCCAGATGGTGAAGTTGCTCACTCTGCAGGTGAAGCGCGAGCACAGGCAGAGCGTTTGCCCGGTGACGATTGGGTGGTTAAAGCGCAGATTTTGGCTGGCGACAGAGGACGGTTTGGCGGTATCAGGAAAGCAGGGAGCGCCAGTGATGTCGAAAAAGAAACCAGGAATTTGTTGGGTAGCACTCTGGTTACGCCCCAAACAGGTACCGATGGAATTGAAGTGAATTCTGTCTACATTGAACAGGCGGTGAATATTGAGCGCGAACTCTATCTTGCCGTTCTGCTTGACCGCTATCAGCGCGAACTGGTATTGCTGGCATCACAGCGCGGCGGAACCGGAATTGAAACTGCACTGGAGGATTCCCCTGATACACTGCATCGATTAGGTTTATCCGTCGATGAAGCCCCTGATGAAGCAGTTTTGCTTGAGTTGACGGACAAAATGGGTCTGAGCGGTGAACTCGCAAAGGACTATGTCGATACCTGCTGCAATTTGCATCGGGCAGTGAGTGAACTGGATGCGCTGTCGATCGAGCTGAATCCACTGGCTGTCATCGAAGAAAATCGATTGGCGACACTGGATGTCAAAATGGAAATCGATGACAATGCACTCTTTCGACACGACGAATACTCAGAAATTCGGGAACGCAATCGATTGCATGACCGTAAATTTCGCGCCCAAAGCGGCTTCAACTACGTGCAGCTGGATGGAAATATTGGGCTTTTGGTTGGTGGAGCCGGATTGGCACTGGCGACAATGGACCTGTTGAAGCTGCATCAGCTTGAGCCCGCTAATTTTCTGGACCTGCCACCAATTGCAACCCGACAGGATGTCGCAAATGCGTGTCAGGCCGTCTTGCAAGGTGCATCGGTTGATGCACTGTTTGTCAACGCGGTGGGAGGTGGTCTGACGCACTGTGATACGATTGCAGAAGGGTTGATCACCGTACACACGCGGGAGAAAATTCGCTGTCCCATTGTTGTTCGATTTGCTGGCACGAAGCGCGAACACGGACTGACGCTGCTGAAGAACTACCGGGTCCCCATCGAATATGCAGATACGATGGACGAGGCAATCGAAATTTTACGTCGCAAAGGCAGGAGATGACTGGATGGGTATTCTGGTCAACTCTAGAACTCAGGTGCTGTGTCAAGGTTTTACTGGCTACCGTGCTAGTTTTTTTGCGCATCGGGCAATTGAGTATGGCACAAAAATTGTAGGCGGTGTGGTGCCTGGCCGCGGTGGTCAGACCCACTTGAATCTGCCGGTTTTCAGTACTGTAAAGGAGGCACGCGAACAGACGAATGCTTCAGCTTCGGTGCTGTTCGTACCACCGGAAGCCGCCAAGGACGCAGTGTTTGAGGCCATTGATGCCGGGATTGAACTCATAGTCTGCATAACCGAAGGCATACCCATCCTGGATATGCTGCGAATCAAGCAACACCTCGAAAACACCTCGGCACGTCTGATCGGTCCCAATTGCCCGGGTATCATTACCCCTGGACAGTGCAACATCGGAATTATGCCCACATCCATATATCAGCAGGGAAATATCGGTGTAGTATCAAGGTCCGGTACTCTGTTCTATGAGGCGGTTGCGCAGCTTTGTCGCGAAGGTCTCGGCCAGTCAACGTGTATTGGGATTGGTGCAGACGTCGTATCCGGAATGACTTTTGTCGACTGTCTCAAACTTTACCAGCATGATCCAGGTACCGAAGCGGTTTTGCTGATCGGTGAAATTGGTGGTGCGGTGGAGGAGGAAGCTGCCGAATATCTTGCGAGCGTAAATTATCCCAAACCGGTGGTTGCCTATATCGCCGGACGGAATGCGCCTCCATACCTTCGTATGGGACACTCGGGTGCCATCATCGCCGCTGGCAGGGGCGGTACCGATAAAAAGATTGAAGCACTGCGGGATGCCGGTGTCACTGTAGTTAACTCACCAGTTGAAATCGGAACAACTGTTCGACGGGCAGTTCGTTAATCGAATCTGCACATTTTTGTTGTTTCCAACCAGAAACCCCAATCGATATACAGGGAGCTATCGTGAAAGTACACGAATTTCAGGCTAAAGAGATTCTGCGACATGGTGAAGTCGAAACGCCGAGAGGTGTGGTTTGTCATTCGCTGGACGAGGTTCCACGAGCTTTGAAACAGCTCGGAGGAAGTGTCTGGGTCGTCAAGGCTCAAATTCATGCCGGCGGCCGCGGAAAGGGTGGTGGAGTGCGTGTTGTTCAATCTGAGGGAGATGCACTTGGCGCCGCCCGGGACATCTTGCATCGACCCCTGGTTACCCCACAAACCGGACCAGAAGGTCAAATCGTGCGAAAACTGCTGATCGAAGAAGGTATTGGAATTCAATCGGAAATCTATGCAGGGCTGGTTGTAGACCGAAGTTCGCAACGGGTTGTCTTGATGATCAGCCCGGAAGGTGGCATGGAAATCGAGGAAGTCGCCGCTGCGACTCCAGAAAAAATACTAAAAACCCAAATTGATCCCGAAGTCGGTTTAACCACTGCGGACGCTAGCGTTGCTGCTCGATTTGCAGGTGTACCTGAACCATTGATTGAAAACGCCGCCCGATTTATTCAGGCACTTTACCGCGCCTTTTGGGACAATGATGCCTCACTTGCTGAAATTAACCCCCTGGTCGTCACGACATCAGGCGATGTTATTGCTTTGGATGCGAAGATGACCTTTGATGAGAGTGCACTGTTTCGGCATCCCGATATCGTTAAATACCGAGATCTTGATGAAGAATCGCCCGCTGAAATCGAAGCCTCGGATGCTGGTCTGTCTTACATCTCTCTCGATGGCAATATTGGCTGTCTGGTGAACGGTGCAGGACTGGCCATGGCAACCATGGACATCATCAAATTGTATGATGGGGAGCCCGCTAACTTTCTGGATATAGGCGGTGGTGCAACAACAGAACAGGTTGTTGCAGCGTTTAAAATCATGCTTCGAAACAAGCAGGTCGAGGCCGTACTTGTGAATATTTTCGGGGGCATTATGCGATGTGATGTGATTGCTGAAGGTCTGGTGACTGCGCTGAAGCAGATCGATACCAATGTACCGGTAGTCGTACGTCTGGAAGGCACCAACGTTGAAACCGGACGACGCATTCTCGCAGAGTCGGGATTGACTTTAACTGTAGCAGACGATATGGATGATGCCGCGGCCAAAGTCGTACAGGCTGCAAGGAGTTAACGAAATGTCGATTTTGATCAACCGGAACACTCGCGTGATCACGCAAGGCATGACGGGCAAGACCGGCCGCTTCCATACAGGCAACTGTCGAGCCTATGCCAACGGTGAAGCGGCATTTGTTGCAGGTGTAACACCTGGTCGAGGTGGACAGAATGTTGATGGCATCCCAGTTTATGATTCAGTTGCAGAAGCTAAACGAGAGACCGGTGCAACAGTATCCGTTATCTATGTGCCGCCGCCGTTCGCAGCCGCCGCAATTGACGAAGCGGTTGAAGCGGAACTGGAACTTGTCATATGCATCACGGAAGGAATTCCGGTATCTGACATGATTAAAACGCGCCGCAAAATGGAGTCAAGCAGTACGATTCTTGTTGGTCCGAACTGCCCGGGAGTAATCACGCCAGACGAAATCAAGATTGGAATAATGCCGGGTTATATTCATCAGAAGGGCCGAGTCGGTGTGGTGTCTCGTTCTGGCACTCTAACTTATGAGGTTGTCGGTCAGTTGAGAAAATTGGGCATCGGTCAGTCTACCTGTGTCGGTATTGGTGGTGACCCGGTCAACGGTACCAAGCACAAGGATGTCATCAAGTGGTTCAATGAAGACTCAGAAACAGATGCGATTGTCATGTGCGGGGAGATTGGTGGAACCGATGAAGAAGACTGTGGTCGCTGGATTGCTGAAAACGCCACGAAACCCGTGGCAGCTTTCATCGCAGGTGCGACAGCACCGCCCGGAAAAAGAATGGGTCACGCAGGTGCCATCATCGCGGGTGGCAAGGGGACTGCAAGGGAAAAAATTTCCGTACTCAGGGAGTGCGGGGTGCACGTTACCGAAAACCCGGCGGGTATCGGCGAGCTCGTCAAAAGCCTGATCAGTTAATCTTCAGTCGAGGTGCGAGTCCGACTCGTGTGACAACAGGCGGTCAATGCCAGATATCAGGCATTTCGCCTTTACGTTTTGCCATGAAGGCCTGCAACTCCTCATCGATGGCTGGGTCCATTGGTGGCATTTCATATTCCGCCAGCATGCGTTTCCATTTGACATTTGCCCGTTGGGCGATGTCCGTTGAACCCTCTTCGACCCACTGCTCATAGGGCGGGGTTGTGAAGAGTTCAGATTCATAGAACGCATTTTCATAGTGATCCAGAGTATGAGCACTGCCGAAAAAGTGACCACCCGGTCCAACCTCTTCGAACGATTCGGTTGTAAACTGGTCGGGCTCAAGTGAAACGCCTTTCACCATTGTATGGAGCGCTCCCAAGTAATCTGCATCAATTACAAGTTTTTCGTAACTGACCGTAAGGGCACTCTCCATCCATCCAGCGGCATGCAGTACAAAGTGTGCGCCGCAAAGAATTGCTGCATTGAGTGAATTGACACTTTCGTTGGTTGAGTGTGCATCAACGCAGAGTGAACTGGTAAAACCTCCGCTACAGCGCAGTGGCACACCGAATCGTCTGGCAATCTGACCAACAACATAAGAGGAGGCGACCGATTCTGCCGTGCCAAAGGTTGGCGAACCTGCGCGCAAATTGACGGTTGTAATGAAATTGCCAAAGACTGCGGGCGAACCGGGGCGCACCAGCTGGCCGAGCGCGACACCGACCATGACTTCGGCAAGTGACTGAACGGTAGCGGCTGCAATTGTGACTGGCCCGGTAGCACCACTCAGTACAAATGGAACAACCACGGGGCATTGATTCGCTTCTGCATAAGCCCGCAAAGCGCCAGACATGGCACCATCATAAACCAATGGAGAATTCATGTTGATGTTGCCACTGATCACGCAGTGGCTGTCGACAAATTCTTCGCTAAACAGAATCCGAGCCATTGCAATGGAATCCAGAGCTCTCTCTCGGGTGGTAACCGAGCCCATAAAGGGCATATCGGAATAACGCATGTGAGAGTAGACCATGTCGAGATGACGTTTGTTGACTGGCAGTTCAACAGGTTCACAAACGGTTCCGCCGGAGTGATGCAGCCACGGCGACATGTAGGCGATTTTGACAATATTCTGGAAATCTTCGATCGTACCGTAGCGACGGCCGCGGTCAAGGTCTGATACAAATGGAGAACCATAAGCCGGTGCGAAAACGACATGTTTACCGCCCAGTCTGGCAGAGCGCTGTGGATTTCGGCCATGCATGACAAATTCGCTGGGCACTGTTTTGATCAAGCTGCGTAAATAACCCCGATCAAATCGTACGCGTTCCCCCTTGACATCAGCACCACCCGCCTGTTTCCATATCCGCAGCGCTTCGTCATCGCCTCTGAATTCGACGCCAACTTCTTGAAGCAGTTCTTCTGTCTTGTCCTCAATCAGCTCAAGTCCTTCCTCACTCATCATATCGTAAGGCGGGATTTCTCTTACCAGGCCAGCGTTGATGGCTGGTGCGCAGGTCTGCAAACTTCGCCGCTTGAGTCGCCCGCGGCTGGCTACGGTTGTCTGAGGTGCAGTTGCCATGTAATGCTCGGGAATTTCTTTACCAAGTTAATCAATTGTGCTACGAATTTACTAAAATGATGAACTAGCATTGAATATTTTAGTGGTTCTACTTCGAATATCCGAGAAGATATCCAATGCTTTGGAAGCAGTAACGGAATCATATCAATCAAGGGATTGCATACAATATACCACTCTCGAAACTGAGTAGAATCGGTTAACCTGACAGGGGCTGGCTTAAGGTTAGAGCAGTCAGTCAGGTCAGCAAAAAAGAATATTATGATCGCTGATTTGAACAACTTAACGACTCGTCGACGCGGCTACGCGAGACCCACTTTTTTACCTAAGGGCCGCCAGGTCGACCCGCAACACAGGGTTCAAGTTCAACAGTTGCTGGGAACCGATGAACTTCGGCGGGACCTGCTGATCGAATATTTGCACCTGATTCAGGACCGTTATGGCTGTCTGCATTCCGATCATCTTGTTGCTCTCGCATCGTTAATGCAACTTCCTTTGGCGGAAGTCTACGAGACTGCGACATTCTATGCGCATTTTGATCTCATTACTGAAGATGACAATTTTCCACCACCCATTACTGTTCGAGTCTGCGACAGCCTGACTTGTGAGATGTTCGGTGCGCAGGAACTGATGGCTCAGTTATTGAAAAATTCGAACTCAGAGGTGCGAGTCGTGCGAGCCCCCTGCATGGGGCGGTGCGATAAGGCACCAGTCGCCGAAGTCGGTCACAATCATATTGATCACGCAGACGTCAACAGCATCTGCACGGCAATTGATTCAAAAGATCTTCACCCCGTCATCCCGCAATATGAAAGTTTCGAAGATTATCGCGCCCAAGGTGGATATCAACTGCTTGAGGAGTGCTACCGCGGAGACAGGAGCGCTGATGAATTGGTGTCCATTCTCCAGGACTCTCCGCTTCGAGGTCTAGGTGGCGCAGGGTTTCCGACTGGACTTAAGTGGAAAATCGTACGCGGCTACTCAGGTCCCAGGCTGATGGCAGTTAACGCGGATGAAGGTGAACCGGGCACATTCAAGGATCGATACTATCTTGAACACGAACCGCACCGTTTTCTGGAAGGAATGGCAATAGCAGCCTGGGTAGTCGAAGCTGAAACGGTTTACATTTACCTGCGTGATGAGTATCCGGCAGTGCGTGAAATATTACTCACTGAAATTGAAAATGTGAGGCAAGCAGGACTGTTTGGTCATTCCAGAGTTGAATTGCGACGTGGAGCAGGTGCCTACATTTGTGGTGAGGAGTCATCGATGATCGAGTCGATCGAGGGTAAGCGCGGATTACCTCGACATCGTCCGCCTTATGTTGCCGAGTGTGGAATCTTCGGCCGACCGACACTGGTGCAGAATGTTGAAACGCTTTACTGGGTGCGAGACATAGTCGAAAAGGGTGTTGATTGGTTTGCAAGTCACGGCCGGAACGGTGGGAAAGGCCTTAGAAGCTACTCTGTTTCTGGACGGGTTGCGAAGCCGGGGGTAAAGCTCGCTCCCGCCGGAGTCACAGTACGTGAACTGATTGAGGAATTTAGCGGCGGCATGTTGCCTGGACACCATTTCAAAGCCTATTTACCTGGTGGTGCTTCAGGTGGCATTCTTCCGGCATCAATGGACAATTTACCACTCGATTTTGGCACTCTGGATCAGTATGGGTGTTTTGTCGGCTCACATGCGGTTGTTATTTTGAGCGATCAGGATAATATGAAAGATGTCGCTCTAAATCTTATGCGGTTTTTTGAGGACGAAAGTTGCGGTCAGTGTACACCATGCCGAGTCGGTACTGAAAAGGCGGTCAAACTGATGGAACGCGATGTTTGGCGGGAGGATGTTCTGAATGACATTAGTCAGGCGATGACTGACGCCTCGATCTGTGGATTGGGTCAGGCAGCAGCGAATCCGCTGCTATCGGTCATCAAGTATTTTGAGGATGATTTGACATGCAAAACGGCGTGAATATCAGTTTCCATCTTGACGGAATCGAAGTCGAGGCATCTGCCGACGAAACCATTTGGCAGGTTGCCAACCGGCATCAGAATCAATTACCACATCTTTGTTATTTGCCAGAACCTGGATATCGGGCAGATGGCAATTGCCGGGCATGCATGGTGGAGATCGAAGGCGAGCGGGTTCTTGCCGCCTCGTGTATTCGCAAACCTACTGAGGGAATGAAAGTCAAAACCAACAGCCAACGGGCAAAGTTATCCCGCCAACTGGTATTCGAAATGCTCACCGCTGATCAGCCCGATCAGGAAATTGCACATGATCCTGATTCATGTTTCTGGCAATGGACTCGCGAGGTTCAACCTGAGATGGGGCGAATGCCGCAACGCAGTTCCCCTTCCCCCGATCGAAGCCATTCAGCAATGGGCGTGTACCTTGATGCGTGCATTCACTGTAATCTTTGTGTACGGGCCTGTAGGGAAGTCCAAGTCAACGATGTCATTGGCATGGCCTACAGGGGTCATCATTCGAAAATTGTGTTTGATTTCGATGATCCGATGGGCAATAGCACCTGTGTTGCTTGTGGTGAGTGTGTGCAAGCCTGTCCCACCGGCGCTCTAATTGAGTCAGCGGTGATAGACAGGGCTGGTGTCAACAAACGCATTCCGGTTAGCGAAGTCGAAAGTGTCTGCCCGTACTGCGGTGTGGGTTGCCAAATCCAATACCAAATCAATGAAGACAAGATCATTGCGGTGCAGGGTAAAGATGGTCCTGCAAACAATAACCGACTCTGTGTCAAAGGCCGATTCGGGTTCGACTATGTTCGTCATCCACACCGTTTGACCAAACCGCTGATTCGGCGAGATGGGGTAAGTAAGCATGCAGATGATAAAGTTGATCCTGCCGATCCCTCAAGCCATTTTCGTGAGGCAGAATGGGACGAGGCGCTGGATTTGGCAGCAGAGGGTTTTAGAAAAATTCTTGAACAATCTGGCTCAACAGGTCTTGCGGGATTTGGTTCCGCCAAAGGCTCAAACGAGGAAGCCTATCTGGTTCAAAAACTCGTTCGAACAGGATTTGGCACCAATAATGTTGATCACTGTACGCGATTATGTCACGCGTCTTCGGTCGCTGCTCTACTGGAAGGCATTGGTTCTGGTGCAGTCACCGCACCATTTACTGCCTGTGCGGATTCTGACGTCGTTATCGTCATAGGTGCAAATCCAACCGAGAACCATCCTGTAGCCGCGACATTCTTCAAGCAGGCCAAGAAAAGAGGTAGCGAACTAATCGTGATGGACCCGCGCGGGACTGTTTTATCTCGACATGCCACCCACATGCTGCAATTCAATCCCGGTACTGATGTTGCATTACTCAATGCCTTGCTCAATGTCATCATTGAAGAGGAACTCTATGACACAGAATACGTTGGCCGATTTACCGAAGGCTTTGAAAATCTGAAGCAACACATCGAGCCATTCACTCCGGAAGAGATGTCATTGATCTGTGGAATTGATGCGGAAACATTGCGTACCGTCGCAAGAAAGTTTGCCAACGCGGAGCGTGGCATCATATTTTGGGGAATGGGTATCTCACAGCATACACACGGCACCGACAATGCGCGCTGCCTGATTGCACTGGCAACGATTACCGGTCATGTCGGTCGTCCTGGAACAGGTCTTCACCCGTTGCGCGGTCAGAATAACGTACAGGGTGCCTCCGATGCCGGCCTGATCCCAATGGTCTATCCGGATTATCAGGCTGTCGACGCGGAAAATATTCGCGCCAAATTTGAAGATGCCTGGGGCACCAGCCTTGATCCGCAAAAGGGATTAACAGTGGTGGAAATTATGGATGCAGTTTATGCAGGCGAAATACGCGGCATTTATGTCATGGGCGAAAATCCGGCGATGTCGGACCCGGATGTCCAGCATGCGCGCGAGGCCTTGGCCCGACTTGATCATCTGGTCGTGCAGGACCTTTTTATGACCGAGACTGCGTTCCATGCTGATGTTGTGTTGCCTGCTTCGGCTTGGCCCGAAAAGGACGGTACGGTCACCAATACCAATCGTCAGGTTCAAATGGGTCGAAAGGCACTGTCACTACCTGGTGATGCGAGACAGGACTGGTGGATCATTCAAGAAATAGCCCGTCGACTGGGGCTCGATTGGAATTACTCAGGTCCGGACGAAGTTTATGCCGAGATGGCCGAACTGATGCCGTCGCTCGACAATATCTCCTGGCAACGGCTGGCAGATGAGAGCTCGGTAACCTATCCCTGCGATGCGCCGGATGTTGCTGGAAACGATATCGTGTTTGGTGATGGATTTCCGACTGGAACTGGGCGCGCAAGACTTGTACCAACAACTTATACGCTCCCAGACGAGCAGCCTGATGATCAGTATCCAATGATTTTGACGACTGGTCGGCAACTGGAGCATTGGCATACGGGGTCGATGACACGTCGCAGTTCAATATTGAACGAGATCGAACCGGAAGCTGTGGCCAGTCTCTCACCGAGTCAGTTGGAGATGCTTGAAATTCAGCCAGGAGAAATGGTCAGCATTAAGACTCGGCGCGGCAAAATTGAAATCATGACTCGAAGTGACAGTGCGGTGCCTGAAGGGGTTGTATTCATCCCGTTCTGCTATACCGAAGCTGCGGCCAATCTTTTGACCAATCCCGCTTTGGATCCGATCGGTAAGATTCCAGAGTTTAAATTTTGTGCGGTGCGCGTTGACAAATTACCGGTCGTGTAGAACACTAACTTTTCAGAGTGTCACTTACTGTCGAGAGGGTGGTTTTCGGCTCCGTGTGATTGAGGAGCCACCTGCACAATTTCTACAGAATTGGGTCTGAATTACTCGCCCAACTTGTCGCCAGATTTGATTTTGGACTCCTCAGCGAATTCCTGCGCGGAGACCTTACCCGCATTACCGCGTAGGCGTTGCACTACAATTTCACCACCTTTAGCAGCGATGTGGATGCCCTGCTCAGTAATGTCTGCCACAGTGCCGGGAGCACTGTTGGATTCGCTGGATTTGTAGCAGTCGTAGACTCTAACGACTCCACCTTGATAAATCGTCCAGGCGCCAGGTTGCGGATTGGTTCCTCGAATCAGGTTGTACACCTGGTCCACTGGTTTATTCCAATCAATGATCGCATCATTCTTTCCGCACCAGCCCTCATAACTGCCAGCGTTTGGATTTTGTGGAATACTCGGTGCGGTGCCATTTTTCACCATGTCCAGCGCTTCAATCATGGCATCGACGCCAAGCGGAAACAATTTGTTGAAATAAAGACTTCCTAGGGTGTCATCAGGTTTGATATTAACCTTCTTTTGCAGCAAAATCGGTCCTGTATCCAAGCCATCGTCAGGCCAGAATATTGTTAATCCGGTTTTTCGCTTACCCTGAATAATCGGCCAGTTAATGGAACTTGGCCCCTTGTGGTCCGGCAGCAGGGAAGGGTGGTACTGAATCGATCCGTACTTTGGAATATTGAGAACGTAGGATGGAACGATCAGTGTTACGTATGCCATGATGCAAAGATCGGCGTTGTGCGAACTCATAGAATCCGCAGCTTCCTGAGCTTTGTAAGATGCTGGCTGCAACACAGGAATGCCTGCCTGCTCAGCTGCCTGTTTCAGTGGGTCGGGTCTACTTCCGCTATCTGGTGCGCAATAGACGGCGACCACATTTTCACCCCGTTCCAACAAACGTTCGAGGACAGACTGACCGAACGCCTGCTGACCATGGACAATTAGTCTCATCTTGAATCTCCTTAGACGGCACCCGCCTCTCGGAGTGTTTCAATCTCACTTTCGTTGTAGCCCAGCACATCGGTCAAAACTTCATCGGTGTGTTCGCCAAGCAGCGGTGAGCGTATTACCTCAGTTGGAGAGTTCGATAGCTTAATCGGGTTACCGACCGTTCGGTATTTTCCGCGTTCTGGATGATCTACCTCGACTACTGTGCCAGTTTTCATTAGGGCCTCTTCGTTAATCAATTCTTCAATCGATAGAATCGGACCGCAGGGGACATTTAGTGGGTTAAGAGTTTCCATGACTTCGAATTTAGTTTTTGTCTTGGTCCACTCTTCAATCATTGCAAAACACTGATCCAATTTTGGCAGTCGAACCTGAGGGGTCGACCATTCAGGATCGTCAATCAACTCCTCACGCCCAATGACACGCATCAGGTGAGCCCAGCCTGGAGGTTGAATGATGACGTATACGTAGTCATTCGGCCCGCCAGGTTTGGTTTTGACTGCCCAGCCGGGTTGCCCGCCGCCCGATGCGTTTCCGCTTCTCGGTACGGAACTTCCGAATTCACCATTCGGGTATTGAGGGTATTCAGTCAACGGTCCGTGCTGCAGGCGCTGCTGATCGCGGAACTTCACGCGGCACAGATTCATCACACCATCCTGCATGGCGCACTCCACTCGCTGACCGAGCCCGGTCGATTGTCGATGCACCAATGCAGCCAGAATGCCGATAGCCAGATGAAGTCCGGTACCTGTATCACCGATCTGTGCGCCTGTCACGGTTGGCGGGCCATCATCAAAACCAGTGGTGCTGGCTGAACCACCTGTGCATTGAGCGACATTTTCGTAAACCTTGCAGTCCTGATACGGACCTTTTCCAAAGCCCTTTACGGACGCGTAAATGATTCCGGGGTTGATTTCATGAATCTTTTCCCAGGGAAATCCCATTCGATCCAAGGCTCCTGGAGCAAAGTTTTCCACGAGTACGTCGCAACAGCGAAGAAGACGTTCAAAAACCTCTTTACCCTTTTCGTTTTTAGTGTCAAGAGTAATTGAGCGCTTATTGTGGTTCAGCATCGTGAAGTAAAGACTGTCGACATCGGGAATGTCTCGCAGTTGACCGCGAGTTGCATCACCGACACCAGCTCGTTCGACCTTGATTACATCTGCTCCAAACCATGCGAGCAGTTGGGTGCAGGTTGGACCCGATTGAACATGTGTCATGTCCAGGATGCGAACGCCTTCCAAGGCTTTACTCATTGAAATTCTCCCCAAATTTAATTGAATACAAAGAGTTACTTATACATCGTTTGAGCCTTGGTCCCGGGAGCATATTCAGAGGGATCAACCCAGATGTTGATTACAGCAGACAGTCCTGATTTGTGGACTTGCTCTCTTGCGCGCAGCAGGGCAGGTTTTATTTGACTGGGATCGTGTACTTCTTCACCATAGCCGCCCAGCATTTCGGCAAACCGGGAAAAGGGTACATCACCTAACAGGTTGCCGACATCGCCGCGTTCGACCCCATACTTGGCAATTTGACCATATCTGATCTGGTTCATCGCACTGTTGTTTCCGATCACTGCAATATAAGGCGCACCAAACCGATTGGCTGTTTCCATATCGAAAGCCGTCATGCCAAATGAGCCGTCTCCATAATAGCAGAGCACCTCTTTGTGCGGATGGGCAAGTTTGGATGCCATGGAAAAAGATGTTCCGACACCAAGTGTTCCAAGGGGTCCCGGATCCATCCAGTGTCCCGGTGTGCGCGGTTGCACGGCCTGGGCAGAAATGGTTACGACATCTCCACCATCACCAATGTAAATTGTGTCTTCAGTGAGAAAGTTGTTAATCTCCCACGCTACCCGATATGGATGAATGGGTTTGCGATCCGACATAAACAGCTTCATGAGGTTTTGTGTTCGTTCATGTTCTTCCGCTCTCAGATTGTTCAGCCAGCTTTTTCGTCCTGTGGTATTGGCAGCTGTGTTGCTTCCTGCAGCTTCGGTTACAGCACTAAGAATAGTGCCAGGATGACCAACAAGTCCTAGTGATATATCACGATTCTTACCAACTGTTCGGTAGTCCATATCGATTTGAACCACAATTGCCTCGGAACGAAGCCTTCTTCCATATCCCATACGAAAATCAAATGGCGTTCCCACTATCAGAATCAGATCTGCATTGTTGAATGCAGATCGTCGTGTTCGGTGAAAGTGGTTGACATCACCCGGAGGTAGTGTGCCGCGCGCCGAGCCATTAAAGTATGCCGGCAAATTGAAAGCACGGATAAATTCAATAGCGGCATCGGTTGAACCGGAGGTCCAGACTTGGGTACCAAACAGGACACAAGGACTTTTAGCATTGGCTAGGAGACCAGCCAATTTGTCAATATCTGCCGGATCGCCTAGTGCACTGGTAGATGCGCGGTAAGCGTTTGGACTTGGAATTCGAGCGTCTTTCAGATCAATTTCTGCATCAAGAATATCGCGGGGTATTTCGAGGTACGACGGTCCAGGTGCGCCATTGTGACTTTCCCTGCAAGCCATGGAAACCATATCGGCGATGCGTTCGGTACTACGTACCCCCGCAGAGAATTTGGTGATGGGTGCCATCAAATCAACATGTGGCAGATCCTGCAAAGATCCCATTTTGTGTTGGCTGAGTGCGCCTTGACCACCGATATGCAGAACGGGACTTTCGGCTCGAAAGGCATTGGCAATGCCAGTGACTGCATTGGTACAGCCAGGTCCAGCTGTGGTTACCACGCAACCAGTCTTGAGCGTCTGCCTGGCGTAACCATCTGCAGCATGTGCTGCAACCTGTTCGTGTCGGACATCAATGATACGTATGCCTTCGTCGATGCAGCCATCGTAGATGTCGATGATATGACCGCCACATAGTGTGAATATTGTGTCAATGCCCTCATTTTTCAGGGCTTTGGCGACCAGATGACCGCCAGAAATTTTGTTCGAATCCGCAGCGACTACCGGTTGCTTTACGGTCTCGCTCGCTACTGCTTGAGCCATTAATCTTCCCCCGAGTTTTGTGAATAATTAGGCTGTTCTTTGGATTGTATACAATATACCACACGTCTGTGTATCCTGTCAATAGTGTGTCTTGGTTCAATACATAGGAGACAAATCAAGTAGCCAATGCGGTTGTTTTGAAGTGCATTGAATTTAGTTCCATCGGCCGTGAGTTGGGCGAGAGCCTGGCGTAATCGGTAGTGATTGTAATGGTGCTAGAATCGTGCCTGTTCCAGGCTGAGGCAATGCAACATTCGAATCACCGAATAAAACGGGTAGAATGCGTTGCATCTGGTGCCGTTCATGCACCACACAGCCATTCAATTTAGACGATTTTGGCGATATTAAAGAACGGGCGATGTTCAGAATTTGATCAGCAATTTCAAATTCGGCTATGAAATTGTTGCCGCCTTCCGTCCAAATACTCAAATGGTTGATCCAGATCATCTGACCGGGCTATTGGGACTTGACCGCGGCGCGCTAGTTTTGGGTATGGCGCTTGTAAAGAACGGTTTAGTTTTTCTCAGCAGTTGCGAAGTAAATTACCCGCTATGGCTTTGCTAATAGGCTCCGATGTATGAACAGAAATGTAACATCATTTCACGACTTCGCACCTTAACCCTATAAGTTTCCCATGCAGCAGATCACAGTCATACAGCTAAGGCACTGAATTTTCAAAACCAATCAAGTTGTCATCGAACTCGAAATGACAAGTAACTGGAATGATTTACTTTACAAGCCAAGCCTAAACCAAATAGCCTAAAACTACATTTTTGTGAAAAACAAGATCTGGGATTGAAATCCCATTTTTCCAAAACCTTTAATCAGTATTACCGAGCGATTGTAGTCTTTCTATCGCTGCTCGAACCTGTTCACTTGCAACTTCGTTGTTATTCAGCAATTGCTCGCGTTCCACCTCCGAATCAGCTATCTTCTGCTTTAGCTTTGAATTTTCATCCTTTAGTTGCTGACAGAAAGTAATCAGTTCAGAGACCTTCTGCTCTAGAAGTACTAAATCTGTAGTTGAGTTATCCATAAAATTTGTTGCTTTATCCCATTGCCATATCAGAATACGCACTACACCTGAATTTGTCAAATCGAATCACTAGTGTCCGGTTGAATTATCGAATAACATCAACTGCTTAAGTCCATCAGTCGGTTCCGCTTTGTATCCCCTGTCCGCAAATAGTTGATATAGCGTGGTTTTCTCGAACAGCGCG
>JAJDXD010000056.1 GCA_022823405.1 Gammaproteobacteria bacterium
TTTCGAAAATACGGATTTACTCCCGCTATTCCAGTGATGACCTTGAAGGAAGCAGGTGAATATCGTATTCAACTGCAAGCGATTGAGGCAGTCGTTGGTACACTTAAGGGTGGATATCGATTAAAGTGCCACATGCTCTACAAGTGGGTGTCTGAATTAATCCACTCTCCCATGATTGTTGATCGGGTTGAGGACTTGTTGGGACCAAACATCTTGTGCTGGGGGACTGATTTATGGATCAAAGAACCCAATTCGAGTAGTTTTGTTTCCTGGCATCAGGACAATCGCTATTGGGGTGTGGAAGGTAAATTGCTTACAGCGTGGATCGCATTGTCAACTGCTACCGTTGAAAGCGGTTGCATGCGAATGCTGCCAGGCAGTCACCTAAAGGCTGGAATGGAGCACCGAGACACATTTCACGAAAACAATATGCTGACCCGAGGACAAACGATTTCTAACCAGATTGATGAAAACCAGGCCGTTAATATTGAGGTAGGTACAGGAGAGGCGGTTTTTTTTGATTACGGAATTGCACACGCATCACATCCAAACAGGAGTAATGACAGGCGCATTGGTTTGGCCATTCGATATATTGTACCTAGTGCTCGGCAAGTGAAGTCGGATTGGGACAGTGCAACTCTAATTCGCGGCGAGGATAAATTCGGAAACTTTGTTCACGAACCCAAACCCAAAATTGACTTTGATCCAGTAACTGTCGAATTCCACAAAAAAACAAACAAAAACTACCTGAAAATTCTATATTCAGGTACCGGAATGACAGAACATCGCACGTAAATTGCAAAATCGATTCATTCGTCAACTTCAATCTTCGACCGACTCCGATTCCTTTGTCATGCTACTAATCACCGCAGAACAAGTTCATGAAATCTGCCGATATTCCGATCTTGTAAATGCGCTACAGGAGTCTCACAAACAGGCACCTGCCGATCTCAAAGACATGCTGATGACCAGTGTGCAACCAGAATCAGAACCCGACAACCATATGCTTATTCGAGCTGCATGGAGCCATGGCAACGCGCTTGGTCTAAAAACCGCAGCCGTGTTTCCAAGTAACCGAACTCAATCTAATTTGCCCGTCATTCATGCAGCATATACGTTGTTTGATGGGCAAACCGGGGTACCGTCAGCAACAATTGACGGTACATCCTTAACCTACTACAAAACTGCTGGAGACTCAGCTCTGGGGGGCAGACTACTGGCGAGGAAAGGCATTTCCCGTATGGCGATGATCGGAGCAGGTGCAATGGCTCCTCATCTCATCAGAGCACATTGTGAAATTCAGCAAACAATACGTGAAGTGGTTATCTGGAACCGGACAGAGTCTAAGGCTCAAGAACTGGCAGAATCATTGAATATTCCATCGGTAAGAGTTCGGGCAACTAATGACCTGGAATCTGCCGTAAGAGAAGCCGAATTATTGAGCTCTGCGACGATGACAACAGACCCAATCATTCGCGGAGAGTGGCTTTCTGACGGCACTCATCTCGATTTGATTGGTGCCTTTACTATCGAAATGCGCGAGGTTGATGATGAAGCAATCCAGCGCTCTAGAGTTTTTGTTGACTCAAGGAAAACCACCATCGGTGAAATAGGTGAGATCACCATACCCATCGAAACAGGTGTTATGTCAGAGAGTGATGTACTGGCTGACTTGTACCAGTTGTGTTCAGGAACTGCCAGAGGCAGGGAAAATGACAACGATATCACCCTGTTCAAAAACGGCGGGGGTGGTCATCTGGACCTAATGACCGCTCAATTCATCTTTGACAGCGTTCAGAAATCTACGTGAAGTTAAGTGACAGAATCATTCTGAACTAAATGGACTAGATTTCGTTCTACCTATTCAACACCAGTTTTTCTACAGTCAACTAAGACTGGTTCAGAAGCCTGAGAGCTTGACGATCAATTTTGTCTGTACCAGTCTTTGGCAATGATTCCAAATAGACAATATTGCGTGGGTATTTATGCGGCAGCAGCCTTGACTTTACAAAACTCTGCAATTCTCGAGTCACTTCTTCATCACCATCGACTCCTCCAACGAGACATACCCATGCATTGATGGATAAACGCTTATCCTCAAGTTCAACTGCCAGCACGCAGCATTCCCTAACTTTCGGATGTTCATTCAATGTTGTCTCTATTTCCATCGGATAGACCCATTGCCCAGACACCTTGACTAAATCGTCTGCTCGTCCCTTGAAGAAATAAAAATCTTCTTCATCTCTGACGAAACAATCGCCCGTCACAATCCATCCATCGCGCATCGTCTCTGCTGTCTTCTCTGGACTGTTCCAGTAAGTCTCTGTCGCTGACAGGCCGCGCACATGCATGACACCCTCTTCACCCTGCTCAACCTCTCGACCATCCAAATCTACAAGCCGAACTGCGTATCCCGGCACTACGCGTCCAGCTGAACCAGGTTTGTGCTGTAACTCTTCGTTCGTCAGGTAAATATGCAACATCTCAGTTGATCCTAGCCCTTCGATTATGGTCAAATCGAAGATAGATCTCCATTTTGAAGCAAGTTCTTCAGACAGAATTTCCGCGGCTGAAATGCAAAGACGAACTGAACTCAAATCAGCGGTTTCGGCCTGTTGGTGGTGCATCAATGCCGTATATAAAGTTGGGAGTCCAAACAATACCGTTGGGCGATGCATGGAAATGTGCTCAAAAATTTTCTCTGGAGTTGGACGACCTGACAACAAAACAGCCGCTGCGCCGCATTGCATTGGAAAGGTTACCGAATTTCCGAAACCATAAGCGAAGAATATCTTGGGTATTGAAAAACAAACATCATCAACTCCAAGCTTTAGAATGCTCGCACTGTATGTTTGCGCTGTATAAGGCGCATCTTCATGAAGATGAACAATTCCTTTTGGGCGTCCAGTCGAACCAGATGAGTACATCCAAAACGCCTGATCCCGACGATTGGTAGGGTGTTCAGGCAGTTCAATCAACTCGTTAGCCCAAGGGCGTTGTGCGGCATTCAGCACATCCTGACACCCTGACCCCTTTATCACTTGTTCATTCAGCAAATCTTTGAAGCCATCTGATATGATCGCTGCGGCTGCTCCACTATCTTGAAGAAAGTAACCGATTAAGTCCGGAGTCGACAGTGTATTCAGGAGAACCGGTACCAGACCTGCTCGCATAGACCCCATGATCGCTGCAGGATAAGCCGGTTCGTCATCCATTAGCAGTAATACCCGATCACCAGGCGAGCAATACGCTTTGAGAGAATTACCAATTTTTGCAGCTTCGTTAGCGAGCTCAGAATAGGTCCACGTTCCTGAATCATGGATGACTGCTGGCCGTTCGGCATTCTGGGCCAGATTGTCCCATAACAATCGGGCTGAATTGAAATTCTCAGGTAACTCGAAGCCTACGGAATCAGCTAACTGTTGAATAGTAGGTTCGTCGGTCATTTCATAGTTTGTTGGCGCCGGTTAAATTGGAAAGTACTTATTCTGCTTCAATCTATAGGTTTAGGTGTCACTCAATTTGAATACCGCGTGCCTGTAATTCAGCTGCAAATTTCGGCGACATACCATGCAGCTTTTCAGCCGAAATCCGCCCCGAACGCATAATGTAGCTTAAAGCAAATTCCCAAGGTGTTAATGACATGTGACTTGCAAATTGTTCATACCATTTGCCTGAGTTGAAAGAAGCGCCGGTAATTTTCCTAAGAGTAGGCTGTCTCTCAGACTGAAATTTTGGAAATGCTTTAACATAATCAAATTCTGACTCTTTCAACGCGTGTACCAATGCAATCGCATCTTCCATAGCAAGTCGGGTTCCTGAACCTATGGAATAGTGTGCCGTATGTAAAGCATCGCCAATTAATACACGGTTATCACGGTACCAAATTCGATTGTTTAACACAGGGAATTGTCGCCAGACGGAATGATTAGCGACTAGATTTGCATCCTGTAAGGTTTCTTGGAATATGGATTCACATATATCCTGACTTTCCGCCTCGGAAAGCTCAGCAAAACCAACATTTTTAAATGTACTTTCGTCACACTCGACGATAAAAGTACTGAGCTTTGGGGTATATCGATAATGGTGGGCATTGAAGAAACCATATTCCGTTTCTACAAATGTCTGTGTCAAGCAGTCAAATGGTCGATTGGTGCCGTACCAGCAGAACCAATTTCGAATGATGCTGAATTTTTCATCAAACTCATCAGGCGCCTCTGCACGAACTACTGAATTGATTCCGTCTGCACCAATCACGATATCGCAATCGTTGAAAACGGCTAAATTCTCAATTTTTTCGTTGAAAACAGGAAAAACATCGTATTCAGCTGCGCGCTTTTGCAACAACTGCAGTAATTGCAAACGACCAATTGAACTGAATCCAACTCCATCAATTACCACAGTTTCGTTTTGGTGAGTAATTTTGACTTCAGTCCACTTCTCCATGTAAGGCTCAATCAGGTCAGCAGTCTGGGGATCATCCTTTGTCAGAAACGACAGTGCCTGGTCGGAAAATACTACCCCAAATCCCCACGTTGCATCCGAGGGATTTTGTTCAAATAATTTGATTGTCGCGCTGGGATAACTGCGTTTAATCAGGATAGCAGCATAAAGTCCAGCCGGCCCAGCTCCCAAAATTCCGATTTTCACTAAACCATTTATGTTCCATAAATTGATTCACCAATATTTTAGGCTCCTGACGTGGAATTGTCCTTTGGAAGGTTCGACATTGAATTCAAGCAACTGGACAGTCGTTTGAAGTGGGAGTACTATTTTCAGTTGCCTCACTGTCTCTTTCTGCAACCAATTTTTCCAACAGCAGGCGTGCTTTAGAAAGCTGCTCCTCACCTAGTTCGGTGTATTGTGCGTGACTTGCGGAGCGAAAGACATCCACTGCGGATTGAATCTCTTCTATAGCCTTGTCAGCGGCATCGATGTCCCCTGTCATTTCTGCAAATTCTCTTCTTGCTACACCGAGGTTTGCCACAGTCATCGCCCAGGTCATCGGTACTTTCTCGCGAGTCCACTCGGTCAAGGTTTGCTCGTATGCTTCGGTGGCTCTGTGCATAATGTCAGAACTTTCCTCCCGCTGCGCGAGTCTATGCAAAGCGGCGCCAAGATTGTTGTGTGTCATTGCCCAATCGTTGGGTACCAACTCACGATATCGTTCAGCGAGCGCACTGTTGTATGCGGCCACAGCTTGCTTGAGTGTGCCCGGACCTCGCCGATGCTCTCCAAGATTGCGAAGCGCAGTACCGAGGTTATCCATCGTTGTTGCCCAATCCAGAGGTACGTCAGTGCGAGTCCATACCCGAAGTACGGCCTTATAGGAATTCACCGAACGTTTCAATAACTTTGGATCATTCTGTTTACGACCGAGAGACTGTAGCACTGCTGCCAGATTATTCATGGTGGAAGCCCAATCATACGCGCACAAATCTTCGCTTTGTTTCGTTAGTGCCTGTTCGAATGCCTCGATAGATTGCTGAAGAAGTTTATCGTCTGAACATCGCTGGCCTAATGAACCCAGTGCATTTCCGCGACCATTCTGCACCATTGCCCATTGCATCGGCTCAGTATCGGGGTTTAACCGCTTCAATGCTTCACCAAATGCACTGACCGCATCTTCAAGATAACGAGTACCATTACGACGTTGTCCGATCATGCCTAGAACGTTTCCAAAGGTCTTAAAACTCGCAGCCAACACATGAGATTCTCCAAGTTTTTCTGCTAGCGGCAGAATTTCGTGCTTCAACAAATCTATTGATGCTTGTAGTGCCGTGTCATCGTCGAAGTCTCGTCCGTAGTCTGCCAGCAATGTTGCCTGTAGATGAACAAAATGCCACTTGTGAACAGTTTCAAGCGCTTCAATTGCCGCACCTTGGTGACAAAGATCTGCAGCTAATTGATGTTCTTGCATTGATGCAGCAACAAGTGCCCGACACTCAGTTACCCTCGCCAGCGTTAGCGGCTCAGTCGTCGCAGCGAGTTGCTCCAGTTTGCGCAGTTGCAATTCGAAATCCTGCAAAGAAGCACATTGACCATTTTCCAAATCTCGCTTTAGGTTTTCTGCAAAGTTTGCAAGAGTTTTTTCCGTTGAAGAGTTGCTGGAAAGTGTCTCCAATTTATCTCGGACAACGGATAATCGCATTCTTGCTGTTCTTATCAGACCGGGTATTCGGACCGGCTGGACATCTGAATTGATACAGGCACGTAGAGCCGGTATCATCGCCTGCAAAACTTTGGCATCTTCGGGAAATGTTTCGCGTTCGGTGAGGTTTCCCAAGTTGAATCCGTCCATAACAGCGATCAGGGTTTGAATTGAACTCGAACAAGCATAATCACAAAAACGAAGACGATTGTGGAGACGTCTGTGATCAGCACTGACACACTGTCAGGTCAAAACCCCCGCTGATAATTCTCAATCAGGGTGCGAAAGTGCCTGATTGTGGGATCGTAGCTTGCGGTAGATCAGTCGACGATATGATAAACCGGGGCTTTTTCCATCGTCCACTCGCCTGATTCCGGGTCTCTTCGAGACAAAGTTAACGCGTGCCAATTTTCGTCATCCAACTGCATGAAGTCGCCACGATAATAGTATCCGGGCCAGCGAGTTTCCTCGCGGAACAGAGTATGGCGAACAACAGATTCCGAGGCAATTACGCGATGTGTCAATTCCCAAGCTCGTTGAAGCTGGTGCAGGTCTTCAGCACCGATGCAATTGAGGTCTTCCTGCAGGGTATGAAGCAGATGCAGACCTCGGAGCAACGACGGCTCATTGGTCATATAGTTGTTGCTGATGCCACCCGCATATTCATCCATGATTTTTTCAAGTCGCTGTAATCCATGAATTGGAAGAATATAGCTGGGAGAAACCGTACCTCCAACAATTTCGTTACGACCGACCGCAAAATTCTCAAGAGGTTTGTAGATTGTGCGTTTCAGGTCTTCGTATTGTTTCTCCGAAATCTTTATGTTGTCATTGGCGTGATCGCGAATGTATCTCACCGCTGCTTTCGCCGCTAGTCGACCCTCGGTAAAGGATCCGGAGGAAAACGCGTGCGCGGTACCACCAAGCGCATCACCAGCACCGAACAGTCCGTCAACTGTCATCATCCGGTTGTAACCCCAATAGTATTCGTCTGGTGAGACATCTTCGGGTCCGCTAGCCCATGCTCCTGAACAGGTTGCATGAGAACCCATGACGTAAGGTTCCGAAGTAGTAAGTTCCGGGTTGATGTACTTAGGATCAATATCCTGAGATGCCCAGACCACCGCTTGTCCGATAGTCATACCCAGAAAATTTTCCCAACCGATGATTTCCTTGTGCGGGTCTTGAAAAGCCTCTTTAGTAACCATGTGGATAGGGCCTCTACCCGCTTTCATTTCTTCAATGAACGCGTGATTTCTAAGACACGTCGGAGTCGGATGATGGTCAATGTACTCACCTACAAGATTCTTGGTATGCTCGTACCACTTCGATTCGTACTCTTCACCGTATGCATTCTGAGTATAGGTTTTCAGGTGCAGGAAGTATGCGCCAACCGGACCATAGCCGTCTTTGAACCGGCACAGCACAATTCGGTTTTCCATTTGCGTCATTTTGGCACCAACCATAATTGGCAATGCATAGGCGGACGCTGAACTCCAAGGCGCATACCAGGTTCGCCCCATACCCTCACCGACAGAGCGAGGCTTGAAGATGTGTGACGCGCCACCTGCGCCTACAATGACTGCCTTGGCGCGAAATACATAATAGTCGCCTGTACGCACGTTGAAACCCACTGCCCCACCGATTCTGTTCGGTTGGCTTTCGTCAGTCAAGAGATGGGTCACCATAATGCGGTTATAGATTTTGTCCGCGGACTTGCGTGCCGCCTCTGCTACGATGGGTTTGTAGCTCTCACCATGAATCATGATCTGCCACTTGCCCTCGCGCTGATAACGACCGGTTTCGGGATCGCGCATCAGTGGTAAACCCCATTCCTCGAATTTATGCACGGTTGAGTCGACGTGTCGGGCCATATCGAAAGCAAGGTCTTCCCTCACCATGCCCATGAGGTCATTGCGGGCGTAACGAACGTGGTCTTCAGGTTGATTCTCGTCCCATTGCATACCCATGTAGCAATTGATGGCGTATAGACCTTGGGCTACCGCACCTGAACGATCGATATTCGCTTTTTCGGCAACAACTATTTTGAGGTCGCGACCCCAGTAACGGGATTCATAAGCAGCCCCAGTACCACCCATACCACCACCGACAACCAGAATGTCGCAGTCAACGAATATCGTTTTGATTTTCATTAGTAGTAAACCCCTTGTTTGAATTTTGATTTGTCAATGGTTGGCAAGCCCCTTTCAATATTTAGTGCATCAGGTTCATAACAAAGAAGTTCGGATTTCAATGCTTCTTCGCTGGGGACTTCAAGTTCAGCAAGCTGCGGGATCATTTTGCCCCAGGGTTGCGTAGTAATAGGGGAAACGAAGTTTTTCTCGCGGCCGTCCCGAAATTTAATTCGCCAGGAAATCGTTCCTTTCTCTTCCTCTCGTAACACACGGACACTGTGTCCGAGCGGTGCGAAATCAGCATAGCCCCGGCAATCAATGGCATTTTGGGGGCAGGCTTTCACACAGGAGTAGCATTCCCAACACATGTTTGGCTCAATGTTAATCGCACGTCTGTATGTTTTGTCGATGTGCATGATGTCCGATGGACAGATGTCAACGCAGTGGCCACAGCCATCACAACGCGTCATGTATACAAAAGTTGGCATAGCAAATAGTTAACTCAAACTAGATTGTTGTAAATTGTTGATTCGGTGCAACTTCACCAGTTGCAAAAATGAAAACAGGGTACGTTCAGTAGTGACGCGGTAACTCTCTTTTGATGCCAAGACCAAACTTGGCTGGAGCATCGGCTGGAGCTGGTAGATTTGTCCGCGAACCATCGGCATCAGCCACGCGATTTTGGTACGCGGCGGCCGGTTTAAAGAACATGTGTGCGAATTTGGACCATGGAACTCCGCCAAACAGGATAATCGTGGCGACAATAAACAGAAGAAAAAACAACCAGGCCAGAAATCCAACTCCCATGTTCTGAAAGAATGACCAAATCAATGCGAAAGTCGCGCACGCTACGAGAGACACCACGAACAGATCAGCCGGTATAAATCGAAATGGAGAATAACCTTCTGCTGCCACGTCCACCCGAATGAAAAACCAAAACCAATAACCCCCAACGCAGACCAGAAACGCGCCTAGATGCCATAGCAGTGGATATACGACAGGTGTGCTGGACGCAGGTTCGCTGAAGCAAAATATCATGATGCCGGTTGTAACTAAAAACACTACAAAACCATACATAGTCAGAAGGTGAGCGACGCGGCGACGGTTATTGCAGAATTCACCGGATGCGAGGACATCATGGGCTGCCGTTGCGCAGACAATTTTAAACTTTTCGCCTCCTCCAACTTCGTGAATACTGTCAGATTTCGATTTCTTCATGTTTTCAAAGAAATACTTTGCACTTTTTTTGTGGATTACGTCAAAAATAGTTCCAACTATAACCAGGATGATCATAACGACAACAAATGTCTTCATGGCTGCAATTGGAATCGTTACCGCAATGTCATTAAATGGATTGTTTAGCAACATACAAGTGATATCTCTCTTCTAGGTATGGGGCAGACGGATTGAATCCGAACTGTCGAAACATTTTAATTGAAAATTGCATCGATGCAAATAGTAAAGGGTCGGTGAGGTACTTTCTATGGAACCTTGTTCCGATCACAGTGAAACTTTTCACCACACCCAGATCAACCATGACTAGTTCATTCAAAATGTTTCAGAAAGATCTGTCAGCTTTGGCAAATTCAGGCTACGTGGCGCACCTAGGAGAAAGACGACTACCTCTTGGAACAAATGTAGGTGCACTACTAATTGCCAGTCTTTAATGATGAAACAACAGCAGTAAAGACCAACAACTTGATTGAAGTCAATTGAGAAGCGTGTTTGACAAGCGCTTCTGAAACTTCGCAGTCAAGCGATGCCGCCTTCGGGAATTTATCGCATTCTTGGTTTCGTATCCTTTATCTCGTAAGTGATTGAAATTGGCGACGGCAATAGGACAATAGAATGCTACCACTGAATTCAATTTAACTGATTCCAACACAAGAGTTCGTCAACATACCGATTTAGAATTCAACTGCTGAATCATATGGTGGTATCTTAACTCTGCGCGCATCGAACTCACCATTGGCAACAACACATTCGATATGAGCAGCAATTTCTTGCATTGGTGCAAACCACACATCTGCCCGATCTAAAACTCGTTCTAAAAACTGTGTAACAGTATCCCATCGCGATAGGCGCCCTGTAACAAACGGGTGGCATACAGGTACCCACAATCCACCATACTTATATGCTGCCTCAAATTCCTGCTCGAAAATTTCCCAACCAGCACGAGGTGAGCGAATCGGCATCATATAGTCAAGGTCCATTGACTGTACCCACTGTGGCCAATCATCAAGCCCCCAGTGCGATGGCAACTCAACCAAATTGCCTTTATCTGATTCGATAATGTACGGTACATCGTCTCCCATTAGTGACGCATCGTAGCGAAAACCGCGCTCAATCAGGAGATCAGCCGAATGATTCGAGAAATTGTATAGTGGGGCTCTCCACCCTCGCGGCCTCTTGCCGGTCATTTCTACAAAAACGGTAATGGCACGATCCATCCACATTGCTTGTTCATCCTGGCTTTGAGGGACAGGGTTTTCATGCATGTACCCATGATGCCCAATTTCATTTCCGCCTTCCAGAATTGTGTCAACCGCTTGCGGATATGTTTCAATACACCAACCTGGAATAAAAAAAGTTTGTCGTATACCCAGCATTCTGTATGTTTCAACGATTCTCGGAATAGCAATATGCGGGCCATACTGTTGTGATGAAATTGCCGATACGCGACGGAACCCGTCCTTTGGATGCTCAAGATGAATCAAACTGTCAGCATCCATATCAAATGTAATACAGCAAGCACATTTGGCGCCATTAGGCCATGGCACGGGGTTCTGAATCATTGGTTGATAAAAAGGCATCACTAACCTCCTCTTTCAAATCAGATTACAATCGCCACTGCTGGACGGAAATTTCCTGCAAACAAAACCAAAGCTAGGAACAAAACCACATATGGGACCATTGAAAACAACTGGTTAGGTATATCTGGGCGATTAAATTGCAATCTTAATTACATTGCATCTGAAAAACATAAAATTGGCACGCAAGTAAGGCACCAACCGGATTCCATCGGTCAAGTTGCAATGCTGCAAGCGCAATAAAACCTTTACCGGCACTCATGTGTTCTGTAAATGTAAACACTTGAGAAATTATCAAAAAACAACCTCCCAAATCCGCGACAGCACAATTGGGCAACACTGAAATGATTCGAACTTTGGGAACACTCATCCCTACACTATCGTCTGCGACCGGATAATCGCCAATCGCCCTTTATCCCGGGCTCCAAGGCATCTAAAAATCTAAAATATTCACAACCAAGTCAGTGGTACCAACTGGTCCTCCCCCGAAAATGTAGAGACGACAATTTTAATGTAAGATAGATTGTCGGAGGTTAACTACGATGAGTAACGAAAAATATTCGGCTGAAATGATGCCTCATTCATTTCATGTTCATGGAGCGTCATTTCAGATACTTACCCAGAATGGACAACCACCAGCCAAGGAAGATAAAGGGTGGAAAGACACTGTAATTGTTACTGAAGAACCGACTGAGAGATTGATGCGTTTTAATCACACAGCCACAAATCTATTCCCCTATATGTTCCACTGCCATATTCTGGAACATGAGGACGTCGGAATAATGGGGCAATTCACCGTAATGGATTGACAATATCTTATGTTGAACGAAGCTAGAACGCGGTCATAATGGCCGATTCGGGACGAATTCAGGAATTCGAAAAACTCCTGGCGCGGTACAACAGAGCCTTCTACGAACGTGACCTAGACGCTTTGCGAGCGCTCTATGTACCTGATGCAGATGTGCACTATTTCGACAATCATGCCGACTGCGATTCCACCAATCTAGAGAAGCACCTTGAGAAGGTCGCGACGTTCTTCGAGACAGGTGACATCGTGCCTCTGTTGGTCGAGAATGTTCGAGCCTTCATCCATGGCGATGCCGCGTGCGTGGTCGCCACAGTCCGCTACTCTGCGGAACCGGTACCTGGAGTTCGGGCATCGTTCTTCCTGGAGCGTTATGTGACGACATGGAGGATTCGTCATGTCCACTTCTCGCAGGACCCAAATGAAACAAGCACATAACATCTGCATCGAGTTCGCACACTAGACAGGACGATATAGACGCGGCTTTCCACCTTCTTACATCCCACCAGCACAGTGCGAATATTTGCACTGTGGCACATTGATGAGACATTGCCACTTCTTATGCTATTGTTGTTGCCTTGACTCGGTGTTTATTGACGGACTAGCTAATTCGGACAATGGTGAGGATTCTTTATCTATGGTGGACGTGGTGTCGCGGTAGGGAATGCATTACTGCATCCCCCCGCACAGATCCGTGCATGCACGCTAATGCACACGGCTCCTACCTAAGGTGTCTAACGGCAAACCGTTCATTCGGCCAAGGGTGCTGAATTTTGATGGGCGGCCAGCAATTTCGCACAATGTGATCGAGACGTGCAGCACTAAAACGCCCACGCTGTGAGCGTCGCCGCAACAGTTTCAACCAAATTGATTTGATGCGATGAACAAACGACGAGAGGGAGGCACAACTGGTGGGGACGCCATAGTAGCCTAACCAGCCACGTATCACTTGTCCCAACCAGCGGGCAACATCATAGATGTCATGATGCATACGCCGCCGTAACTCAGCCTTGATTCGACTCAGCGTGCGGTTAACCCGTTTTGTGATTGGCTTGCGTCCAAGTCCGAACTTTCCATTCCTTGTCTGACGACAATAGTGCGTAAAGCCAAGAAAGTCGAAAGTCTCGGGGCGACTCTCACCATGAACAGAGCGGTCTTGCCATGCAAAACGCCCAAACTCGATCGTGCGGGTCTTGTCAGGATGCAACTCCAATGCAAACTTCCCCAGCCGTTGCTCCAAATCACACAGAAACTGCTGTGCGTCCTGCCTGTACTGGAAACAGACAACGAAATCGTCCGCATAGCGGACAATCATCGCCTGTCCCCGTGCTTTGTGCGGTCGCCACTTTTTGTGAAACCACAAATCCAACACATAGTGGAGGTAAACATTGGCCAGAACGGGACTTACTATCGCCCCTTGAGGGACTCCGCGCATACCGTCCTGCCATTTACCACTTTCCATGACACCCGCGTTCAGCCACTTGATAATCAAACGAATCACCCGTCTGTCTCCGATGCGATGTTCCAGAAACCGAATCAGCCAGTCTCTGTCAATGCGATCAAAGAACGCTCGGATATCTGCATCAACTATCCAGTTAACCTTACGCTGCATGATCCCGTATGCCAGAACGTCCAACGCATCATGCGCTCCCCGTCCTGGTCGGAATCCATGACTGAATCCAAGAAACTCCGCCTCATATATCGGCGTGAGAATCATCTCCACCACCGCCTTTTGGACAATTTTGTCTTCCAGTGCGGTAATGCCGAGCGGTCGTGTCCCACCATCGGCTTTGGGTATGTTCACCCGCCGCGATGGCAGCGCCCGATATGCGCCTGTGTGTACGCGCCGGTGTAAGTCAGCCAGATGACTGTCCAACTCCTGCTCATACTCTTCCCATATGACACCATCAACACCTGCCGCTACGTTCTTCTTCAAAGAGTGGAACGACTCGCACAGTGCATCGACTGATATATGGTGCAGCAGCGCAGTGAGTTTGTCCTTCGGATTTCTCTTCACAGTCTGCCGTATCCGCGCCACCGCCTGTGACACGCTCTCCCGCCCCTGTGTGCGGCACGTGCTTTGGTGTTGCAGATTCCCTTTGGTTGCAGCCCTTCCCTCGTTCGACTCCGCCGAGACCTGCGCCTCTTTGTTCGCCGCTGTCAACGGTACTATGCCTGCATCCGACTGGTTTATCCCGTTCATCTTCAGATTCAGAATGCCTCCTTTCTTTCAGCGTCCCTGGCACGACCGCCAGGGAAGGATAAACCTCTCCCAGGTCCCGACAAAGGGCGTGCGCACATCCATCGATTCCTTAGACAACGCTGAGACCAACTGTACCTCACCATTTCGGGACAGCTCGTGTTGCCTTCGACTTTTGCGACAGTCTCGGCTCTCAGAATGAAACACTTTTCGATGCTCAATCATCGTGGCTATGCGTACCGCTACCGACACTTCACCACTACCCTCACGAGCATTGGCGCACGGCTCACGGCGACAGCATGTGGTTAACATTTTCTATCTATCGGACTTTCACCGACTACCCTCGTGCCAGTTAGCCTGGCGTTCCGCAA
>JAJDXD010000033.1 GCA_022823405.1 Gammaproteobacteria bacterium
TGAAGATACGTTCATGCGAGGCCGACACCTTCAATGGTTCGTCCATGGCCTCTGATTGTGCCCTGTAAATCAGGGAATCTTTTCGAAACAATTTCTGTATGCCTCCCAGAAATATGACTGTTAGCGTGTCATTTTATCCTGCTAAATGAGTTTCCACAACCCTATACAGTCAACTGCAAACTCCTTTGGGGAAGTAGTGGGAATCAAGGTGTGCGCCAGCGAGTAGCCGGCGCGCATCTGTCTGAAGCTCGCGCACAAACATCATCTTTTTCGATGACCCTGCCTGGTAGCCGTCGTGTTTTCGCCGGTAGCCTGACGATTCACCGATCGGCTGCCAATTGTCTGCCAGATAACAGCTGCCTTTAAACCGTTGTAAATCAACGAAGGTTTCCATCAGCAGGAGCGGATGACCGAAGCGCAGCGGCCAGTCTTATGCGACCTGCCGCCGCAGCAGCGACAGGGTGCGCGAAGCAAGATTCGGCTGCGGCTTCAGAATCAGAAACCGGCTCTGGCTGGTGATCAGATGCAGTCGCGGGATGCGGTCTCTTGGATGCCAGCCAAGCCACCTGTCGCGGGCAGCGCTTTTCAGCGCAGCCGCATAAAATGAACTCAGCGCAACCCATTCGCCTTGCAATACCGCAGCATAATAGGCACTTTCGCCGATCTTGTGCGGTGCGCCAAGATAGTGATGCTTGTGCATCAGTGCAAGGAATTCCGCTTCGTCTTCGCGCTTGACTGGCTCAATAATCAGCTCTGACAGGTTCATCTCTCATCAATAGGTTTGCCTTTCAATGAGCGCACCGTACACAATTCGATGGCAAAAGTTCAGCTTCGGCTGATATTTTTTTCATATCATTCCGATAGGCTCAACAAAAATTCGTCTTGGTAATGGTATGAAGGCGGCAGGGGATATGTCGCGTCAATACATTTCATTATTACTGCTCTACTGAAGTGCCGGGTTCAAAACTTGATCTCATTAGATTGTTTTCCTCCTCAAATTCATCAACAAGCAGTGTGCTTATACTCCTACATTATTTGGAGGAATATTTATTAATTGACAAATTCAAATTGAAGAGAAATCAAGTATACAAATTAGAAAGAACCTGTCTCATTTATCGAAAGAATCAGAATCAATTGTAGGGTGTCAACTTTACTACATGATTCACATTGAATTTCATGACTGCCATCGAATGTGAATTCAGCATTGAAGGTCAGGGGGAACCTTTGATACTGATTCACGGTATTGGTGCGGACCGCAGCATCTGGCGTTTCATGATGCCGACATTAAGGGAACATTTCAAAGTCATCAGCTACGATCTTCGAAATCACGGTCAGTCTCCCATGTCTGCTGTGAATTTTGGTTTGGATGAACTGGTGGATGATCTCGAGTTGGTTCGCCAGCGCAGCGGGGTAGACAAAGCTCATTTTGCGGGCCACTCTTTGGGCGGTATGATCGGTCCTGCCTACGCCAGAAAGTATCCAGATTTTGTAAAGTCGCTGGGGTTGCTGTCAACAGCTGCTGGCCGCACAGTTGACGACAGCATCAAGGTCTGGAAAGTGGTTCGTGCAATGGAGCGGGAAGGTGTTGTGAACGTATTGAAGACGCTGACCAATCGCTGGTTCACAGACGAATTTATCAAGCAGCATCCAGAAATCGTCGATGTGCGCCTCAAGCAGGTTGTTGAGACTGATGCTGAAAGCTTTCTTAATGTGTTTAGAATCTATGCTGGGACAGAAATGATGCCCTGGCTGCATGAAATTACGGCACCCGCCCTGGTACTGACCGGAGAAAACGATGGTGGATGCAACCCGCGCCTTAATCGAATGATTTCAGATCAGCTGCCAGATTCAAAACTTGTGATCCTGCCTCGATTGAAACACTCAATTCTGTTGGAAGCCGGTCCAACAGTAGCCGAACACATTGTAGACTTTGCTGCATCCCGCAAGCCTGATCATCCGGCTCAATCATCTCATCCAGAATTACCCTAAATCGAAAATGGTAAAGACACTCGAAGCAGACTGGTACGTAGACTCAGAAATTTACGCTAGGGAAAGAGATCGGATTTTTCTTCCGAGCTGGTGGCTGATGGGCCCATCGCATTTGGTATCAAAACCGGGAGACTATCTTTGCGATCGGATCTGTGGTTGGCCGGTGTTTGTTCTTCGTTCTCAGGATGGGACACTGCGCGCATTCTTGAATGTCTGCCGGCATCGCGGCGCGACACTTCTTAAGGAGGGTTTCGGTGGCGGGATTAATTCGGTTCGTTGTCCTTATCACGGCTGGCTTTATGATGATCATGGTCGGTTGCAGAACACGCCTAGATTCGGTGAAGAATTGGAGGTCGAGAAGAATTCACTCTCATTGCATCAAATTGAGGTGCATGTCTGGAACGGACTTGTTTTCATCAAAATTGCGCAAGATAAGGGGGTGGATTTTGATGAATGGTTGGGTGAGGTTTCGGGGCTGTGTGCCGATTTCCCGGGTCCGGCCAGTCTTGACTACTATGGTGAGTTTGCCGTTGAAGGCCAGATCAACTGGAAAACATACTGCGATAACACGGTCGAAGGATACCACCTCAATCTCGTTCATCCGCGCTTGGGTACAGCTCTGGCTGGCGGAGATGTACAGCTTTTCTCAGTCAACGACGGTCGGTCGGTTGCGTTTGACGTGACGCATGGTACGAGCGGTGGTGCTCGAGAGGCCAGGGGTGCGAAAGGGCTATGGGTCTATCACTTTCCGGGACTGCAGATGGTTCTGGGCGACAAAATTTTCAAAGCAGAACGTATCGAGTCAAATAGTTCCAACCATGTCCGTTCAATCAACTGGGCCTGGTACGGTGAACTTGATGACGCTGCCAGACAGGAATCATTTGCCTGGGGTAAACAGATCGTCGAGGAAGATTTTTGGATTTGCACCGAGGTTACCAGGAATCTGCGTGCGGGTGTATTTACGCCAGGCCCGTTATCGTCCACAATGGAAAAGCATGTTGCACGATTTCAACAGATTGTCAAAGATATTCTACTGAACGGAGATTGATTTCAGCAGTGTCGGGATTCAGTACCGACCGAACTAGTGGCACAAAGTATTGATATAAAAAAGTACCCAGTGCACAGACAGGTTAAACTGACTAATTCGAGGGAAAAATTTTTACAAGTCAATAGTTTACGTGTTCCCAAATGACTGACTATGCTATGAAGTTCAGGCTGAAAGGTATTGGTCATTCAGGTGATCTGCCAACTCAGCAATTCGCAACAACTGAAAATTGTTGTTGAGTGCTCGTTACATCGTCGTTGCCCAAAGGGCTCAATACAAGCATACCGTACTGATCAATCTGAGTGAGGGGGACTGTTCATGAATACCTCATCAGGCCCCCTCCAGCAACCGCAGCGACTACCCAGAAATTCTAGCTGTCGAGAAAACACACGATTCGTCAGTTGATTGAAATCCGTCCACTCTGAAAACTGCGCAATTATTTACTGCTGAGTGAGATCCAGATTCGGGCAGCTTTATGTCATCTGCTTCAACTTGAAATCCTAGCCAATCTGAACATCAAGAACTACCCGATTGCTTGTTTCGCATATTGTCCCTGATCAGTGCCTTAAGTAAGCCAACACCCATCAGTATCAGTACCGCTGTGAATGGAATTGTTCCAACGATCATTGCAGACTGAATTGCTCTCAATCCACCAGCAAGCAATAAAACTCCGACTACGGCAGTAAGTGCGATTCCCCAGATCAGAATATGCTTCTGACCGGTTTTGGGTGAATATTCACCACCAGAATTGATTGTATTGATCACCAAAATCGCGGAGTCAGCGGAAGTCACCAGGTAAGTCAGCAATAGAATCACGATCATGATTGACATCAATGTTGCCAGGACCGGGGACAGCATGATGTTGATTACCTCATAAAGCTGATAAGTCAAATTCGAACCAAATATTCTTCCTTCTGCGGCTCCGCTTAATTCTAGGTCAATAGCCGTGCCACCAACGAAAGTAAACCAGATAAAGCACATAATTGAAGGAGCAACGATAGCACCTACAACGAACTCCCGAATCGTTCTGTTTTTTGAGATCCGTGCAAGAAAAATACCAACAAAAGTACCAAATGCGATCGCCCAGGCCCAAAAGAAGACAGACCAACCTGTTTGCCAGCCACCTAGTTCCGTCGACGGGTCCCAGACAGTCAGTGTTAAGGCCGGCAGATGGATGATGTAACTGAAAATTCCTTTACCCAGCAGTTCAAATGCGAACATCGTCGCACCGAATATCAAAAAGAACGTGAGCAGGGAAAAAGACAGAACCATGTTTGTGTTGCTGAGCCATTTGATGCCTCGTCCTACACCAGACAACGCAGATCCGGTAGAAAGGAGCATTACCACTGCTAGCGATAACAACAGTGCTCCGGTAGTCGGTCCGGGTGCTTCGCCGGTTGTCATCAGCCATTCTGCTCCGGTAATGTTGTGCAGTCCCGAAGCAAATGCGTTAAGCCCAAGACCGATTGTTTGTGATATCCCTAGTAGAGTTGATAACACGGCCGCGATATCGACAACGCTCCCCCAGGGTCCTTCCATTGAACGGCCGAACAAAGAACTCAATCCAGAACGTATTGTTAGTGGCAGATTACGTCGGTAAGCGAAAAAAGCAAGCGAAATGCCGACCAGCGAATAGGTTGCCCAAGTTCCTAGTCCCCAATGTAGAAATGCATAGTGATATGCGCTGCGAACAGCCGATTCCGTTTTGGGAATCACCAATCCGTCAATCGCTGCAATAGATCCGGCAGCAAGCTGCTTCTGATATTCAGCAAATACATCAGCACCTTCTGCAAGTGCTATGTTGCTACTAGCGAAAAGTGCTTTAATCGCATCCTTGCTCATGATTATTTCCGGGTTATTTCCCAAATGCCAAATCGGTTCTGCAGCGGCATAACCAAGCATGCCAATACCAATTCCCGCTCCAAACATCATGGAAAACCACGAAAAATCCGAGAATTCCGGCTTCCCATCCGGTGTGCCAAGCTTGACTTTGCCGAAAGGTGGAAACAACGCGATAAACAGACAAACACCCACATAGAAGGCTACCGCATAGATATAGTAGGTATTGAAATGCTCCAGTGACCAGTTCTGTATGTCGCTAAGTACCTGTCCCGCCCGTTGCGGGTCCATTGCAGCCCAGATGACAATCAAAGCGATAAGCACCTTCGCCGGTAATGCAACGGTCTGACTGAATCCTTCGTAAAATCCAGACTCCTTTTTGTTGATTTTTAATTCACTTAGTGGTGGAGGAATTGACATAGTTACCACCTATCGATGTTAATTTATTGGAATTTATATAGTTGCTCACACTATAACGAATATTGAACATGAGAATGTTGAGTTGCGTTGCCTAGCCTGAGTTTACCGAGTTCAGTAAATATATCACGATGCAATCTCCAAAATGAAAGCGATACTTTTGGCATAACCCATTGACACAATGAGTTTATATCCCGACTGTCCCGACGACGGTCAGGATTTCAGCGGGCCTGTGACGGTGTGTGACCTAACCGGTCCGATAACGTTCGAGCTGCAGCATTTTGTACAACTCTTTCTGGATGTCAGACATGCCTGACAGCGTCATCTGTATTTTTGGCGTGCTTTGTTTTCGCCCGCACGGATAAACCACCCCGACCTCCTTAATTGCCGCGAGCTCATCAAGCATTTGCCGTGCAGAGATCGCCTGCCCGTGACTGACCAGCCGCCGGTACAGCAGAGTCTGCAGCATCAGCACCATCACACAAATGAAGGCATCGGCCGCATCATTTTTGTTGGTTTTGACAAAGGGCTGTACGTACTGGGCAGGCATCATCCTGACCTGGTGACCCAGCCCTTCAAGAATGCGTCCCCAGTTATGCGTACCACCGCACGCTTCCAGACCGATGATGCACGGGGGATTGAGCTTTTGAAAAAATTCCAGCACCTTGGTTCTTGAGAATCGACGGTTCATCACCGCTTCGCCTTCGCTGTCAACTGCATAGACCTGGATGCAATTCTTGGCAAGGTCTACACCGAGCCGTTGGATATTTTGTATATTCTTCATCTGGATACTCCGTGATGATGGGATTGTCAACTGGATTATTCCAGCCCGGCACTTTATGATGCCGTAAACCGTTACAGAGTGTCCATTTCATTAGTTACGATAATTGTGCAATTGTCCAAACACAGTTAGGGAGAATATGGATGGATTCACAAAGCATAGAGTTTCTACAACTTTTCAATGGTCAAGTGCAATATGTTGTGCCGCGGTGGCAACGTCGGTACCGTTGGGGCAAGTCTGACATTGAACGACTGGTTGACGATTTATTGACAGTTGCATCGCAAGATTCGGAAATTACGCACTACGGAGGAACCCTCCTCACATTTCCAGAATCTGGCCCAGCTGGAGTAGTAAAAAGCATACGCGTAGTTGACGGCCAGCAGAGACTTACGACGGTAAGTATTCTCCTGATTTGTATTGCGAATAAACTGGGAAATACGGGACATTGCGGAGACTGGACCTCAGAAAACATTCATGACGATCTACTTACCAATCCGAAGAAGCCGCTCGAAAAGCGATTTAAATTGAAACTTCAAGATGGAGACGATGACGAGTATCGTCAAGTTCTAGAAGGTAATCCTAATGGTGCTGGTGCAGTTACTCAGGCTTGGAAAATATCCCGTCAATTGGTTGCCCGCAATGACGTAGCCCTTCTACTGAAGGGTCTTTCAAGACTCAAAGTAGTCAGCATCGGAGTCGAGCATGAAGATCCTCAGCAAATCTTTGAAAGCCTGAACGCCACTGGTCGTCCACTTACAGAAAGCGAGAAAGTGAAGAATTGGTTGCTCATGGGACTATCAGATGAAGAGCAGCAAAGACTTCACGACAATTATTGGTTGAAAATTGAAGAGGTCTTAGGCGCTAAATATTCAACTGAGCCAATTGATAAATTTTTGCGAGACTTTTTGCGATGGCAAACTGGCGAGGTTCGAGGAATTGACTTAACGTACGAAGATCTTCGTCGATGGGCAGTACGCAATGGAAATACAAATAAACGCCCACAGCTATGCCATGAACTTGCTCGTCTGGCAAAAATCTATGGAATTCTAAC
>JAJDXD010000159.1 GCA_022823405.1 Gammaproteobacteria bacterium
GTACCTCCTGTATCTATTCCAAGTCGCATAGGCTCAATCCGAAAAAACAGGATAATATAAATGAACGGTTTCAATCGATTTGACGATTGTTGAAACCAAAAAGTCAATTACTCCTAATTGGAACAGTTAATTATGTCAACATCCGCATGGGATATGGGCGATTCAGAAGCGCTGCCGCTTGCAATGCGAAGTGATGAATTATCGGACATTATCGACGCCGTAAACTTGGAAGGTGTCTGGGCACCTTGTTTAACCCCGATACACGCTGATTTATCGATTGACGATGCCCGCCTGTTCGAACATGTCGACTGGCTTTTATCCAATGGATGCAGTGGTATCGTTTTGTTCGGTACGACTGGTGAGGCTGCCTCCTTTTCTGCGACCGAACGGATGCAGGCTTTGGAAACATTGATAGCTCGCGGAATTTCCACATCTAGAATTATGGTGGGCACTGGATTTACAGCGATAAGTGATACTGTTCAGGTAACGAAGCATGCGGTCGCTCAAGGTTGTAGGGCGGTGCTGATGATTCCGCCGTTCTACTTCAAAGATCCGACAGACTCTGGTCTGATATCAACCTACAGACATGTCATTGATGAAACCAATTGCTCGGATCTGAAAGTTTTACTCTATCACTTTCCTCGAATGAGTACCGTTCCGATTTCATATCGATTGATTGATGCATTGATTGAATCTCATGGTGATGTGATTGCAGGACTTAAAGATTCGACTGGTGACTGGAACAGTGTCGAGGGTTATATTAAAAGATATCCCGACTTAGCGATTTTCCCAGGCACTGACGCGTTGCTGCTGAAAGGACTTCGTGCTGGCGGTGCGGGCACGATTACTGCTACTGCCGACATCAATCCACACGGCATTGGTCATGTCTTTGATTTGTGGCGCCAAGGAGAGCAGGCCGGGAATGCGCAGACTCAAGTGGAAACCATTCGTTCAATTGTCTTTGAATACCCTCTTGCGGCTGCCCTGAAAGCAGTTCACGCCAGCTATCGGTCTGATTCAAGCTGGAATAGACTGCGGCCACCCCTCGTTGCGCTCAACGATGCTGATCAAGCAGCCCTGATGGGCTCACTTGATCAGGTTGGATTTCAATTGGTTTGAGAGAAGCAGCCTACTAGCTAATTTTGACGACAACGCGGCCGACAACTGAACCACTCATGAACTGATCAAATGCTTCAGGCAATTGGTCAAACTCAATAACTTGACGGGCAATCAGATCGAGGTTATCGGGTTTTAGATCGCTACACATTCTCTCCCACGCCTTGTCGCGAACTTCAACAGGCATCTCAAGCGAATTGATTCCAAGCAACGATACGCCGCGCAGAATAAATGGCATGACGGTTGTATCCAGCTTGATTCCTCCTGCGAGTCCGACTGAACCAATGTTGCCCCAAGGTACAACGGTACGGGTCAGCCACGCCAGTGTTTCGCCACCTACGTTGTCAACTGCACCACCCCAGACGGCTTTTTCCAGCGGTCTACTTCCCATTTCCAGGGAATTGCGATCAATCAGATCCGACGCACCTAATTTCTTTAAATATTCTTCATGCTCCTTCTTTCCGGTGAATGCAGTCACGTCATAACCCAGTTTGGCAAACATACTGATTGCAAAACTTCCAACCCCACCAGTAGCCCCTGTTACGACTATCGGTCCGCGCGATGGGATTTGACCATTGTCTTCCATACGAATCACCGCTATTGCAGCTGTAAATCCGGCTGTACCAAAAGCCATTGCTTCATACTCACTTAGCCCGGAAGGCATGGGAACGACGCAATTTCCAGGAATTCGAGCATACTCCGAGTATCCACCATCCAAGACTTCGGATAGACCACAGCCTACGACCAGTACTGAATCGCCTTCCTTGTGTCGTGAGTCAGTGGATTGAACAACCGTACCTGCAAGATCAATTCCGCCATTGAGCGGGTATTTCCTCAGAATTCTGCCTTTACCTGTGGCGGCCAAAGCATCCTTGTAATTGATCGTTGAATGTGAGACTTTAATCACGACATCACCTTCGGTCAGGTCGTCAATACTGAGTTCAGTAAGACCGGCCGAAATGCTCTTGTCATCATTCATATTAATGCGGAAGCTGCGGAAATCTTGCATGAAATTCTCCAATTGATTTTGCTGAAAGATAGGAAATTCTGGTTAACAGTGTAGGTGACAGTATTGACTGCCAAGTTGGCTTTTCACCAATAAATCAAGGCGCAAGGTGAACTGATTGAAAACATAACTATATCGCAAATTTGACTGGTATTCTGTTCAGTGTGTCATCTGCAACTTGAACATTAGATACACCCCAATCGGACTTTTAAAGATTAGCGGCACAAGTTTGAAAACATACTTTCAGCACCTATTAAATGAGAGCATAAGGAATCGTACGCCGTGCTCATTCAAAGTGTCGCATTGGAGACATCCGTTGATGAAGAATCCGAATCACAGAAATTCCGTAATCGGTGAGTCGATAATAGACCACGTGATGTGCAATGGGTAAACGGCGATAGTTCTTTCGAATGTGGTCACAATTGGTGCCGAGTTGTGGGTTGCTGACAATTTGATCAAAAGCAGTGCTAAATTTGTCAATGTAATTGTTAGCCTGTGCTATCCCCCAGTTGTCATAGGTATATACCCATATGTTTTCCAAATCTCGCTCTGCTTCAGGTGATAATCGACATTCAGCCAGATTTTCAGGCATGTTTGGCGTTCATAAGCATTTTGAAATGTTCGCCATTGAATGCAACAGGCTCGCCGCTTTTTTCACCTTTTATCAACTCACTGCGAATAGTTGCAATTTCCAGTAGTTGCGCTTGATCGCGACGAACAAGGTCACGAAAATATTCGCTGTAGTTAGTGAAGTTACCTGATTCAATTTGTGCTTTTATCCACTCGTTTTGCTGCCTAGTGACAGTGATTGTCTTTCTGAGTGTTTCCATAATGTTAATCTCTAGGTGATGACAATAATATCAATCATACTATTGATGTAGTATAGCGTACTGGATTTGAGCCAACTGTGTGAACTTCCTTGTCTTACTAGCTACGGTTGCTCCCCGCCACCGTCTCTCTCAGCTTCAGTATGTCACCCACGAGGGTGCCGTTTGTTAACTCTTTGATATTACAGGGCTTCAAAACTCAGCGGTTAAATAATAAAAGATTTGATTTAAGATTTTGTTTTCAATAGGGTTTTACTACAAATGAACTCATATGTCTCTGATTTAGTGAAATGTGCTAAGTACATTCGTTTATGGATTATTTCGCATGAATTGGGAGATTTATAATTCTTGCCTTAATTCAGCTTTTCATCAACAATTCGGAGGCATCGTGGCAGAAGAGACAATTTTTAGCAAGATCATTCGCAAGGAAATTCCGGCTGATATCGTTTATGAAGATGAGACTGTATTGGCGTTTAGAGATATCTCACCGCAGGCACCGGTACATTTATTGATTGTTCCGAAAAAGCTGATTCCGACGGTCAATGACGTCGATTCTGAAGATGAAGTGACTTTGGGACATATGTTCGTAGTTGCAGCCAAGCTGGCTAAGGAGCATGATGTCGACACAAACGGTTACCGCTTAACTGTCAATTGCAACAGCGACGGCGGTCAGGAAGTGTTCCACCTGCATATGCACCTGATGGGTGGACGACGCATGCAGAGAATGGGGTGAGAATGGACAGCGAGCCATCGCAGAGAGGGTGCTCACCGCACCTGAATTAACGTACTTAGTTGGAGTCTTCGCTGGCTTCGTCTTTCTTTTTATCTCGTTTGAAAAAATTACCAACGGAAGAAAAGCCAGATTTTATCCGGTTCATGAAGCCTTTTTTCTTCTCAGGTGTTACGTAAACCGGTTCGGACTCTGGAGCCAATTCTGTGTCTGTCTCAATACTAGCGACAGCACCGTCAGCGAAAAGTATGCTCACTCTTGATTGACTTGTTTTGACACGGTCTTGATCGTAAGCGAAGTAAATGTAATCCCATCGTTGGTTGTTAAAGACATCATTGACCAACGGTGTACCGAGAATCTCGCGCACTTCACTCTCACTCATACCGATGGTCACTTTATCAACATCTTCAGAATCTAAAGTTTGACCCTGTTTTAAGTCAGGACGATAAACTGAACATCCAGCGAGCAGGGCGATGCCTGTAGTTACACAAATGATTCGGGTTCGAATTGATTGCGTTGACATTGCGGTTGCAGAAAAAGGCTTTAAAATCAAAATATTATAAATCGGCCACAACAGCGACTTCATCGCAGTCGTTGAATTTGCAGCACTTGACGCAGACGCTCCAAACCTTTTCGGGGAATAATTCTTTTTGAACTGTCTTGAACCCGAGTTTGTGGAAAAATTCGGGGACATACGTCAGTGCCATGATGCGTTTCAATCCAAGAGAACGTGCCTTTTCCATCAAGCTTTCAACCAGAATCCGACCCAACCCGGTGTGCTTCATATGACTTGCCACCACGAGACTTCGAACCTCACAAAGTTCGCTGGTAAAAATTTCCAGTGCACCGCAGGCAATTGTCTCGCTGTTGTAGTCGATAACAGTGAATTTCAGCAGGTTGTCGCAAATGTCTGATTTGGACCGGGGAAGGAGAATTCCACGGTCCGAATACGACTTCATCATCGAATAGATGCTGTCGATATCTTCCATGACTGCGTCCCGAACAACAAGTTCAGGTTGTAGTTGCGTTAGGGGAAAATTCATATTGAGCTCTGTGCCAGCAATTCTTTGGCGTGTTCAGTCGTACGCTCCGTTATTTTAGCACCCGAAAGCATTCTAGCGATCTCCATCACCCGTTGCTGCTCGTCAAGTTGCTGAATATGAATGCTGGACTTAGCATGTTCAGTTTTTGTAACATTCAGCTGCTGATCACCCTTCGCAGCAACCTGTGGTAGATGTGTGATGCAGAAAATTTGCACCGTTTGCCCAAGCATACGAAGCAGGTGTCCAACACGTTCGGCCACTTTCCCACCAATTCCGACATCAATCTCATCGAATACGATGGCAGGCACTTGTGTCAGATTAGCGGCAACAACCTGAATTGACAGACTCAGTCTTGAAAGCTCACCACCTGAGGCTACCGTTGACAATGGTCCCGCTTCCTGACCAGGGGCTGTGGAAACGACAAATCGGATATTCTCGTTCCCGAATCCAGCGAATGTATCTGGATTCTGTTGAACAAACTCCACACTGAATTGACCTCCGACCATACCCAAATTCTGCATGTTTCGGGTTACTGCCTCACTCAGCTGAACTGCGGCGTTACTTCGAATCTCAGTTACATTGAGGGCAATTGATCTGTAATCGGACTTAAGATCTTCCAGCTGTTTATCAGAATCCACTATTTCGCTTAGTTCTGCTTGAACGGCATGGATTTGCTGTTCAAGCTTTGTGCAAACATTCAGAAGTTCATCAGCATTTACGCCATGAATCCTTGCTTGACGCTGCAGAGCAGCCATGCGTTCTTCAAGTATGGTAATTCGACCCGGATCGTACTCGGTTCGTTCAGCAATCGCGAAAATTTCTCTGGCGGCATCGTCAATTCTTATCTGTGCCTCTGCTAGCAATTCTGAATACTGAGCGAGGGAGTGATCCACATCTGCCAGATTGTCAATGCGACGAATGCAATCGGCCAAAGCAGCACTCAGAGTGGTTTCATCACCATAGAACAGATCATGTGAAACCTGACCCAGGGTAGCCGCCAGTTCACTTGCGTGCGTCATTCTGATCAGTTCCTGCTTGAGGTCTGAAAATTCACCATTCTGCGGTTGCAATTGGGAGAGTTCACGGTACTGATGCTCCAGCAGCTGCAACTCTTCGTTAACCCTTTGCAGTCTTTCACTACGACTTAGACGCTCAGATTCAGTAACCCGTATTTGGGCCGCCAAATCAGCAAGACGCTGAGTAGTCGGCAAAATGTCAGCAAATCCGTCAAGAATGTAGCGTTGTGTTGCGGTCTTTTGCAAGGACTGATGTTCGCTCTGTCCGTGCACTACGATGACCCGAGACGCGAGGTCTTTCATCATATTTAAAGATACGGGCCTTCCGTTGATGTAGGCTCGAGATGGCCGTTCTTTGAATATTGTGCGTTGCAGAATGACTTCCGAACCATCGTCCAGTTCGTGTTCTTGCAGCCAGTTCCTAATCTGTTGAAACTCAGCATCAAATGTAACAAAAATTTCTGCTTTTTCGTTGCCGCCGCGCACAAGACCTGGGTCTGCGCGCGCTCCAAGCGCCAGTTCCAGAGAGTCGATGATGAGTGACTTTCCAGCGCCAGTTTCACCCGTGATGACCGTTAGGCCTGATTCAAAGTCGAGTTCAACTTCTTCTATCAGCAAGTAATTTTTGATGTGAAGGGTCTTGATCATGCAAGAAAATTCGGACC
>JAJDXD010000092.1 GCA_022823405.1 Gammaproteobacteria bacterium
CAATTTCTCAGATAATCGATACCACACTGTTCGATAAAAAGCCTTTATATCAATTATTTACGGATTACGGATACAAAGAGCAACCGATTGAAGGACCTAAACAGTTGAATTTGTTCGATTATTAAGCGGGACACTAGTGAATCGGTTTGAATAATAAATCACTCTGGCATTTAAACCAAATTGACTGTTGTGTCAAGAAGCACTGAATCAAAACAAGATTTTATCTAATAGAGTAGCTAAAACTATGGATTGGAGTGATGGGTGGCGATTGACAAAAGTGGTTGCGTTGAATTCAATTGACCTGTTCGAGTAAACAGGTGAGTCTCGACCAAAGCTGTCATTCAATTGTAATTATGCTGCCTGTAACTTGCATACGCCTGAAAAGGCCGTACATCTGCTGGTAATTTGCTCGGGAGTTTGCGCGAATCCTGTAGTGAACGGCGCGATTAGTCTGTTCAGCGTCTGCTGTCATCCGCGCAGCTGAGAAATGAATTCCTTCTGTTTAACTTAACAGCCATTATTTATCTGGCGTGGCTCACAGCGTGGCCTGGCACTCAGATGGTTGAAGATCTTCCGATACTGATTTTCAATCAGTTTGAGTAACTCACGGACGGGAAGGCGTGAACATACATACAGCTGATTGTCATAATCACAACACAGCAAAATCAGACGCAGCGGCACACGTCCGCAAGTGAGTTATATCTGCAAATTTATTTTGAGAAATGCTGTGAATTCGATCGTGTGTGATGCGATCAATTGGTTCGGTGTCCAATGACATCCGCGTAGTGAACTATATAAGTCCCAAACCTAAACTACTTGATTGGTTCGCCTCTGCCGTTTCCTTACTATTCTAGTGGTGATGACACCTGCGATGAATATCCCAGCGGCGCTCATGACGATGCTTGGCCCTGGTGGTGTATCGATTTCGATTGACAGCATAAGTCCAAAAATAACCGCAATGACGCCAAACAACGCAGCAAGAACTGCCATTTGTTCTGGAGTTTTAGCAAATTGACGGGCTGCTGCAGCTGGAATAATAAGCAGTGAAACAGTCAGAATAATGCCAACAATTTTCAAAGCAAAGGCAACAATAGCAGCCAGTAGCACCATCATGATGAAGCGAGCATTGGTGGGTCGTTTGTTTTCAGCGGTGGCGATTTGCTCGTTGACGGTAAGGCAAATCAGGTTGCTCCATTTAAGAACCAACACAAACAAAATCAGTGCCCCACCGCTATATATCATCAGAATTTCGTTCCAATTAACCGCTAGGATGTTCCCGAACAGATAGTGAAGCACATCCACCCGTACCCAGTACATCAGTGAAACCAGAACCAGTCCTATGGCAAGTGACGAATGAGACAGAACGCCAAGCGTGGAATCTCCTGAAAGCATTGACTGTTCCCCAATCCGACCAACTACTAAGGCGATCAGAAAACAAACAGAGAAAACACCAATGAGAATGTTAATCTCAAAAGCGATTGAAAGAGCAACACCGAGTAACGCGGAATGTGCCATCGTGTCGCCAAAGTATGCGAGCCTTTGCCATACCACGAAACAACCTAGCGGGCCGGCAATTATGGCTAATCCTACACCCGCAATGATTGCGCGACTGAAGAAGTCATCAAACATTTCAACTATCGTTTGTCTCTGAAAGTTAATTTAGAGACGGCAACCTCATTGCTCGCTAATAATGCTACCGTCGGGAAGATGGTTATGGTCGTGATGGTGCTGATAAAGCGCATGGGAACGCGCCGCTTCCGATCCGAACAATTCTTCAAACGATTTGTTATTGACAACATGCATTGGTGTTCCAACACAACAGATATGGCAGTTGATACAAATTACGGTGTCGGTTTGAGCCATGACCATGTGCAGATTGTGACACGCCAGTAAAACACCGCAATTCAAGCGATCTCGAATATCGACAATTTGATTGTAAAGCTTTATCTCTCCCTTGAAGTCCAATCCTTGGGAAGGTTCATCAAGGAGTAGCAGGTCGGGTTTTCTAAGCAGTGCGCGGGCAAAAAGTGCCCTTTGAAATTCACCGCCAGAGAGCTCTTGCACTGGCTGGTCGGCTAATTTCAGGATATTCATTTCGTCCAAAGCTTCTTCTACCTCGATGGTTTGGAACTTTTCATTGATATTCATTAAGCGTCGCACTGTCATTGGCAATGTCGAATCAATAGCAATGCGTTGCGGTACATAACCTATTCGAATGCCGTTGCTCTTCAAGACAGAGCCACTATCAGGCGTAATAGAACCAGAGAGCACTTTTACCACTGTTGTTTTACCGCTTCCGTTCGGACCAATCAACGAAACGATTTCGCCTCGCCTGATAGACAAGTCAATGTCTCGAATTAGCCAACGTCCGTTTCGAATAACGCTGGCTGACTGCAACCCTGCAAGCATAGAATCCATGGCACCAAAGTCCTCAGACTATTTTGGACAATGTAAAATTTCTCCTGAATTATGATATGTTATAATATAACATATATAGTAAATCTATATTCAATAGAACATTTATACAAATCAAACGCATTGAGGTGGTCATGAAACGAATTTTCACTTTTCTACTCGTATTGATGATTTTCGGGAGCGCTACCGCATCTGAAAACAAAGTCGTCGTTAGTATTAATCCAATTCATAGCTTGGTTGCTTCAGTTATGGAGGGAGTTGGTACACCTGACCTCCTGATTAAGGGAAACAATTCCCTTCACGGCTACCAAGTTAAACCATCTGATGCAAATCTATTGGAGAGTGCCGATGTGATTGTGTGGATCGGTCCGACTATGGAATCAACTTTGATTGCTTCAATCTCAAATGCGCGGGAAAGTACGACAGTGATTGAGGTTGGAGAGATTCACGGTTTGCAACTTTATGAAAATCGTGAATCTCCAGAGGGCGGACACATGCACCACGGTGAGGAAGACGAGCACAGTCACGATGAGGAAGATGGCCATGCTGAAAAAGACGAGCACGGTCATGACGAGGAACATGGCCATGCTGAGGAAGACGAGCACGGTCACGCACACGGTCGCTACGATTTGCACATTTGGCTTGATATCAACAATGCCAAAGTGGTTACTCAAGAAATAGCCGAGCAACTTGTAGATATCTATCCTCAAAACGAAGCACAGCTAATCTCAAACATGAGCGACACCCTTGAGAAACTGGACTCACTGGAAGTGGAACTGCGGAGTCTGTCAGAATCATTTTCAAGTTCACCCTTTGTAGTGTTTCACGACGCGTACCAATATCTAGAAAAAATGCTGGGACTCAATAATGTCGGCACGATCACCGTTAGTCCTGAACGTGAGGCAGGTGCAAAAAGATTGCACGAGTTACGTGAAAAAATTAGTGAGACTGGGGTGTCATGCGTATTCAAGGAACCGCAGTTCGACCCGAGTGAGGTGGACATAATTTCTGAAGGTACGGATTTGCAAGTTGGAACACTGGACCCGTTAGGTGCAGATATTAAACCTGGACCGAACGCTTACTTTGAACTGCTACGAAACATGGTGCTCTCCTTGAAAAATTGCTTGGGCTGATGCATTTCGAATCAAAAAATTATTCTCGACAAGTTTCATGACTAACAATCGCTCTCAATTGAAAATAGTAGTTGCATTGAATTCAATTGAACTGTTTTAGTAAACAGGCCATTCGCGACCAAAGCAGTCATTCAGTTGAAATTATGCTGCCTGTAGCATGTATGCTCGCTTTATACAGGAGCATCTAGGAGCATACGATAAATTCTGAGAGATCTTTGAATACGAAGCCTCAGCACGGAGACCATACAAAGGCTCGGCCGGATTTGTTTTCGTGAAGCCTTATAGATAGAGAGCCACCAAAGTCATGCCCTGCAAGGCACCTAGAATGAGCAGAGCTACGCTGACGATTCCCATGCAAGTTGAGTAGTAGGCAAGGCGCCTTGTCGTATCATCATAGTAGAACAATACCTCATCCCGCTCCAGACGGTCGTGAACGAATTCGTGAATAGCGACTTCAGCAGAATGCGCTTCCTTGATCGTTGTCGCAGTAACCATAAACAATGTAATCGTCGAAAAAAGAGTACCAAGAATGAATGTCAGCAACATGAACACGCAAACCCAGTGGTATACACCGACCAAGTGAAGGTAATTCAGCATGCCGAATGTAATTGCGACGCCACCACCATTCCCCAGAATAAGCATACGTGCAGATTCAACGATAAAACGAAACATCGTGGAGCGCCGCATATAGAGCACTTCTAGCAGTTTGCGAAGCCAGTATTGCTGCGCAGCGAATTCAAACTCTGATAGTTTCACGGTCGTTTATCTCAAAATTTTTGAAAGTAAATGTCTTGGCAAGATAGCTTTCAATTGTTTTCTAGCATGTCTATTGAAGCCAACGTCACAAGCTGATTGCCGGTTCCAATTTCAGTAATGTAAACTCTGTGCATTCCCTGATTCTCGCCTTCTTTGAAGAATAGCTTCACACCCCCAATCTCAAATTCCTGTGTATTGAAAATGTAATCCAACAGTGATTGTCTAGTTATCTCACCATCATCAATTCGTTGAAGAACATGAATTACAAATCGCGCAGCCAAATATCCTTCAAAAGAAACATAGTTTTTCGCCGATTCCGCGTCCAGAGAGTTTTTTCTCGCAAATTCATCCATTGATTTCGTGAATTGGGCGACTAAAGGCAGAGACTGATCATTCAACGATGGAAAGACTTGAGAAAATACAAGTCCCTGTGCTTCGTCTCCCAGTTCGTCAATAAGTGCCTGAACACCAACTACAGAAAGATTCAAAAACAATGGATTTAAGCCTTGCAAACGGGTATAGCGAATAAAATCTGAAGCCGCTCGATAGGAGGAAACCATACCGATTGCCTGCGGTTCCGAATCGCGAATTTCCCAAACTGCGGAAGACGTGACAGTTAGGTTGCGAGAATGAGAACCTCTTGCTATCAATAATAAGTCTCGTTTTCTAAGTTCCTCCACGACTCCCCGCAAACCAGATCTGCCGTATGCATCATCTCGGTAGAAGACAGCAACTCTGTCAATACCAATACTAGTGAGATACTCCACCCAGGCTCTTGTTTCTTGCTTGTATGTTGGACGTAAGTTGACAACGGTGCTGTAGCGTTCCTTGTTTCGCAGCAGATCAGCACCTGAGAAAGGTGCAATAAATGGCACGTTATATTGATCCGTCAAAGCAGCGGCAACTTTTGCCGTTGGTGTACCAATACTACCAATAATTGCAAAAATTTCTTTTGAATCAATGAATGATTGCATAATCTGTCTGGTTTTTGCAGGATCGTAGGAATCATCTTCACTCACCAAGATTAGCCGACGCCCGCTGATTCCTCCCTGCGAGTTAATCTCGCCGAACGCAGCTTGTATACCCGAAACCATGCTTTGCGCAATTTTCTCAGTTCGACCACTCAGAGACGCCGATTGGCCGAATACGATTCGATCGGAAAATACACCAGATTCAGATGCCCAGACGTCCGAGCTAGCTGATAAAGAAGTCAGCACAAGCATCAACAGAGTGCAACGCAAGACTTTTAGTACGCTAGCTCTTCTTATTCTCAGGTTTACTAACCTAAGCGACTCACCACCCATTTCCTTCTCCTTCGAAACATCATCCACGACTCGAAATGCTTCTATTTTTGATTTTTGTGCATCGGATTTGCCTCTAGCTACCGTGTTGTCCTTGCGAGGCTGATTGGTTCATGTGTTGTTGAATATCTCCATTCGCGCGCTGCTGTCCTTCCTGATTATGTTGTGCTTGCTGCCCTTTCTGATACTGACCTTCCGGTTGCTCCTGATGCATCTGTTCATTTCCCGTATTCTGATGCATAGTCTCATTCTGTCCCTCATCTGCGCCTTTTTCGTCGGTAAAGTACGCTTGTTGATCCCCATTTTCGGTGTGCTGCCCTCCAATTTCCATTTCTGATTCTTTCGAAGCGTGTGGAAGTCCGAGATGACCGGGTTCCGGTGGCACTGGATTTCTCACATTCGGATCAAGTGCATGACTCGGCAACCGCCGAGTGTTGTCCGGAATATTTTCAAGATGATGCGGTTCCTGCCCCGGCTGATGTCCGCCAAAGCCAGGTACTCGGTCTGGAATCTCGCCAGTAACGTGACTCGCAGCTGACCCCGGATGTTGAGCCTCTTCGCTTATTTGCCTCATTGAAAGATGTTTATCTTCATGGTCGCCCGTTCCTTCGCCATCAATCCCTGGAACACCACTTGGACTTTCAAGCAAATTAATCGCAATATTCGGCGTCTCTCCGGGCTTTAAAACCACGACGCGCGCATTACTCAAAATTTTTCTGACTGTATTCCAGTAGTGAGTGTGCTGAGTCTGATCTGGATTAATACGGTTCCGAGCTAGTAGTGCCAAAAAAGTATTGGCATCGCTGCGTGCCTGATCAACATGAGCTTCTGCACTGGCAGCGGCAGTATCAACAATGTGCGCCGCCACACCATTGGCCTGTGCGAGAGTCAGTTCTTTTCTCTTCAGTGCAGCGTTGACAACTTCAAGTCGTTGTGCCTTGGCATCATTAACTGAGCGAAACGCCGGTACAACGTCTAATGGTGGTGAAACTGATACCATATTCAGCGAAACAACTTCTATTCCAGTTTCTAATAAATCTATTCTGTCGGAAACTAGGTTCACAATCGAATTTTCTATGTATTGCTTCTCTGTCACCAAAACCATGTATATGTACATGTTTGAAGTCAACTGTATAAAACCACCACGAATTTCTTCTCGCAGTATTTCTATGGCATCTTTAGTTCGGAATAAATATTTTTCGAGATCGTTAACCTTGTATTGAACAACGAATGTAGCATCAACAAAATTGAAATCTCCTGAAAGAGTTGACATCTGTGGATTGATTCGAGTGTCAACTTGAATGGAATGGACACGTGCTGTCTTGAATTTGTCAATGCGCTCAATTCCAAACGGAACATGCCAGCGAAGACCAGGTTGTACTTCCGCGTTTACTAGCTTACCAAAGCGGCGCTTGGTGGCAGTTTCATCGATGTTCACCCGATAGAAGCCGGAAAAAATCACTGCGATAAGTGCGATGACAATCAAGCCTATTCCGTAATATGCTAACGGAATGTTCCTGATGCGGTCGAACGAATTCTGAATTATGCGAACGCTGGGCGTTTCTTGTTCTAATTCAGCTTCGTTTGGAAGCGGTTCATTCGCCATTTAACACTTTCAACAATTTGGAATCAGATTCCAGAAACAGTGTGGTCTGTTTCCCGATGATGGATTCGTAGCTCTCCAGACTACGAATGAAGCGATAGAATTCTGGATCTCTCGCGTATGCATCGCCAAGAACTTTCAATGCTTCCGCTTCCGCTTCACCTAGAATTTTCGTCGCTTCCGCATGGGCGCGTGCTAATATTCTTTCATGTTCTGCAGCAGCCTTGGCTTCTATCCTGAGCGCTTCTTCAGCACCTTCACTACGGTATCTCGCAGCGATTCTCGCCCGCTCCGCCTTCATTCGACCGACTACGCTCGCTCGATTTTCAATGGGCAAGGTAAAACCAGCAATTTGAACAGAATTTACGCCAACACCAAAATTCTGGAATGCTGTTTGGTCAACTTGTTCGCGGATTCTTTCAGACAGAAAGTGAAAATCAACTTTATCGGTCCCAACGTTAATGAAATCTTCAATTGCTAGATTGCCAACCGCCGCACCTAGTCGAGCAACATATAAATCCTCCAATCTTGATTCCGCACCCAGTTTATTCTGCACCGTGGCTACAAACTGCTTGGGATTCTTTACCCGCCATGTCAGGAATAATTCGATAACTACATTTTTTTCGTCATCCGTAAGCAATTCCTGTGCACTGCTTTTGAGAATGAACTGTCGCATATCGACACGAATGACTCGATCGACTGGCCATGGCAGCTTGACCTGCAATCCGGGGTTGCGGACATCCTCCAATGGTTCGCCGAAACGAGTGACGACTGCAACTTCAGTCTCGTCTACCGTGTACAAACTGGTGCCAAAAATCCAATACGCCAGTACTAGCACAACTACAATTGCTACACTACGTTTCATCAATCATGCTCCGATTTTTTATTTGGTTCAATTCCTTCGTCATGGCTTGGTCGACTAAAGATGTTAGGGACACGACGCCATAGTGTAAGATTCTGCGGGTTTTTCTGTTCCGGTAAAATGAAAGTCTGCCGGTTGTAGTAAGCAGACTCGATTGTTTCGTACCACAAAAGATCCTGCAGTATGTTGGGAGCTTTACTAACTGACTCTGCTTTTGCAAGAAATGCTTGCTTTTCAGCTCGAGCCTTCATCAGGCGACCATCAGCCAAAGCCTGATTACGCTTTAGTTTGATATCCGCATTCCCAACTGCACGCGGTACTAGCAGGGTGAATGACCGTTCCGCTTCCAATACAGATCTTCTGCGATCTTGGCTGGCATCTGTCACATCCCGAAACGCCTGTATTGTTTCAGGTGTTGGATGAATGTCCACGACATTCACAGACAGAATTTGCAAGTCGTTTTGAACTTCCAACATACCACCTATAGTCCCCTGGTCATCTCGAAAAATCAAATCGTGAGCTTCGGTATGCTGCGTCCCGTGCAAATCCTGACCTGAAAGTCCAAGATGTTCGCTAAGGTCGTGCAACAGAAAATGTTCAATTTCGCTACGTTTTCTTGATATCAAGTCATCCAATCCGTGAACGGCAACGTATTCCCTTGTGACCGCCTGTACGTAGTGAGCAAGAAGATCTTCCCTGCTTTGGTATCGATAATAAAAGGTATATGGATTTATTATTTTGTAATGAACCGTAATCAATATTCGCAGCAGACTTTCATCCCCAGTCAGAAATTCCGACAAAGAAGTTTTTCTTGCTAGCGTGTCGTCATTTGGATGCCACTGATTTGGTAGCGCTTTTCTGGCAGAATTGCCTTTTATAGATGTTAGAGATTCATTTTCTACATTCAAACCCTCCTTCAACCCCACAATCAGTCGGTGGTGGATTGTGTGTGGTTTTATTTCAATCATTCCGAAAGGTTGAGGAGGAGCGTAGTGCAGACCTGGAGCAAGCGCAGGCCATCGAACTTCACCAAACAGCTTGCCGTATCCTAAATGGCCAATTGGAACTGCAGTAAATCCTGTAGCGACGTAGGCAACCAAGATCAGTGGAATGCCTACTTGAACAAGCTTAGATTTCAGAGAAAAAATCTCCCGCATTCGCGCATCTTTGGCCAGGCCACTGATGCTCAGTATGATTGAATTAATGTTACCCATCAAGTCATGGTATCCAGAAATGGCAGCTCCTTTCCAAAATCTCCATACAATCAAGATCATTAACAGCGTAGCTCCGCTCCATTCGAGAAATCCCACGAAACCCGATCCACTTCCCTCCAAGTTCAGAGCAATTTCCCATCCAAAATAGATCAGCAAGAGGTCTAGTGCAACCCCAGTAACAACGGCCCCGAAGACAATACTGCCTATATATATTGAAACGAAACGCAAACCGAACTGCTGCAACAGGACAATGATGGTTGCTGTATTGGTTGCCGGCCCAGTCATAAGAAATACGAGTGCAGATCCCGGACTGAATCCCTTTGCGACGAGTGCAGCGGCAATCGGAGTGCTGGCAGAAGCGCACATATATAGTGGTACACCTGCTACTAACATTACAAGATACATGCGCCAACCGTAAAGACCATACTCTGCAATATTGTCTGGAACAAGAACCATAACAACGCCGCTCAGAAGCACACCGATGACTAACGCGAAGAGTATGTCGTCTGCCATTTCAATGAACGAAAATGTGAACATGCGTTTGCCCACTTGACTCAATGGTACGGCGTCTGGAACTTCGCGCGTAGGGAGGGCGAGCTCGCCGCGGTCGAGTGTGGGGCGATTCCATTCAGAAATCTGTGTCCAATTTACAAATTTGTTCCACACCTTGATACTAGATACCTTGATTGACGTCATCAGGCCACCAACTCCTACAACCGCAGGGTCTTCATCAAAATCATGGCTGTGGTCGTGGTGATGATGGTGGTGATGGTGGTGGTGATCGTCTTCGATTTGTTCATGCACCGGGTCGGGGCCGCGTATCATCGCGATCGAACATATTCCGGCTAGCAATGCCGAGAAGAAAGCACCGATGGGTCGGATTATTGCCATAATCGGCCCCATTAGTCCCCATGTGACAAGTATCGAATCCATCCCTGTTTCTGGCGTCGTGATCAGGAATGACATGCAGGCTGAACGGCTAGCACCTTTTTTTCTAAGGGTCGCAGTGATCGGAATTACACCACAGGAGCATATCGGCAGAGGCAATCCAAAAGCTGCGGCTGTTGTTACGCTCGCAAGTCCTTCACGTCCCATAAGTCGAATAACCGTACGTTGGGATATCAGAATGTAAAGTACACCAGCAACGGCTAATCCAAAGATGAAATACGGTGACAAGAGAAGATAGACTTCCCAAGCACTTACAAGTACATGAAAGAGCGCATCAATGACTGAAGAAACTATCGAAATCATGATTGAAAATATAGCACAATCAGACATGATTGAAAATCAAAACTACCAAAATAACTCAATAAAAACAATAATATATGTAATGTTATAAAAGAACAAGAATCAACTACTGGCTAAGGGGTGGACGACCAAGTCAAGTCGGCCAGACCAGTACTAAGTCCTTGTGATCAAGCAGATCAATTGAGGGTATCTGGGTTGTGTGAACGGCACCTCCCCCCAGTGTTGCGAGGAAGCGAATTTGACTCAATCTCTATCGTATCAGTTTCTCATCGATGGTGAGTCTAACCATCACAATTGATTGAGATGAGTTCCTTCAATTTAATGAACATCAGCACAGACAGTCTGATTCTTTCACCACTGATTCAAGATTGAACTGAACGCACCTGTTAATTATTTTGTTCTCAATCCCGATTCCTTATACCGTTCGGTACAAGTATTAATCCAATTTGATCAAGTATTGGTGGGTGAGTCATGAGACAATTGATTGATTTCATAGGAATTATTTACATCATGGTCGTTGTTAAAATGACGCAAGTCTTCAATTTTGCACTAGTACTGAAATTTTTACTGTTGTGGTATTGGGAGTCATCTAAAACAAGAAAACTCAATAGCGATGCTTCGCTGTGACTTGCGCGATGGTCCAACGAGCTGAAAGCTTCAACCTATCCACGCTTTGGAAAGTACCAGTGCTCCTGGTATGCCAAAGAACACTAACAAAATGTAGGCAATTGCTAATGTCTTATGTTCCGCGCCAAGTTGCGCAATCCAAATTGCCCCTGCAATTGGGATGTTTCTCAACCACTTAATACCGTAAATAACGATAACTCCGAGAAGATTGTAGAGAAAGTGAGCAAAAGCAATTTGATGTGCCACTTCATGAGTTGGCCCCACAATTGCAGTTGCAGCTAACAGGGCAGTTATCGTAGTACCGATATTGGCTCCAAGGGTAAAAGGGTAAGCGTGTCGAAGTTCAATGACTCCACTTCCCGCCAATGGCACAATAATGCTGGTTGTAGTAGAAGATGACTGAACTAGAACTGTAACCAATGCTCCAGAACATATGCCAGTGACAGGACCTTTGCCTACAGCAGTCTGAAGAAATTTCTGAGCTTTACCAACGAACACATCTCGTAGCACTTTCCCAAGAAGCAAAATCGATATGAAAATTAGCACGATTCCCATTACGATGAGTGTGACTCCAGCCCATACGTCTGATAAACCAGATATCATGAACTGTGCAAATTCTGTACCTGAACCCACTATAGTCTTGAAAATACTCTTGCCAGAAGCGTCAACGGTTCCAATATTTTCAACAATGCTAGTTAACCAATAACTCAACTTCTCTAAAAGTCCAAATGCGAGTTCCAGCGGGAGGAAGATCACAATGCTCAGGAGGTTAAAAAAGTCGTGCACAGTGGCAGTAGCAAAAGCTTTTTTGAACTCCGATGGCCGATTGATATGACCAAAACTGACAATCGTGTTGGTTACTGTGGTCCCAACATTAGCCCCCATCACCATGGGAATGGCTATAGAAATTGGCAATCCGCCTGCAACGAGACCAACAATTATGGCTGTGACGGTGCTTGAAGACTGAATAAGCGCGGTTGCCAAAATCCCGAAGACTAGTCCAATGAACGGATTCGTTGCCAATACGAACAGTGATTCGATTCCGTTCGGTCCGCCAAAGACCTTTTTAAAACCTGTGCCAACCACTCCAACTGCAGCGAGTAGTACATAGAGAGCCAGCACTACTGTGGCCCACGCCAGTACCTTTCTGATTATTGGATTCAGTCGACTATTTTCCATTTCTTTTCTCTCTCCGCTTTACCCCTGGCTATCGACCTACGTGGTCCATCGGATGAACAGTTACGTTTCTAATCAATTCAATATTGACATGCACGGATTTTTACCGCGGAATGAGTGTCGGTCACATTTTGCGAGAAAAGAATTGTTATGTAAACCTATGAATGTGTCTTATTCCCTACTCACTAAGCGTACTTCAGGCAAAGATATCTGATTTGAAGGCTGAATCGACCTTTAGGTGGGTGTGATACAGGTCAATCTTATTGAAATATTCTAACAATCACCTCACTCATGCATCACGAGGAAGTAAATAGGGAGTATCCAGATTCCAGCTAAACCACAGCGTACCTACTTCAGTTAAATTGTGAAGCTCAAGTTCATGATGTGGTTTTTGAATTTTTATTTCGAAACCGTTCGTAGTTTCTACCAGCAATCCGATGATGGAACCGATGAATTCCTCGCTGATGAGCGAACAGCGAAACTCATTGGTGGACCCTGTTGGCTGCGAACTCAATTCGATTTTGTCTGCGCTGATCACCATTTCAACATGATCATCAACTTTGAAATCATCATTTTGCGACACAACAACTGTCACAGCTCCAATATTGGTATCAACGACAATTGAACCATCTTCTATTGCCGTCACCCTCCCGTCCAATATGTTGTTTGAACCGACAAATTCTGCGACAAATCGATTGGCCGGGCGTCGAAATACTTCTTGTGCAGTAGCAATTTGTTCGATTCGTCCCTTGCTCATAATGATGACCCGATCAGTCATCGCAAATGCTTCAGATTGACTGTGAGTGACATAAATGAAAGTAATTCCAAGCTGCTTTTGTAACCGCGTCAATACACCTTGCATTCTTATGACCAGATTCGCGTCCAGAGCACTAAGCGGCTCATCAAGCAACAAAACCGGAGGTTCGGTAACCAGAGCTCGAGCCAACGCTACTCGCTGTTTCTGCCCGCCGGAAAGTTGATGAATTTGCCGTTCAGACAACTCTGCAATTTCCATTCTGTCGAGCCATTGCATTGCTCTCTTTTTGCGTTCATCAGAAGCTATTCCTCTAGTTTTCAGCCCAAACTCTACATTTTGACGCACCGACAGAAAAGGAAAAAGTGCGAGATTCTGCCATACCATCGGTGTGTTTCTATCGGCTGGTTTGATTTCATTAAGGCGCATTCCGTTTAATCGAATTTCCCCTTCCGTTGGGGTTTCAAGACCAGCAAGCATGCGCAAAATTGTAGTTTTGCCACAACCACTCGAACCCATGATGCCAAGGAACTCTCCTGCATGAACTTTAAAATTTGCGCGTTCAACAGCCAACACCGAACCAAAGCGTTTAACCACGTTTTCAAATACGATTTGTGCTTCAGCCATATATCACAATCTAGGTTGAACTCCTTTTGGGGGAGCGCAAAGTTACTAATAGTTGGGCGATCACCACAAGAGTCATTGAAGTTACAAATACGAATGTACCAATGGCATTAATCTGAGGGTCTACATTTCCTTGAAGAATTTCAAGAATAATGACAGGAACCGTTTTGTTCAGACCCGATACGAACCAAGCGACAACAAATTCATCAAAGGAAACTGCCATCGTTAAGCACATTGCTGCGACGATCGCCGGTTTGCAAAACGGTACGATTACATATCGCATCGCTACCCATTCACTCGCACCAAGGTTCCATGCTGCAGGTTCCAGATCGAGGTCTATCTGCTGCAGCCGTAGTCGGATAACCGCCATTGCAAAGGGTGAACACAAGACTGTATGGGCAATGACAACCGACCAGATCTGTCCTGAGGCACCGATTCTCGCAAACCACGCCAGCATTGCCAGTGCGATAATGATCAGTGGGATCGTCGGAGGCAATAGTGCCAGGACCAAATAACCATTCTTGAAGCGAAATGAATATCGGTAATCAGTATAGGCTGTGCAAAATCCGATGAATGTAGAGAGTATTCCAACTGACACAGCAACAATGATGCTAGTTTGAACTGCATCCCAAACATCCGGGTCGTTGTACACAGTTTCATACCAATGCAGAGTAAAGGAGCCGAGTGGAATTGAAGCGAATCGATCCGAGTTGAATGAGAAGATCATGCTCGTGATGATCGGCGCAAACACGAAAATGAACACTGCAACGACGTATAGGATTAATCCTGCCGTAATTAATTTGTCAATTCGTGTGTTCACTATTTTCTGCGATAAGCTAAGTAAACTGCAGTAAATGCCACACTAATCAATGTAGCCATCATCATCACTGCAACTACTGCTGCCCGGGGCCATTGTTGGCCCGATTTTGTAGTGTCAATGATCAATATCGAAAGCGTCGGTGGTTTTGAACCTCCAAGATAATACGGAGCAACAAAATCACCGTAGGAAAGGATAAAACAAATCACTGCCCCGATGATTAGACCCGTCTTTGCAAGCGGCACAATTACGCCGAATACCGTACGCATCCAGCCTGCGCCCAGATTCCACGCTGCTTCAATTAAATTCTTATCAACGTTGGCCAGAGAAAGTGTTTGCAATACCACCACTAACGGCAGGCATAAGGTCATATAGCCAATTATTGTCGCAAATGGGGTATTCAACATGGTGAAAGGTCCCAGTCCGAACCAACTCAAAACCGCATTGATGGCACCGTGTTCTGCCAAAATTACGTACCAGGAGAATGTGCGAACCAGGTAACTGGTAAAAAATGGAATAATCAGAAAAAAGACCGCCCATCTTCGCACAGTCGCAGAAGCTTTGAATGCGAGTGCGTAGGATGCTGGAAAGGCAACAATTGTTGCGGTTAGTGTCGATAGCGTCGCCAGCCACAGGGTAAGAAAGTACGAATCCCAGAAATAACCACGGCTCAACATTTTGATCCAGTTGATCATCTCGAAAGCTTCCCGCATACGGTAGTTTTTCACCAGAAAAAAGGTAATGGCTACCATAAAAACGAGAGGCCCGATGAAAAAAATCGACTGCCATACCAACAGTGGTAATCGCCATGTCAGCGCGTAACCATCAACTTTGAACAAGCTCATTTGCCGCATGCTGGAAATGGGCGTATCCTGATCCTTTCAATGAACAAATACTCAATGGCAGAGAAGTCAAATGCTCTCTGCCATTGAATTATTTTTCAGTTTGTACGTGAGAGTTGATTTCTCAACTAGGCGTTCTTGTACTCGGACCAGAAGTCATTCCAATCTTCAAGAGACTGTTGGCGAGGAATATCTCTGAAATGAACTCGACCTTGCTCAATCAAAGCAATCGGACTGTTGGGAGCACCCTCAATCTGTCCAGTTCTCTCAGCTTCGGCCAAATTGACGTTTCTAAGTTCAGCCAAACCGCCATGAGTGACACAGAAGGCTGGATAAGCAGCCATTTGTGCTGATCGCGCCTGTCCCGGAGGACTGAGCATGTACTGAATGAACTTATTTACCAGATCAGCATGTTTGGAACCAACTCCAATCGAGTATGACTCCGTCCATTGAATGCCGCCTTCTTCAGGAACCACTGAAGCGACCGGGGCGCCATCTCTTTCCAGTACACCGGTAATCCAGTCTCCAATTCCACAAGTGGCCAACATCTCCTGATTTTTCAGCGAATTGAATGTGCCACCATAATCAAAATATCCACCGACTTGAGATCGCAGGCTCAAAGTCGTTTCCTGCACTTTATCCCAGGCATCGCCCGAAATATTGAACGGCCCTGGATCATTGTTTCCGTTGTAAAGACTCATCATACCCAGATTTGGTAAATGCCAGTCAAAATGACCGACCTTACCTTCCAGCTCTGGTTTCCAGAAACAGGAATAACTCATCGCTTCAGCAGCAGTGACAGCGGTTGTGTTATAGGAAACTCCAAGATGCCCAAAGCGAACCATCACTGAATAAAGTTTGTCATCTTTCCAGTGTCCCGGATATTTGGTGAATTCTTCAGCAATAAAGTCATCGAATGGATAATCAGCCGGGTCTAGTTCCACGATGTAACCAGCTTCGTTGAGTAACTGTACAAACTCAGCATCGGAAAGGATGACATCATATGTACCGGGAGGGGACTGAGCAATCAGAGCCAGCATGTTGTCTCCACCCGCATAGTATTTGGGTTTGAACTTTACGTTGTTCATCGCCTCAAATTCTTCAACTATGTCGGGTTCTCCGTGACCATACCACGCAAGCATATTGAGCTCAGTGGGTTCAGCCCAGGCTTTTCGACTTGTAATTAAAGCAGGCGCCGCAATTACACCTGCTGCTGCAGCAGACTTTTTCAGGAAATCTCTTCTGCGTTCTTGAAATATCTTAGTCATTGGAAATTCTCCCTAAGTGTGAAAGAAAAATTAATCAACAGTGTTTTCCAATTGCAAAATGAGTCTGAAATTAACCACGGAGCGGAAATAAACCTGTTAATAAATCCGTAAAAAAACAGTTGCGTAGCAACAAGGATATGCGCCTCCCAAAAGCGCGCAATTCCTGGTGTTTTTTATGGATTTATTAACAGGTTTATTCTGCGGTGATCGAATAAATCTTGCCAAAATTGAGTTTTTCTCTGCCATCCCATCTCAACCCTGCAGGCGTTGCTGCCGGGCAACCTCACTGAATAATTTCGTCCGCTCATCCTGCAGCCACTGTGCCGC